>JBEVKB010000122.1:0-44966 GCA_040509875.1 Steroidobacteraceae bacterium | reverse complement strand
ACCAAGCAGCCCGGCGACATTGTTGAACCCGTGACGCGTCAGGAAGCGAGCCATTTCCACATCGGGATTTACGCCTGGTTCGACGTGCCTATAGACGCGTAGCGCAATGCTCTCGCCGATCAGCACCATCGTGTTGTGATTGTCCGGCGTCAATTGGGGAACGTGTTCGAGGCGCGGCGCGAGTGGCACGGTGAGCGCTTCGGTCGAATGAAACTGCAATTCGCCGCCTTCGAACGGCAGCCGCGCATTCGAATCGACGCCACGCGCGATGGCAATACAGAAACCCGGATCGGCAAATGCATCCACCAGCGTACCGACACGAGCATGCTCGCGAATTTTCGCGAGCGTCCATTCGGCAGTACGCAACGCGCCGCCCACCGGCGAATCCTCCCAAGCGAGGGCCAGGGGCAGCATGTATTGATTCACCGTCTCGCCGATTTTCACGTCGATCAGGCTCAACAGGAAACTCCCCTGTCCCGTGGTCCACATGAGACGCGGCCCGAGTTTGATCGAGGACAAGTGCGACTTGTCGTTGTCGAACCAGCTGCGCGGCCGCAGGTATTCGGGCAGCACTTCGCTTTCCAGCTGCTGCAAGGCGCGTCGGCCGACGTTGCGATCAGGACCCTGCACATTATTTTCCAGCAGCGTGATCAATCCGTTCGGCAGCACCAGCACCGGCAGTTCGGTCGCGGGCAACACTTCGACGTGCCACGCCGGCGGCCGCTCGGTTTCGCTCAACAGCAGCCAGAAGAATCCGTAGGCCGGCAAGGTCAGGAAATACGGCAGGTCGCCCACCGGGGGAAACGCATTCCGGCCCATCATTTCCACGGGTACGCGGCCCTTGAACTTCGACAGGTCCAGTTCGACCGCCTGCGCCGTCTGCGACAGGTTGGCCACGCACAGCACGGTTTCCTGTTCGAAGAAGCGCACGTACGCGATGATCTTGCGATTCTGCGGCCGGATGAATTCGAGCGTGCCGCGGCCGAAAGCATGATGCTGGCGTCGTACCGCAAGAATGCGGCGCGTCCAATTGAGCAGCGACGAGGGATCGCGACTCTGCGCTTCGACGTTCACGGCCTGGTAGCCGTAGATGGGATCCATGATCAGCGGCAGGTACAGGCGTTGCGGATCGGTGCGGGAAAAGCCGGCATTGCGATCGATGCTCCACTGCATGGGGGTGCGCACGCCGTTGCGATCGCCGATGTAGATGTTGTCGCCCATGCCGATCTCGTCGCCGTAATAGATGATGGGCGAGCCGGGCATGGACAGCAGCAGGCTGTTCATCAGCTTGATGCGATCGACGTCGTTGTTGAGCAGTGGCGCAAGTCGCCGGCGGATGCCGACGTTGACCCGCATGCGCGGTTCCTGCGCATACATGCGATACATGTAGTCGCGCTCGCGGTCCGTCACCATCTCCAGCGTCAGCTCATCGTGATTACGCAGGAAAATGGCCCACTGGCAGTTCTCCGGGATGTCGGGCGTCTGGCGCATGATCTCGGCGATGGGATAACGATCCTCGAGCGCCACGGCCATGAAAATGCGCGGCATCAGCGGAAAGTGATACGCCACGTGGCACTCATCGCCATCGCCGAAATATTCGCGCACGTCTTCGGGCCACTGGTTCGCCTCGGCGAGAAACATGCGGCCTTTGTAATTCGCATCCACCACTGCCCGCATGCGCTTGAGCACCGCATGCGTCTGCGGCAGATTTTCGTTGGTGGTGCCTTCCTCGACGCACAGGTAGGGAATGGCATCCAACCGCATGCCGTCGACGCCGAGGTCCAGCCAGAAGCGCATGACCTCGATGACGGCATCGACCACGCGCGGATTGTTGTGGTTGAGATCGGGCTGGTGCGAGAAGACACGAGGCCAGTAATACTGGTTCGCCACCGGGTCCCAGGCCCAGTTGGAACTCTCGGTGTCGGTGAAGATGATGCGCGTGCCGGCGAATTTCTTGTCGGTGTCGCTCCACACATAGAAGTCGCGTTCGGGCGAACCCGGCGGCGCACGCCTCGCAGCCTGAAACCACGGATGCTGGTCCGAGGTGTGGTTGATGACGAGGTCGGTGATCACTTTAAGGCCGCGACGATGAGCTTCGTTGATGAAGGCGCGGAAATCGTCCAGCGTGCCGTAGTCGGCGTAGACATCCGTATAACTCGCAATGTCGTAGCCGTCATCGCGCATGGGCGAGGGATAGAACGGCAGCAGCCAGATGGTGTTGACGCCCAGTTCCTGGATGTAGTCGAGCTTCTGCGCAAGTCCCGCGAAGTCGCCGATGCCGTCGCCGTTGGCATCGTGAAAGGCTTTCACGTGCATCTGGTAGATGACGGCGTCCTTGTACCAGAGAGGATCGGGGGTCGCGTTCGTGGCTGCCTGGGCAGACGTCGCGGAAGTTGTCATGGAGCTCGTCATGGAAAGGGGGGACTGATCCGGCACAGTAACCTCGGGTGAAAATCGTGCCGCACGCCAGGCGGCTGCCTCGCACGAGGCAGCGGATTCAACGCATGCCCGTACGGAAAAGGTCCACGTCGCGCCGCTGCGCTCAAGAATCCGGCACACTCGCCGATCCAGTGACAAACCCGATTTGCGATCGGGGCCTGGCATGACTTGCTGCCCGGCTCATCCTTGAGGAGCTGAGAAGCCGGCATCGTCACCATGAAAGCCTTGTTCGAAACCACGTTGCGGCCGGGCATAGGCTTGATGGAAAACCTGCGCCTGCCCGCGAAATTCGCGCTCATCAGCGCCGCCCTGGCGATTCCGCTGGTCATCGCTGTATACGGCGTCATCAGTTACGCCAACAGCAATATCGACTTTGCGGCGCAAGAGCGACTGGGGGCGATCTACATCGCCCCGTTGAACGGCCTGTCGCTGGCACTGGCCCAGCGTCGCGATCCGCAGTCGGCTCGTCTGGAAACGGACAGTGTCACCAAGCACTTCAGCGCCATCGAACGTTTGAACGAACGACAGTCGAACGCTTTGGGTCTGCGTACGCAAGTTCGTTCGTTGCAGGAGCAATGGTTAGCAGCGGCTGCGCCGGCGCAACTCGACGCACTCGGCATCGAACTGCTCGGACTCTATTCGAAGATCAGCGACAACTCCAAGCTCACCCTCGATCCGGATCTCGATTCGTATTACGCCATGGCCATCCTCATGGACTATGCGCCAAAGCTGGTAGAAGCGACAGCTCAGTGGCAGCCGCTGCTTGCCGATGTTCGCAAGCGCGGTTCCATCTCAGCAGAGGATCGCGCCAGTGCACAGTTCATCCTGGCGCGCGCCGGAATGTTTCAAGAATCGCTGGCCACTGCGATCGCTCGCGCCGTTGCGGCGAATCCTCCGTTGCGAACCCAGCTCGATGCCGCCGCGCTTGGCGATGCCTATGGGAAATTCCGCGCCAGCGTGGAGCAATTGCGCGCGGCTGCCGACATGAGCAGCGTGGCGACACTCGATGCAGCGATCGCCAGGGAATTGATAGCCGAGACATTGCAAGTGTCCAAGGCCACCGCACAAGTTATCGATCGCCTGCTGCTGACGCGCATCGATGGTTTCGAGCGCTCGCGCAACCGGTTGCTGATCGTCACTTTCATCGGCTCGGCGGTGGCCATCTACCTGACCATTAGTTTCTACCTCGCGAACCGGCGAGGTTTTACCGCACTGATCTCGCGCATGAACCGGCTCGCCAATGGCGACCTCACTCTCAATCATCGCGCTCGCGGCAACGACGAGATCGGCGAACTGCTCAATGCCTTCAACGACAGTCGCGCCCAACTGCAGGCGCTGTTCATCAGGATCCGCGAAGCGTCCGACACCATCGACGGCGCCGGCCGGCAGATTGCCGATGCGAACGACGATCTCGCGCAACGCGAAGCATCGCAGTCCGCTTCGATCCGGCAAACGTCGGAAAGCGCACACCAGGTCTCGACGACCGTCAATCGCAATCTCGACAGCGCCCTGACCGCGAACCGGCTGGCTGCGGATGCTCATGGCATCGCTTCGCGCGGCGATGCTGTCGTCACTCGCGTCATCGCGACGATGAAGACCATCACCGGTTCCTCGCATCGCATCGGCGACATCATCGGCGTCATCGACGACATCGCCTTTCAGACCAACCTGCTGGCGTTGAACGCCGCAGTCGAAGCGGCTCGGGCGGGAGAACAGGGTCGTGGCTTCGCTGTGGTGGCGAGTGAAGTGCGTAACCTGGCGCAGCGATCAGCTAACGCGGCTAAGGAAATCAAGGGCCTCATCGGCGCATCGCTCGAAGACGTGGAGAAAGGCGCAGTGCTGGTCAGCGGTGCTGGCGAAACCATGCGCGACATCGTCAACGCCGTGAATCGCCTGCAGGAAATCATCAAGGAGATCGCGCTCGCCAGCCGCGCGCAGAACGACGATATCGGCAAGCTCAACGAGGCCATCGAACGCATCGACGAGGACACGCAGCAGAACACTGCGCGTGTCGCGGAAACAGCGGCAGTGGCCGCGGGTTTGCGAAGGCAGGTCGCGGGGTTGTTGGATGCGGTGTGCACGTTCACGCTGGAATCGGCAGCGCCGGCGTCGGCTGCGGACGTGTCGGAAGCTGAGTACGAAGCGACGGAGAGGGTTCTTTCGGCGGCGTGAGGGCGGAGGCGGCGCATCCAGTCGCTTACCTTGCGCGTAGGGAAAGATGAGAACTCTTGTGCCCCACTCCCCGACCCCTTAGCCTTGCCTGCCAATGAAGTCAGTTACGCTGAAAGTTGCAGGCGCCATCGCGTTGACACTGGGATGGTGGTGCGTCGGAGTGGCCGCTCCCGCGACGTTCCCGGCTTCGCAGCAGGAGTACTGGGCGCAGCTCGATCGTCACGACTGGACCGCAGCGATTGCGTCGGCGGAACAGCTCGTGGCAACAGCCCGTGCGACAGCGCCGCCCGATCCGCAACGACTTGCCGATGCACTGGTCCTGCTGGGCAATGCGCAGCTGGGCAGTCAGAACGCCATCGGTGCGGAGGCTGCCTATAAGGAAGCGCTGGGCCTCGTCGAATCGCGCGTCAGCCCGATCAGCGAGAAGCTCCTCGATCCATTGCGTGGGCTCGGCTATGCCTACGCGGCGCAATCCAAACATGCGCAGGCAATTCCTCTATTGGATCAGGCATTGACCGTATCCCGGCGCAATGCCGGCCTGTTCGATCCCAGTCAGCAGGGCCTGCTGCGACAACTGGCCGCCAGTCTTACCGCCACCGACGCACCGCTCGAAGCTGAAAAGCACATCCGCTACCTGCTGTTGATCGGCGAACGCGCCTATGGCGCCAGCGACCCACGCATGGTGCCACTGATGTGCATGGTCGGCGGCTGGTATGCGCAGATCGGCAGCATGGACACCGCTCGACAGTACTACCGCGAGGCGTATGAACTGGCGCAGGAGAAGGTCGGCAAAGTCAGCCTCGCCGTGATCGAACCGTTGCGCGGCCTGGCCAGCAGTTATCGGCGTGAGCTTCTGCTCTCGAACGCGGGCATGCTGCGACAACCGGAATCCGAGCCCAGCTTCGGTGACGATGCTGTACGCGAACCACGGCCGATCACGGCGCAATTCCTCAACAGCGAAGGCGAACGGGCGCTGCTGCATGCCGTGCAGGTGCTCGACGGCATTCCGGATCGTCCCACCACTTTGATGATCGAGACCCTGGTGGATGCGGGCGACTGGTACCAGACGCGCAATCAGCCGCAAAAGGCATTTCCCTTCTATCGCCGCGCGGCGGCTCTCGTCGGCTCCGCGGATACCGGCAGCCCCGCGAGTCTTTCCTTCGCCTTCCCGGTGCAGATTTATCTACCGACGCCGGTGCTGGCCCTGCGTAACCGTTCGAAGCCCGACTCCGAAGTCGACCAGCGCTTCGTGCAGGTGGAATTCACGGTCACCGGCGAAGGTGCTGTGAAAGATGCGCGCGTGGTCGATGAAGACGGCACGTCACGACAGCGCGCCGAAACGCTCACTGCCATCCAGTCTGCCCGTTATCGACCGCGATTCATCGCCGGCGAACCGGTGGAGACCACCGCGGTAAGCCATCGGCAGACATTCCGCACGCGCAAAGAGAACAAGGACGACAAGGATAAGGAAGTGGAGAAGGACAAGGCGTCCTGAGCGGACGAAGAATCTCTCGCAAAGGGCGCAAAGCACGCAAAGGTAAGAATCAATGGCCGGAATCTGGATTCGGCTTGGCCCTTTTTCTCGCTGCCTCCTTTGCGTGCTTTGCGCCCTTTGCGAGAGATTCTTACTCCCCGCCAGCCGTACTAGATCGATGTCGGCGGCGCTGCCGGGGTTGGCTGATCTTTGGGCGGTGGCGGAGCTGGTGGGGCGGGCTCCTCTTTGGAAGGCGCAGGCACTTCCGCTGGAGCTGCTGGCGCGGGCGTTCCAGTCGGCGCGGGTTCAGTGACAGCAGCCGGTGTTGCCGGTGCCGCGTCTGGCAACAAGCCACGAACGACGGCTTGGTCGCGAAATTCCACAGCGAGTTTGGCGCCGGCATCGCGCATCGCGAGCGCAGTGGCTTCAGTCAGCGGCACAGTGTTCGACAAGCCCTCCGATGGCCAGGTGCCATAACCAGTGAATCCCCACGAGTCGGCGAGACGCCCATCGGGTGCGTAGACATTGACGCGATACTTGATGCTCACGGCATAGAACGGCGAGCCCGCATCGCGCGGCGTCACGAACGCATACTCTTCGACGCTGGGTTCGAGAATGGCGCGGATGTCGCCACCGAGTTGGGCGCCGGCATTGATGCTATCGACATCCACTACCCGCTCGAACATGGCGCCGAACAGGCGGGTCAGGCCGTCGGACTGGGCTTTGCCCAGATCGATGTTCCAGTCGGTGCTCCAGCGCTTTTCCTTGTGTACGTAGCCGCTGAACTCCTTGGGCATGTACAACGCGACGGCCACCGGAATTCGCGTGACCAGCGGGGCGGGAATATTCGTACGCGCGACCAGCTTCACCGATCCGCACGCCGCCAGCGACAGCAGTGCCGCAACGGCCAGCAGGCGCACGGGAGACACAGACATCTGGCGATAGCGATGCCATCGCTGGGCGTTGACTGGTTTCAAAGTGATTCCCGCTGCTTGTTATCCGGGCGATGATCCATGCGGCTATCCATGGCGGGCTCTCGTTTTGTCAGGAGGCTTTCGGACGCGTAGGCGCCGGCGCCGCCTGGGTATCGCCGATGCGGAACTGCTGTCCGCGACGTTCCGGCTCGTGCAGCCCGACGAATGTCCCCCCGTTCTTCGCACATATTATCCGCATCAAGGTTGCAAAACGGATACTGGTGTATTGGGGCGCATCGGGACGCACTGGAAATCCCAGCGCATGGATGCGCACGCGGCGCTCGCCTTTCTGGTCGGGACGGTTGAGCATGTCGACGCCTTTCACCACCGAGTCGATGGACGAGCCGGTGAATTCGTCGCCGAACACGTAGATGCTGATCTTCTTGTCGACCGCGGCATAGGTGCGGATGGCTTCGTCGATGCCTTCGATGGGGCTGGAATTGGAAAACGTGTTCCAGTTACGGATGCGGTCGATGACCAGCTTGCGCTGCGCCGGCGAGTCGGGAATCCACTTGCCTCGGTAGGTGGAGAACAGGTAGCCGCCCTCGTCGCTCATCACCTGGAAGCCCTTGACCTTGGGGTACAGGTCGAGCGTCTCCTGCACCTTCTCGATCATCATCTGCCAGCCGTAGTTGAGCATGCTGCCGGAGGTGTCGATGACGAAGATGATGTATTCGCTGTCCACCGGGATGCCGCCGATGGTGTCGTCCTTCTTGCGCTGGAACCCTTCGCCCAGCAGCCGCTTCATTTCTTCGGTGAGGCTCTGGCGCGCCGATACCAGCTTGCCTTCGATCTCGTTGGCGACGTCGGCATCCTTCTTCGATGCGTTGTACTTGCCTCGAACATCGCTCAGGTCGCCTTGCAGGCGCGCGATGCGCTCCTTCACTTCCGACAGCTGCTCCTGCCGCGCCTTGAGGTCGCGATTGATGATGTCGGTCTGACCGGTGATGTCGACCAGTTCATCTTCCAGCTTGACCATCTGCTTCTTCATGTCGATCTGCGACTGTTCCGCTGCGGGCGAGCGCACATCGCTCAGCACCAGCAGCAGCACCACCGAGCCGAGGCCGCAGGTGATGCAGTCGAGAAACGAGATGCTGAAGATCTCGGTTTCGCGGCGTGTATTGCGTCGTCCCATGATGCGTCTCTATGGCCAGTCTTTCGACGGACTGAGGAACGAACCGCCGGTGCGGCGTGAGGCGAGCCAGAAGGCGCTCGGCGCGGAAGGATCGCCTTCCATGGGCATCAGGATGACATTCAACGGCACCGCCCGCGGATATCTTGCGAAGGCGCGCTCGAAGAACTTCAGGCGATCCTCGCCGTCGACCGTCTTCTTCAACAGCGGCGCCGTCGTGCCCTGCGTCGGCAGGCCGTCGGTGACCAAAATCACGTTGTCGGGCACCGGGCTCAAAGCGTTCATGGCGAGAAACGCGTTCTCCAGGCTGGTGCCATCTTTAGGCACGATCTTGCGCAGCGCCCCGAGCGCGTCGGTCAACGCATTCGGATCGCTGACCTTGAGCCAGCGCTCACCCGAACCTTCCAGCAACGGCCACGCGTGGGTGTTGAACGCGAACATCTGGAACTCGCTGTCCATGGGCAATTGCGCCGCAATCCAATCCACTGTCGAATGAGTGCGTCGCCATTTGTCTGAAAGCAGTTTGCGAGCATCCGACATGTTGCGCATTCGCAGGACGTTGACCACGGTCTCATCGAGCATCGATGCCGAAGTGTCGACCAGCACCACGATGTGCTTGCCGCCCACTTTGAGTCCCGTCAGGTACTGGCGATCGCCCTGCCCTTTGAAACCCTGCACGCGCGTGCCGGTGGCTTCCTCGCTCTTGCTACCGCCTTCCAGGCGTCGCTTGCCTTCATCGATGGATTTCAGGTCGGCCTTCAGCGCCTCGATGGCGGCACGCCGCGCGGTGGTGGCCTTGTCCGCGTCGGCCAGTTCTTCCTTGGTCTTCTGCGTGAGTTCGAGCACACGCGCGCCCATGCCTTCAGTGCGCACGCGTTCGGCATCTGTCTGCACCAGGGAATTACGCACCAGCACCAGGTTCTGGTAACCCTCGAGCACCTGCTGCTCCAACTTGTCTACTTCGGCATGCATGACCTGCGTTTCCGCCGAGCGCCGCAGTCCGCCCTGCGCATTGATCAATGTATAGACCAGCACCACCGACCCGAACGCGCAGGTGATGCAGTCGAGAAACGACATGCTGAAGATTTCAGTCTTGCGGCGCGCCATCGTCCTGGACCAGTTGAATCAGTTCCAGCGTCACGCCCGGCGTTCCCAGGCGCAACCGATCGCCAACGGTGAGTACGGTGCGGCCGACCACACGTTCATCGTTGACGTAAGAACCGTACGTGCTGTGATCTTCGACGAGCACCGAGCCGTTGCGTCGCGAGAGCGTGCAATGCGTGCGCGAAATACCGGCAGCGGCAGACGGTAAGAGCAGCGATCGCTGCGCGCCTTCAGTCGCCCAGCCGACGGTCAGCGGGCGCTCGGACAATGCCCACGCGCGCCCCTGAAACAAAACATGTGTCGGTCGCAGAGGTGAGGGAGTCGAATGATCGTCACGCAGGGCGACCACGCCGTCGACCGGCGGAATAGGTAACTGGTAGACGAGCGCCAGCGATTCGGCCGAGCGACGAATGGCGTCCGTGTACTTGAGTGCGCCGAGGGCCGCCGCACCTTGCGGCAACACTTCGACTTCACAATCGCGCAACGATGCGAATCTCTCCAGTAAGCCAGGCATCGCGGCCACACGTTGCGATACGCGCAGCGCAATCGGCATACCGGCGACGCGTGCGCTCTGAACCAAACGCAGCAGTTCAGCGTAGTGCGGCTCGACTGCTGCGATGAAGTCGGCGCGCTCCAGTTCGACTTCGAGCTTGCGCTCGCCGGATTGAATCGTCAGCGTCGCATTGGTTTCATTCGCCAGTTGCGCCAGCCAGTGCGGCAGTTGATCCAGCAGTCGCTGTTCGTTGACCGCTTCGTGCAGCGGATCGAAACGGGTCTTGCGCACGAAGCTGTCGGCGATGAATCGCATCGCTGCCTGCTGAAGCGCCAGCACGCCATGGCGTGGCGCGATTTCGTAACGACTGCGTTTCAGACCCGCGCGTTCGCCACCTGCATATTCGAGTACGGTCAGCAGTGCCTGGTGCAGCTCCAGTTCCAGATGCAGGATGCGCGGCGGCGCCGGTTGATGACTGCAAGCAGCAAGCGCGGCATCGACCAGCCCCGCGACCGGCACGCCGGTTTCATTGATCACACCGAGCAGCAGGCCGAGCTGTTCGCGACTGTAGCCCGCGGGAATGGCGAGAAGAACGCCTTCGATATCGCGCGCGGTCCCGGCGAACAAAGATTGAACCTGCGCGAACGCAAGATCGGCGGTGGTGCGGATCAAGCGCGACGGTCGTGCGAGCACATCCGTGCTCGGCGCGCGCCAATAGTTGGTCTGTGCCAGTAACGGTTTGAGACGGATACGCGCCGCTGCGGCTGCGCCGGTCAGCGTCACCGTATCTTCGAGCACGGCAATGCCGGGTGTATCGCTCAGCAACGCCGTGGCGTCGCCGCTTCGCTGCGCCAGCACCAGGCCCGCGTCGATGAGTTCGAGAGACAACATGGCAATACGTTACGCCTTCACTCACCGCACCTGCATGTGGCGAATGAGGTGCTGGTCGATCCAGTGATCGGTGTCGTGCACGAACTGCTCCTGGTATTGCTGCAGCTGGTGCAGGAAGAACATGAGCACGATGGTGAGCGACAGCGCGACGAACGTCGCGTTGAAGGCGATACCGAGGTCCGAGGTCACGCCGATGATGTCACCGGACACGGCTTTGTGAGCCTGCAGCAGCGCGTCGCCGATGTGCCGCACCGTGCCGATGAAGCCGATGGCAGGAATCGCCCAGGCGATGTAGCGGACCATCGCCAGTCCCGAGTCGAGCCGGTCGGCTTCCGAATCGCACACGGCTTTGGATGTCTCGGCCGCATCCCGGATGCTGCGTGTCGCGGCGAAACGATCGAGTGTTCGCTGCAGAGCGCGAACTACCAACCGCGGCTTGTCATCAACCGGCAGCGACTCGACCTGGCGTGCGTAGTCTTTCGCGTCTTCGGGCAGCACCTTGATGCCTTCGGGCACATGGATGAGATCGCGATCCAGGAACTGGCGCTCGCGGCGGATGAGCACTGCCTTGTACCCGAGGATGAGCATTGCCCATACGAAGTGGATGATTTCGCCTTCCTGCTCGAAGTCCTTGATGACCAGGTACAGCGAGCGCACCGGCGTGTAGTTGGTATCGGCGCGCAGCTTCGCCTGCTCCTGGGCGACGATGGCCTGGCCCTGTGGGCGAATCCAGGCGACATATGCCGCATGAATGGTCAGCACGGTGAAGATCAGCGAGAACAGCGTCCAGGTGAACTCTGTCGGATACTGGAAACGCCGCGGCGGGGAGATGGCTGCTGTGACCATGGCTGGTGCGTTCTCTTAGATGTCGATCGGGAATGACACGTCGAAGTCGGCGCGTACCTGTTCGGATGGAATGAATCGCTGCGGCGACGGACCCTTATCAGGGTTCTTCACCGGTCCTTTACCGCTGGTTTCCGCTGGCTCCTCCACTGCGGCGGCCGCGGCTTCTTTCGGCGATGCCATGGGTTTGGGAGGCTCTGCCTTCTCAGTTGTCGGCGCAGGCGCCGATGGGGCCGGCGGCTCGGCAGCCAGCAGCACAGATGTCTGCAACGACATCATCGCAAGCAACACAGCAGTAGTAACTGGACGCATGAGCATTACTCCACATACCGGGCGAGGCGCAGGCCGACATCGTTACGCGCCCCTTCACCGAAATCACGGGCCGACAAGCGCAGGTCGGTGACGCTCGACTGCTTCCAGCTCGAGCCGCGAATCACGTGCTGCTTGCCCTGGGCGGGGCCGGAAGAATCGACGGCTACCTGCGTGGCATCGACGCTCACAGTGTAGTAGTCGTGGATCCATTCAGCGACGTTGCCGCCCAAATCGCTCAAGCCCAGCGTATTGGGCGGGAATTTACCGACCGGGGAGGTCGCGGCAAAACCGTCGTCGTAGTCGGGAATGACATCCTGGATGACGATGTTGGCGGTCTTGTCGGCGTAATTGCCCGATGCGGGCGCGACCGGCAATGAGTCGCCCCAAGGATAGCGGCGAAACTGACCGCCGCCACTGAAGCGGGCCACCCATTCCCACTCGGCATCGGTGAGCATGCGATAGCCGCGCGTCATCGGCGTGACGGCCACCCACTGGTCGCCGTCTCTGCGATATGCGGGAGGTAGTCCATCCTGTTCGGACAACCAGTTGCAATAGGCCGCCGCCTCCTGCCAGGTCACACTCACCACCGGCTGGTTCTCCAGGTCGAGCGTACTGGACCCGGCAATGCCGGAACGATGCTCAGCCTTGTAGCGGCGGAACTGTGCGTTGGTCACTTCAGTGATGCCCGCATAGAACGCGCGCTTGAACTCGACTTCGCGTTGTCCTTCGTTGGCGCGACGACCGGGTTCGCGACGAGGACTGCCCATGGTGAAGCGACCCAGAGGCATGAGCTTCAACTGCGAGCCTGCCTTGGTGCTGATGATCGCGGGCGTCGCGGCGACCCGCGTTTGCTCGGCCGTCAGCAACGTCGTCTCGATCACCTGCGGCAGGCCCGGACGCGGCGTGATCGTGGTCTTGAAATCGACGAAGCCGGCTTTGCGAATCTCGATGTCGTGCGTGGCCGCGACCAGTTTGAATGTCTGGTTCGGCGCGCCGCGCGGCTGTCCATCGACGAACACTTGCGCGTCAGCTGGCTGCGCGCGAATCGCTATCTCGCCGAAGATGCCCGTCAACGTGAACGACTCGGTGCGACGCTCACCCGCCGCGAGCTTGATCTCTCGACTCGCCGCTTCGTAGCCGGGCCGCGTCAACACGATGGAGTGCGCAAGATCGGGCCGCAGCTCTATATCCAAAGGGGTCTGGCCACGGTAGCCACCGGACACCGACACGCTCGCGCCCGGAGGATCGGAGCGTAGCGCGAGTCGTCCATCCGGCAATCCGAGTTTCACCGGTCCGATGTCGAGAGCCTCCTGCGCCTTGACCTGCACATCGGTGAGCCAAGGCTTGAAGCCCGCCAGCCGCAGTTCGATGGGACGATTGCCCGCCATGATCTCGGTGGTGAGCGGAGTGACGCCGCGCGACTTGCCTTCGACGAACAATTCCGCGCCCGCGGGTTCGGAAGTCACTGTCACGTTGCCCCAGGCCGGCAGCAGCGCCGGCTTCCAGGATTGCACTTTGCCCGCGCCTTCCACTTCGACAGTGCCGGAAAACGGTTGATAGCGATCGGCAGTCACGGCGATGGTGTGAGTACCGGACGCCAGCTTGAATTCGGTCGACGCCGCGCCGCTCGCTTTGCCATCGACAGTGAGCTGCGCTCCTTCTGGAACCTCGACTCGCAGGATGCCGGGAAGCTTCGCGAGCTGGAGTGCGAAGCTCTGGTTGGACTCCGCCGAAACCGCGATGGTGTTCTCCGCGGGAGCGAAACCCGCGTTGGTGGCGCGCACGGTGTATTCACCGGGTCGCAGCAGGTAGCGACCGCCCACGGGAAACGCCGGTAACACGCCGTTGATCTGGATCTGCGCGGTCTGCGGATCGGCGGTAATGCCGATGGAAACTGCAGTGAAGATAAACCAGAGCACGGCGACGATCGCCGCCGCCAGCATGGTCAATATCACCCGTGCTGGACGAATACGGAATCCGCCGGTCTTCGCCGCCGCGGCAGCTGGACGAAACCGTACTGCCGCGATGGGCTCGGCTACACCGTCTTCCGATCCCTGCAGGCGCGCTGTATGAGTGATGACCGGCGGCGCAGTGATGTTGCCGGCGCTGCCGTCTTCGATGGTGATGATGCTGTGACCGCCGCTCGTGCTGAGTCGCAGCCGTGACGCGCCGACATTGATGACGTCGCCATGCTTGAGCCAGCTCGATTGATCGACGCGCACGCCGTTGAGCAGGACTTCAGTCTCCTGCGCGGGTTGCACGTAGAACTGATCCTCGTGCATACCGATGTACGCTTCGGCGCCTTCGCGGCTACCTGCGAGAACGACTGCACTGCCGGCACCGCCAAACGCGAGGGGCAGATTCTCCGTCGCAAAGCGTCTTTCGCCCAGCGCTTCGCGAACGACTATCTCACTCATGGGTCACTTCAGATTTTCTCTTCGCAGCGAATGATCACCGGCGCCGGCGCAGAGCCGGGTGTCACCGTGATCTCGCGTCGTACGTCCCGATAGCCGGGGCGCGTGCCCACGACGATATAGCTTCCAGGAGCAAGCTCCAGCGAGCGTTGCTCGAATGTGCCCAACTCGGCGACGCGACGCACCGACACCTTCGTCAGGTTGTCGGATTGCAGCGCTACCGGCACCGGCACTTCCGCGCGCGATAGCCAATCGGTGAGCTTGGTCATCTGCTGCGTCAGCAACGGTCCTGGATTCGCAACGGCATGGGCGCGATCCAGGCTTTCCTTCGCGGCAGCACGCACCGGTGCGCTGAACAGTCGTTCGGGTTGCGTCAGATAAACTTCCAGTTGCTGATGCAGTTCGGCACGCGAGCGCACGCGGCCAATGCCTTCGCTCGCACTCGATACGCTGCCATCCAGTTGCATGACGGCCTGGTACTCCTGCAATGCTTCCGCCCATCGTTCCTGCGACTCGAACTGGCGCGCGGCGGCGAGCTTGAACGTAATCGTGCCGGTGCGCTCGTCCTGTTCCATTTGCTTCAGCGCCTGGGCGATTTCGGGTGCACCGGGACGTATCTTGCCCGCGGCAGCGAAAGCGCCGCGGGCCCCGACGTAGTCTTTACGGGTCATGGCGTTGAACCCTTGCGCCATGGCACTGGCGAACGCATTGCCGGCAATGCGCGACTGCGTGCGAGCAACGCCTTCGCTGGCGCGACGGGCCTGCGGATCTAGAGAAAGCGCCTTGCGAAAGGTTTGCTCAGCCGCAGTCGCATCGCCGTCTTTTTCCTGGCGCTCGGCTTCGGTCAGCAGTTGGAGCACCTGGTCGAGCGTGCCGGCGCGCTTCAAGCCGGTCGCGGCGACCTGGCTGTTCGCATCGAGTTTATGCGCCAACGCGAAAGCGTCGCGGGCGTCGGCCGAGCGTCCATCGGCGAGCGCCGCCGCTCCCAGTTTGAGCTGCTCGGCGAGCACTTCCGTCGCGCGTCGTTCGAGCTGCTGCAGCTTCGGCGCGATCTCGGAGAAGGTGGTCGTTGCTGCAACATAATCACGGGCGGCGAACTGCCGGTCCGCAACGGCGAAAGCTGCAACTACCTCCTGGAAAGCTTCGTCGGCCCACTGTTCGACTGCTCGCGCGCGCAGCTTCTGCAGTCGCTCATCGAGCGGTTCGCGCTGGTCCTCGGCTGATTGTTTCGCACGCGCCAGTTCTGCGAAGTCGACTTCCTTCGCCGCGGGCTGTTCTACCGGAGGCGCAGGAGCCTTGGCGATCGGCGGCTGGGCTGGCGCCGGTTGCTCCACCCACTTAGGCAGGGCGATGAATACGAACGCAATGGCGAGGATGCTCAGGACCAGCGAGGCCGCGAACAATCCGCGACGAAAACCCTGGCGGCGCAGCTCCGCGGCGTCGGGACCGGAATGGTCGGGACGCTGCCACTCGCCTCGCAATGGCTGTCCCTGCCCCTGCGGGCGAACTGCGGGGGGCGCAATGTGTGGCGGTGTGGGTCGGGAAGCTTCGCTCAAGATAGTCGGTGCCGGCAGTTGTGAAAGTATTGCGGTCAGTTCCTGTTCGATCGACAGCATGTCCTGCGGGCGCTGCTCAGGCGCTTTGCGCAGGCATCGCTCCACCAGATCGGACAGGGCCGAAGGCAGGTCGCTACGCTTCGAGAGTGCGGCGGGCACTTCGTTCCGTACGCGATCTTCGCCGATGTCAGGATAGAACGGTGGGTAGCCGGATAACAGCTCATGCAACAAAACTCCGAACCCGTAGATGTCATCCGTAATGGCGGCGGGTGCGCCGTCCATCTGCTGGGGGCTCATGTTGTACGGGGAGCCCCTGCCTGCAGATGCAGCGGGCGCCTGTGCGAGCAGCAGCGACATGCCGAAATCCGCCACCCGCACGGTGCCATCGGTCCGCAGCAGCACGTTCGCCGGCTTCAGGTCGCGATGCACGATGCCGGCTGCATGCGCGAAACCGACAGCGGCAGCCACCGGGATTGCCGCCTGCAACACTCGCGACGTGGCTAAGCCTCGCAGCTGGCGCAGGTCGCCGCCAGCGGCATATTCCATCACGATCCACACGTGATCCGGCGAGCTTTCCACGCCGGCGACTTCGAGGATATTAATGTGTCGCAACGAAGCCGCGACTGCGCACTCGCGCCGTAACGCCTGGACGGCGGCCGCATTCTGCGCGAGGGTCGCGTCGAGGATCTTCAGCGCCACGCGACAATGCCGTTCGCGATCCTCTGCAAGCCATACGCTTGCGCTGCCGCCACTGCCCAGTTCACGGACGAGCACATATCTCGCAGACAACGCCTGCCCGCTCGTCAGCATGGCAAGGTCGCGATGAATCGGCGAGCGGGCTCTTCGACCTTGACGTCAACTACCGCCGGCCTTCTTTTCTGTCTGGACCGCGGCGGCGGGTAACGTCACTGCCTCGCCGGTTTCGTTCTCATACAGTTCCTTCAGCAGCTTGCGCCACTCGTGAAACTGTTCGTCCGCCGTGCCCTTCAACTGCAGCGTCTTGCCGTCGACTTCGACGACCATGGGCTGGATCTCGGACTGGAACGACTCGCCCAGCTGCTTCAGGGACTCGGAATGCATTTTGACTTCCGCGCCCTTGTCGAAACCGCTCTTTACCGCATACGCGCCGCCGAATACCGCGGCCGTTGCAGCGGCCTGGCCCACGTAAGTATTGGACTCCGTACCGGCAACCAGTCCACCGATGATCGCAGCCGCGCCCAGCAGTTTGCGGGTCAGCGCCTGGCGGCCAGCCTCGTCGCGAGCTTCGATCTCGGCATAGCTGTAGCGGCGCCAGTTGGTGTAGGGCTCCGACATGTTGTCGGCGAACAGCGAGTAATGTTCGTTGATGGTGTCGAGCAGCGCGTAGTCGCGTTCGCGAATGCGGTCCATGCGCACGAAGATCGGATCTTCATCGGCCGGCAGACGGGCGACGTGATAAATACCTTTCTTGTCTTCGCCGAGATAGCTCTGGAACGCATAAGGCGCGAGCTCATTGGCAAAGCGCAGTTCCGAAACATTGCGCACGGATTGCACGTCCGCCGCTGCCAGTTTCTGGCGGAACGCCAGCATGTCATTTGCCACTTCGCTGTAGAGATTCTGGAACGGATCGCGCGCGCGACCACCGCCATCCTTATACGAGCGCGTGTCGGCAGGCTGCGAGTATTCCTTGGTGAACCAAGTGCGGCGCGACGCATCGCTCACGGTGACCGCGAGCCGCAGCATTGCGCCGGTCGACTCGATCACTTTGGCATTGACCTGCACATCCAACGCATTCGAATCGGCGGGCACCACGCGTACCTGGCCCCACTGTCCCGTGCCTTCGAGCGTATTACGCATCTGCATCGAGAAATAACGCGCTTCGGCTTTACGCACCTCGGGGAAAATTCGCAGCTTCTCCTGCTGCTTCTCGTCCTTCGGCACATTCTCGTCGAACATCAGCACCGCTACGTCGAGCAATTGCTCCGCGGGAATTTCCTTGGCCGCCTGGATCGCGTTGACTCGCGGTATGGGACGGGTTTCATGTGTCATGCAGCCGCTGAGCGCGAACGCAGCGACGGCGGTAATGGCACAGGCAGTTAAACGCGTCATCATAAATAGACCACAGGTTGAGAAGAACGCGACGGTGGCGCCGTCAGCTGCCCTTCTTGTAGTTACGATATTCCTGCCACAACTTCTCCCGCAGTTCGGGATCGGTCTCGCTGCTGGCCGCTTCGCGCAACTGGCGTGCGACCACATCGTCATCGCTACCATCGGGGATATTGGGTGGCACAGTGTTCGGTCCACCACCGCCGCCCTTAGGACCGCCGCCACCGACTCCACCGCCGCCGGTCTGGCCGTTGCCTGGGCTGCCGCCAGTACTACCTGCACCGCCGCCATCTTTCGCGCCGGTGCCACTTCCGTCGCCGTTACCATTGCCTTTGCCGCTGGCGCCTGCTGAACCTTCACCCTTTTCGCCGCCGCCAGATTCACCGGCGCCGGCACCGCTACCGCCCGCACCAGTGCCGTTGCCATTGCCGTTACCTTGGCCTGCGCCTGTGCCGCCGCGACCGGCGCGTTGACCTGCAATGACGGACTGTTCGTCACGCATGCGGCCATCGAACACACCGAAGGAACGATCGAACTCGCGATTGATGCGCGCCTGGCGTTCACCGGTGGTCATGACTCCGCCGCCACCTGCTTCACCGCCCGCGCCATCAGCACCCGATGCGCCGCCGCCTGCAGAAGGCAGTCCGCCAGGGCCACCGGCATTTGGCAATCCGCCGCCACCCGCAGCACCACCGCCACCGGGCATTCCACCACCACCGATCGTGGGTAAGCCGCCTGGGCCGGTAGGCAATCCAACACCGGCGACAGTAACGCTGATGTCGCCGGAGCCACCGGCGGATCCACCGGCACCACCTGCGACTCCGCCGCCACCGTTAGTGCCACCTGCTCCGCCTGAAGCACCGCCCTGGGCACCACCGGCACCGCCGCTGGATCCCGTGAAAATACTTTCGCCTGCGCCGCCGCCCGAACTGCCGCCACCACCGTCTGCGCCACCAGAGGCTCCGCCACCACCACCGCCAGCCGCACCACCTGTCGAGGGAGAAGGGACACCTACTGACCCAGGCGTTCCGCCTACGCTTGGCATGCCGATCGAGGGTTGACCCCCGCCACCCGCTGAACCTCCTGAAGCGCCTCCCGATGCGCCGCCAGCAGCACCACCGGCTGAACTGCCATTCGCCCCAGCAGCGCCACCGCCACTCGAGCCAGTGCCCGCAGACGAACCACCACCCGCTGACGCATTAGGAAGACCGCCGCCCGAACTGCCGGTGCCACCGCTACCGGCGCTATTCGCACCGGGCAGGTTGCTGCCACCGCTTGCGCCACCCGATGAACCTCCACCCGCATTCGGCTGCCCTCCGCCAGATGCACCACCCGCGGATGGCATGCCGCCGCCCGAAGCACCACCGCTCGAGCCGCCTGCCGATGGCATTCCCGCGCGACCGCTGGAACCACCACCGGAGCTGGATGAACTCGATCCCGAAGAGCCCGACGAACCGCCGGACGAGGAGGAAGAAGAGGACGAGGATCCGGAAGAACCCGACGATCCGGAGGAGCCGGACGAGCCCGAGCTCGAAGAACTAGGCGGCGAACTGCTCGACGAGGAAGAGGACTGCTGCCCGCCCGCGCATCCACCCATCAGGAATGTGGAAACTGCAGCCACCAGCGCGGTGTGCACGGCGGCGATCAGTATCCGATTCAGTGGATCGCGTGTGCGCATGGCCAATACTCCAGAACAGACTCGACAATGAAAACTTGGGCTCGCGGGCGGCTCACAGACTCTGCGACGCCGTAGATGAATGCGGCCTGACCGATTGCACGGTAAGCCAGCATTGGGCGAGGATCAAACGAGGAAGTTCCATTTCCGGCCAGCGCTCTCACTGGCGCTCGCGCCCGACAGCCTATGTCAGGCGAAGCAAGGCCGCGACATTCGCTGTCAACGGCGAACTGTCTTGGCATCTCCCTCATCGCTGCCCACCAGGAATGATTTCAGCTGACCGGCCAGCCGATCGCAAGCAGTGCTCTGCACTGGAGAAATGATGGGGATCGGCGCAATCGCCCCGATCATCACCGAAGTGCCTTTGACATCGGTGGTCACCGTGCCGGCGCTGATGCCATCGCGAAGGTCCCACACCGTGGCTTCGTAGTCCGAATGCTTCTCCCACCAGCCCAGGCCCAGGCAACCGGCGCCGCCAGGACCCGCCGCGCAGGCGATACTGCCGCCGCCGTCGGTCTTCAACGTCACGCCATCGATCCACACTATATATCTCACGCCCATCGAACCAACGCGCTCAGCTACACCGGGACGACTGAGAAAGGTGGTGAACCCCTGCGCATTCGCCGGTGCGGTGCTAGGTTCGAGCCAGGGATAGAGCGCATCGACGAACTGATCGTCGGCATAAATCTGGAACGGGGATTTCGCGAGACTGCTGCGCGATTCCATGCGCTTGCCGGACTTCTGCGCGCTGGCAACGTCGGCGGACACCGACGCACCCACCAGTTCGCGTTCGAGACAGTCGAGGAATTTGCCTTCGGTGCCGGTGCCTTCCAGATGCGGCTTGGCGAGCAGCACGATCGCTTCGCTCGAAGTGATCTGCGTCGGCGCTTCGCGCATCTCCTCGATCTTGGCGGTCATGCAGCCCGAGACCGCGGTGAGCATGACGCCCGCCACCGCGATGGACAGCACTCGCTTGCCGTATGAATGGCACGCGCGCGACATGAAGCGCACAGGAAAAACCTGCGAATCGGCGAGTAAGCGTTGCGAGCGCAACATGCGGGAAGCTCCAGGATCGTGAGATGGGTCCTTCCTGAAGAATCGCTTCAGAGCCAGATGCCCGATGCGAAATTCGATTTGAGTATACGCCAAGGTTTGCTCCGGCAATGCCCGAAACCGACAATGTGTCTACGTATTTCCTGCCCGGGCGGATTCAACGCGATCACAACAGGTTGAGCTGTTGCGGTCCCGTGCGCGGCGGCTGAAATAAAGTCCGATCGTGCACGAAGCGTTCGCGCATCTTCAGGCCGTACTTCACACACGCGCGATCGAATCGCTTCTCGAGCAGTGAAGCGTACTCGCCTACACCCGTCTGTCTGCGACCGAACGTTGCGTCGTAATCGCGTCCGCCACGCATCTCCCGCATTCGGGTGAGTACGTGTTTCGCCTTCAGCGGTTCATTCTGTTCGAGCCAGTCGCGGAACAGCGGGCTCACTTCGTGAGGCAACCGGAGCAGCACATATCCTGCCGAACGAGCGCCGGCTGCCGCGCAGGCCTCGAGGATTTTTTCGACTTCCGAATCCGTCAGCACCGGGATCACTGGCGCGACCATCACGCCGACCGGAATTCCGGCATCGCTGAGCCTGCGAATCGCACGCAGCCGCGCGGCAGGTGAAGCAGTACGCGGTTCGAGCGTTCGCTTCAGCTCGTTGTCCAGCGTCGTCACGCTGACCAGCGCCAGTACCAGGTTGGAGCGCGCCATGTCGGCGAGCAGATCGATGTCGCGTTCGATCATGGCGCTCTTGGTGATGATCGATAAGGGATGCCGATACTTCGCCAGCACTTCGATGATGCTGCGCGTGACGCGGTACTCGCGCTCGATGGGCTGGTATGGATCGGTGTTCGCGCCGATGGTGATGGGTGAACATTTGTAACCCGGCGCCGCGAGTTCCTTCTCCAGCAGTTTCGCTGCATCGGGCTTGTAGAACAGCTTGGTTTCGAAATCCAGGCCGGGCGACAGGTTCAAATAAGCATGCGAAGGCCGCGCGTAGCAGTAGATGCAACCGTGCTCGCAGCCGCGATAAGGATTGATCGACTGGTCGAACGGAATGTCGGGCGATTGGTTACGCGAAATGATCGACTTCGCTGGCTCCGCCTGCACAGTAGTGGCGAGCGGCGGCAACTCCTCATCGAGAATTCCCCAACCGTCGTCCAAGAGTTCCGCGCGCGTCGGTTCGAAGCGACCGGCGGGATTGGAAACGGCGCCGCGCCCGGTGCGAATGCCTTTGCGGGTTGGAACATCCATGCGAGGATGGTACTGTATATAAACCCAGGCAGGAAGCATCCTCACCGGCGCAAGGACGCGCCACCTTTCAAGGGCGGGAGAGGTACAGGTATGAAGCGGCCAGTGACGAGGAAAAGAGTTAGTCCCTCGCGAGACGTCACTGCGCCGCTTTCATTACAGGATCGTTACGTTTGGCGATCGGCTCGGGGACCGTCTGCATGAGACGAAGCTGTGGACAAAAGCGCTTCCACAGGACGGTGACGACGAGCGTGGCAATACCGCCGAAGACCACGGCGCGGACGGTGCCCAACCATTTCGCCGTGATGCCGGACTCGAACTCACCCAATTCGTTGGAAGCGCCGATGAACACCGAGCTCACCGCACTGACGCGCCCGCGAATGAAGTCCGGTGTCTCCAGTTGCACCAGCAGATGCCTGATGTAGACACTCACCATGTCGGCGGCGCCGAGTATCACCAGCGCACCCAGCGACAACGCGAAATTATTGCTGAGCCCGAAGACGACGGTGGCAGCGCCGAAGGCGGCAACGCCACCGAACATCCACGAGCCGACATGCCGCTTCATCGGATTCGCGGCGAGCATGAGCGCACAGACGCTGGCTCCAAGGCCCGGTGCGGATCGCAGCAGCCCCAACTCCAGCGGCCCCGAATGAAGTATGTCGCGCGCAAACACCGGCAGCAGCGCCACCGCTCCGCCGAACAAGACAGCGAACAGATCGAGCGAAATCGCGCCGAGCACCACGGGCCGGCTCCAAACGAATCTCAGCCCCGACAACAGCGTGTTCCAGTTCACCGGCTCAACGGCGCGCACGCTTTTAGGTTCGGGACCGACGCGATACATCAGCACCACCGATGCAGCAGCCAGCACGGTCACCGTGGAGTAAACGACAACGGGACCGGCGAGATAGATTACGCCGCCGAGCGCCGGTCCGATGATGCCCGTCATCTGGAACACGGAAGAATTGAGCGCCACCGCGCGCGTGAAACTTTCAGGCGGCACCAGGTTTGGCAGTAGCGCCTGTCCGCTGGGCATCGAGAAGGCGCGTGCGCAACCTAGCAGGACCATTGCGCCGAACACCGGCCAGGCCACTGTGACGCCTTCCAACGTGAAGCCCAATAACAGCAGCGCGCAGATCGTCTCGGCGACATAGCACAGGGTAACGATGCGCCGACGGTCGTAACGATCCGCAATCTGTCCCGCGGGCAGGATCAGCAGCACGAACGGGAGGAACTGCGACAGGCCGATCAGGCCCAGATCCAGCGGATCGTGGGTGATGTCATAGATCTGCCAGCCCACCGCGACCGTCTGGATCTGAGCGGCGAGGATGGCGAGCACACGGGCGGAAAGATACCGGAGCAGGCCTGGAAGACGCAGCACGTCTGCGGCGCGTCGGGGAGAATCGGGCATACGAAAATGGAGTTATCAGGCCGGCGTAGTAACGGCAGCGTGTTGCGCGGTCGAAGGGAATTTTACGCTCACGAGCGTACCCGCTGTCGAATCGACAGTCATTTCCCCATGCAACTGGCGCACGAATGCATCGATGAGCGACTTGCCCAGCCCGCCCGGCTCGGCACCCGGCGACGCGGGATCGAAACCCAAACCGTCGTCGCGCACGGAGACGACCAGCGTGCTCTGCGACTCGCGCTCCACCTTCACGTCGATGCGACCCTGGCTGCGGCCATGGAATGCATGTTTATAAGCGTTGGTGATGCACTCGGTGACCAGCAAGCCCAACGGCACCGCCACTTCGGGGCCGATCACCTCTTCAGGCGCCTGCACGTTGAGCTCGATGTGGCGTCCCGCTGCTAGACCGCCGCGACGCAGTTCGACGCACAGGTCTTCGAGGAACCAGCGCAGGTCCACTTCCTGCAACGTTTCCGATTCGTAGAGCCGGCGATGCAGGGTCGCGAGCGCGTTGATACGACTGCGTGCTTCGGCGAAAGCCGCTTCGGCGCGCGGATCCTTGATGCGACGTGCATGGAGATTGAGCAGGCTCATCACCAGCTGCAGGTTGTTCTTCACGCGATGATGAACCTCGCGCACCAACGCTTCTTTCTGTGCCAGCGATTCGCGCAGCTCCACCTCGCGAGCCGTGATGAGATCCGCCATGCGAGCGAATGTTTCTCCGAGGCTCCTGATCTCGGCGGGCGCGGCGGAGACGCGTTCGGGCCTGACACTGTGACGACCGGACGCATAGGCCGAAGTGATGCGCTCCAGGTACGTGATCCAGCGCACGACGAGATGCTCGATGCCGAACCACACCACCGCAATTGCCAGCGCCCACATGAGAATCGGCGTGACCACGCCCCACGCCATCTGCAGAGCCAGCGGACCGATCGCGGTGAGCACGGGCGTTCCCAAGATGACGAACACGCGTCCGCCCAACAGCGGACTGATCGCGTAGAGCCTCCACGTGCCATCGCGACCGCGAGTCGTGAACGTCTGGGTTCGCGACATCAGGTATTCGTCGATCAATGCATCGGGCGGCAAGCCAGATGCGACGCCGGTCTGGCCCGCGTCGGCAGTGATCAGATCGCCTTTGCCATCGAGCAGGGCGAGTGCCGTGTCGTCGGAAGGCGCCGCGCGCTGGTAGCGACGCGTCAACCAGTCCAGTCCGATGAACAGCGAGACCGAGCCTTGGATCACGCCTTGTTCGTCGAGCAGCGGTACCGCCGTCTCCATGCCCCATGCCGAAAGCCAGCGGTTGAACACCAGGTCGCTGACGACGAACGCATCGCCGCCCATGATCTCGCGGAACCAGGCCGCATCCTCGACTTTCACGATGCCTTTCACGTCGCTGGAGCCGCAGGCGATCACACCCTGGCTGTCGACGATCGCGGCGCCGGCATATTGATCGAGACCACCGATGGCCCGCTGCAAAGCTCGCCGGCATGCAGGCGGCTGCTGGGAACGAATGTCAGGTTGGGCTGCGAGGCTGGTGAGGATCTCGCGCGACGCGGAGATCATGTTCTCTTCTTCGTTGGCGGCGAGCTGCGCCGCCTGCGCAAGATTCTGCTCGAGAATGCGCATGCTGCTGCGATAACTCGAGATCGCCTGCAATACCGCCAGCGCACCCGGCGCAAGCATGGCGATACCCACGATGAGAACCAAACGCGGACGCAAGCCGGCGTTGCGGCCCCACCAGCGACGCGGCACGGCTGCAGACTTGGGGTTCTTCATACGGGAGCGGAAAAACTTCTCGCGTCAGGTGACCCCTGATCGTTGCGAAGCGGGCGTGCTGCTGTCGGCGATCGACAGCGGCCCATTGATATGAGCGGCGTCTTCGCCGAGCAGGTCCACCAGCCGGTCGCGGGCCCGCGCGATGCGGCTCTTGATGGTTCCGACGGCAACCTGGCAGACATCGGCCGCTTCCTCGTACGACAATCCTGTCGCACACACCAGGATGAGCGCTTCGCGCTGATCGGAAGGCAACTCCAGCAGCGCGTGGCTAAGATCGCGCAAATGCAGCTTTGCGTCGTGATCCGGCGCTACCGCCACCTGCGCGGCGCAGACGCCATCTGGATCTTCGACTTCGAACTTGCGATGCCGCAGCTCCGAGTAGTAGCAATTACGCAGGATGGTGAACAGCCACGCCTTGAGGTTGCTGCCCGATTGAAACTGTTCGCGGTTGGTCCATGCTTTGAGCACAGTGTCCTGCACCAGGTCGTCGGCTCGCGCCGGATCGCCGCACAGCGACCGTCCGAATGCGCGTAACGCCGGGAGCAGTGCGGTTACCTGGTCGAGAAAAATGTCTTTGCCGGGCATGGTGGCAGCAGCGGTCACGGACCGCGCTCCTTGTCCTCGAGCTGTTTCAGCAACGCCTTGAATTCGTCCGGAACGGGCTCATCCATGACGTCGGTGAACATGCGGCGCAAACGGCCGCTCAACCAATCCGGCACCGGGTCCGGTTGTGAGGCATCCGTCGGGGAAGCCGCGGATTCTGACTTGATTTTCTCGGTCATGATGGATCGTCGTTCGAATGCGCCAGCCTCGAAGGCTCCGTTTACAGGCAGACGTTAGTGCAGCCCAACGCCGGGAGTTTTGAAAAAGTTCCAAACCGCGGGGAACCTTTGTTGTAACTCATCCATACTAATACGCCCGTCAACAACGGTCTCAGGCGCCCCAAAATTTCACGGAGTTTTTTTTATGGCCCTTGCCCACGCAATCGCCGAACACCTGCCTTACCTGCGTCGCTACGCCCGGGCCCTGAGCGGTTCGCAGGCCAGCGGCGACGCTTATGTACGCGCCTGCCTGGAAGCGATCATTGCGGATACCTCGGTTCTCAGTGCAGGCCAGCCGCCACGCGTCGGCCTGTACCGTGTGTTCCATCGCATCTGGGGCTCGACCGATACGGAGTCGCGGCCGCTCGCCGGATCGCACACCGACAGCAGCGGCGTCGAACGTCGCCTCGAACAACTCACGCCGGCGCATCGCCAGGCGTTGCTGCTCACCGCGATGGAAGGTTTCAATGTCGGCGAAGCGGCACACATCCTGGGCGTGAGCGAATCGCAGGTGAAGGACATGGTCGGCCAGGCGGTGCGCGAAATTTCCACGCAACCGAGCACCCGCGTGCTCATCATCGAAGATGAGCCCATCATTTCTCTGGACCTGCAGAGCATCGTGCGTGAGATGGGACATACGGTGGCCGGCATTGCCACCACGCGTGACGAAGCAGTTCGCGCTGCCCGCACTACCGAACCCGGCCTGGTGCTCGCCGACATCAAGCTCGCCGATGGCAGCTCGGGCATCGACGCTGTTCGTCAGATCCTGAGCGAGCTGCAGGTGCCCATCGTCTTCATCACCGCCTACCCGGAACGGTTGCTGACCGGCGAACGTCCTGAGCCGACCTTCCTGGTCACCAAGCCATTCGTTCCTGAAACCGTGCGCGTCGCGGTGAGCCAGGCCTTGTTGTTCGCATGAAATGACACGGCAACTCGCGTTACGGTTGATCAGTCAACCGTAACGCGAGACATAAAAAAAGGGAGCCGATGGCTCCCTTTTTTGTGCCTGTGGAAAAGTCCTCAGACGGGCGGGCGACCGCGCATCGCGCCGCTGACCAGTGCGACGAGCGTCAGCACCAGGAACACAAAGAACAGGATCTTGGCGATACCGGCCGCTGCACCGGCGATGCTGGTGAAACCCAGCACGGCAGCGATGATGGCCACCACGAAAAATGTCAAAGCCCAGGAAAGCATGATTACCTCCAGTCGTACCGTTAGTGTCGAATTGCTGATCCGCTGGCCATCCGCATCTGCCTGGAGGCATGTGCGACTTGCATTTACGACGGACTCATGTTGCTAACGCGTTAGTGCCGTCCGAGTTCCTTGCTTTCCTTTCACCGCTTTGCTTGGCGTGCTCTACGGCGCAGAACCCCCTCACCAGAGCTATTTTCAGCTTGCCACCACTGCCACAAGGCAGACAGAGGGAGGAACTTAGTCTTCCCGTGGGAGTTTTACCGACTGTTGCGCGCGGCTGGCCTTCGCAGCATGGCAACCACGGACAATGTTTTTCTAGGGTAAACGGGAGAAGGACGATGACTAATCAACACGGTGGCGGCTGGAAGGCGATCGGACTTGCGGCGCTCGCGCTCAGCATGAGCCTGGGACTTGCGGCTTGCGAAAAGAAAGGGCCGATCGAGCAGGCCGGCGAAGAAGTCGACGAAGCAGTCGACACGATGAAGAACGGCGGCAAGGAATCCACTTCCAGCAAAGTCGACGACGCTGCGGATGAAATGCGCGAAGGCGCGAGCGATGCGGCAGACAAGCTGAAGAAGGACTGACCCACACTCGGCGCGTGCCACGGCTCGGACACCTGACACACCGTGCCACGCGCCCTCTTCACTCGAATCGCAGTCCTGCTGTTCGCAGCGCTGGGATGCACAGCATGCGCGATCTCCAGGCTGGAACCGACGCCGACTCCGACGACGGCGCCGCCGTCGGTTATCGCAGCGAGCGGCTCGCTTGGCGAAAAGGCCGCCAATCGCCTGATCGACAGTCGCCTCGGCGAGCAGGACGACGATCCGCACATTCACGATCTGGTCGAGTCCTTCCGCCAAGTCGCTTCGGCGCCGCTGGTTGCCGGCAACCGCTGCACGCTACTCATCGATGGACCGCAGACGCTCGACGCGATGCGTAAGGCGATTCAAGGCGCAAAGCATCACGTCCATCTCGAAACCTACATTTTCTCCGACGACGAAGTCGGTCGCTCGATTCGCGACCTGCTGCTGGAACGTCGCCGTGGGGGGCTCACCATCCGCGTGCTCTACGACGGCATCGGCAGCCTGGCCACACCTGCTGCGTTCTTCGACGACATGCGCGCGGCAGGCATCGACGTGCGTGCGTTCCGCTCTCTGAATCCGTTCCGCACTCCGCTGGTCTGGGAACAGAACAACCGCGATCATCGCAAGCTGATCATCGTCGATGGCCGGGTCGCCTTCACCGGCGGCATCAACATCACCAGCACTTACATGGATTCCTCCACGACGCGCCCCGGGCCGGAACTGGGTGTGTCGGATGGATGGCGCGACACTCACGTCATGATCGAAGGCCCGGTCGCGGCGCAGTTCCAGTCACTGTTCCTGGCAACCTGGACCGCCACGGGCGGCGCCATCGACGCCGCTTCCACGCAGTACTTTCCCCAGATAGCGCCAGTGGGACGCGAATTGATCGCGGCAGTGGCAACCGATGGCACCAAGGCGGCGATCTACTCCACCTACCTGAGCGCCATCGAACGCGCCACCCAGCGCATCTGGCTGACGAATGCCTACTTCGCTCCCAATCGCAAAATGCGCAAGGCGCTGTTGGCGGCAGCGAAGCGCGGCGTGGATGTCCGGCTGATCGTGCCGGGATTCACCGACTCGAGCCTGATCCTGCATGCGTCGCGCGCGAGCTTCGATGAACTGCTTGCGGGTGGCGTGCGCATCTTCGAACAGCGCTATGCACTGCTGCATGCCAAGACAGCCGTCATCGACGGCGCGCTGTCGACGGTGGGCTCCTCGAACCTCGACATGCGCAGTTTCCTGCACAACAACGAAGTGAACGCGGTGGTGGTGGGGACAGCATTCGGCGGGCGGCTGGAGCAGGTGTTCCAGAGGGACCAGGCGAATTCGACTGAACTCGATCTCGCGTCGTGGCGAAAGCGCTCGCTGGGGGAGAAGCTGCGGGAGGTCGGCAGCAGCTTGTTCAGTTACTGGCTTTGATTGCTCATACCCCGAGAGCGCCCGCGATCAACGCCGCCACTTCCGCCGGCCGCTCGTGATGCAGCATGTGGCCCGCCCCCATCACCGTCTCGAACTCGATGGCGCGAAACACATTCAACAAGCGTTCCCGACTCGCATCGCCATCGATCCGCTTCGCGAACTCCGACTGATCGCCGGCAACCATCGACACCTTCGCGGCGATCTGCCGCCAGCAGGCCTCCGTCTGCTCCACCTGGTACAGCACCGGGTTGACCCGCTTGTGTCGCGGATCGGCTCGCAGTTCGATGCGACCGTCGGCGCGGACTTGGCCCCATGAGTGCGCGACGAACTCGATGCAGTCGGGTGACGTGCGCGGATTGCGACGCGCGAGAATTTTCGCGAAGTGCGCAAAGTCATCGTAGGTGGCGAACTCCACGCCGCCTCTGATCTCATCCAGCCAGTCGCGATAACGGGCCGGCGCCTGCCCCGGCTGCGTGGGCAACATGCCGAAGCCTTCGAGACTGACGACATTACGGACACGATCCGGACGCACGCCTGCGTAAAGTAGCGCGACGTTGCCGCCCATGCTGTGGCCCACGAGGTCGACGGCGCGATCCGGCGACAGCACGTCGACGATCGCATCCAGGTCGGCAAGGTAGTCGGGAAACCAATAGCCGTCCTGTGCCCACTCAGTACGTCCGAACCCGCGCGCATCGAAGGCGACGAGCGTGAGTTGCGGCGGCAGGCGATCGACGAGGAACTGGAAAGTTTCGCCGCTATCGCCCCAGCCGTGCACGAGCAGCACGGGCCGTGGATCGGCGCCGGCCCAGTGATAGAGCTGAAAATCCAGGCCGCGAACGCGCAAGGTCTGGCGCCGCGCCGGGCGCTCAGCGAGATACGTCATGCAGATGCATCAGGTATGGCAGCGCGCCTTGCGCGCAAGCGGGGATTGGATGGGAAGGGAAGATCCGGCAAGCGCCGGCAGACTCGAAGGGTGGATCGCCGTCCGCCTTACGGCGAACGGCAATCCTGCAGCGACACCACTATTGGCTAGGGCTCATCTGGCACGCGCGGGACGTGGGCAGTCACCGGCTCAGATGCATCCGCATCGGTGGTCGTGGTCGGTGTCACAGGCTCTTCGACGATCGCCGTCTTCTTGCGACGGGCGACTTTCTTCGCCTTCGGCGCCGACTTCTTGGCGGCGGTCTTTGCGCTTTTCTTGGCGCTTTTCTTGGCGCTCTTTTTTACGCCGGCAGTCTTTTTCGCAGACTTCTTTTTCGCGACCTTTTTCTTGGCTGCCTTCTTAGCAACCTTCTTGACCTTGGCTGCGCTCTTCTTGCCAGCCTTCTTCACTGATTTCTTCGTGCCTTTCTTCTTTCTCGTGGCCATTGTTCACCTCGGTTAGTCCCAGATATTGAGTTTCCACTCGAAACCCATCACTTGCGATTATCACGCGCGCGCGGCGCTGATGCATCATAAACAATATGGATAACGCAACGCAGGTCGATGACATCGTACGACGGGCACAGCAATTGGGTCCGAGAGAGCGTGCCGATTTCGTTCGCCAGGCGTGTGGAATGGACGTCACGCTGCTGTCGCAGGTGCTGGTGGTGCTCGGCGACCAGGCGCAGCGACCGGAATTCTGGGATGAAGAACCGGACGACGCGGCGCTGCCGGATGCGCAAACCCGGCTGGAAGGCCAGCGGCTCGGTCCATACCGGATCCTGCGCAAGCTCGGCTCCGGCGGCATGGGCGATGTCTATCTCGCCGAACGCGCCGACGAGGAATACCAGCAGCAGGTAGCGATAAAGCTGGTGCGAGCCGGCGTGTTCTCCGCGCAGGTTCACAGCCGGTTGCGGCAGGAACGACAGATCCTCGCGCGGTTGCAGCACCCGAACATCGCGCGACTCATGGATGGCGGACGCATGCCGGACGGCACGCCGTACATCGTGATGGAGTACATCGAAGGCGAACCCATCGACACGTATTGCGACCGCCACCGGCTCGGGTTGGCCGCGCGAGTCCGGCTCGTGCGCACCGTCTGCAGCGCCGTCCACTACGCACATCAGAACCTGATCGTGCATCGCGACCTCAAGCCCAACAACATTCTCATCACCGCGGACGGCACGCCCAAGCTGCTGGATTTCGGCATCGCCAAGCTGCTGGACACCCGCCAGTCGCTGCACACGCTGGCGGTCACGCACCTGGATTACAGGATCATGACGCCCGCGCACGCAAGCCCAGAACAGGTGCGCGGCGATGTCATCACCACCGCCAGCGACATCTATGTCCTGGGCGTGTTGCTGTACGAGTTGTTGTCCGGACGCCGGCCGTTCCAGCTGGTCGGCAGCCGCATCACGGACATGGAGCGGATCATCTGCGAGCAGGATCCTGTGCCGCCCAGTGCGATCGTGGCGCGCACCGCCACGGAATCACCCGATCTGCTGACGGACATCGCCACATGCCGAAGCACCACCGGCGTGAAGCTGCAGAAGGAGCTGACCGGCGACCTCGACAACATAGTGATGATGGCCATGCGCAAGGATGCAGGCCGTCGTTACGCCTCGGCGGAGCAGCTCTCCGCCGACCTGGAGCGCCACTACAGCGGCCAGACAGTGATGGCCGCGAGCGACAGCTGGTCCTATCGCACGCAGAAATTCGTTCGTCGCCACGCAGTGGCAGTGAGCGCCGCAGTGCTGGTTGCGCTGGCAATGGCTGCGTTCAGCACAGTCACGCTGCTGCAGGCAAGACGCATCGCGCGTGAACGCGACATCGCCGCTACCGAGCGCCAGCGTGCCGAACAGGTGTCTTCCTTCCTGGTCGAACTGTTCGAGCTGTCCGATCCGTCGAAGAGCCGCGGCAACCAGGTCACCGCGCGCGAACTGCTCGACCTCGGCGCACGCCGGATCAGCAATGGCCTGGCCAACCAGCCAGTGACGCGGGCCACGCTGATGGGGACCATCGGCGGCGTGTACAGCAGTCTCGGACTCTATGGAGATGCGGTGACGCTGCAGCGCGACTCGCTCGCTTCGCTGGAAAAGCTTCACGGCCCCAAACATGCGGAAGTAGTCACGGCGATGAGCGCGCTTGGCGCAACTTTGCGGGAACAGGGCCAGTACGCGGAAGCGCAGCGAATCCTGACCGATGCGCTCAATACGCAGCGCAGCCTCTCCGGCAACTCAGGGCTCGAACTCGCACCCATCCTGCTCGAACTGGGCAGGCTGGCGGAGTACAGCGGCGAATTCAAACGTGCACGTGAGTACTACGAACGCAGCATCCAGCTGTACGGCAAACACGGCCTGGAAAGAACACCACAGATGGCGTCGGCGCTCAACGACCTCGCTGGCGTGCTGCTACAGCGTGGCGACTATCCCGGCGCCGCGAAGCTCTATCGTTCGGCACTCGACATCGACAAGACCGCGCTCGGCAAGGACCATCCGCAGGTGGCCCTGCACATTCAGAGCCTGGCGTTCACTTTGCAGCGGCAGGGATTGCTGCAGGAAGCGGAGCCGCTATACGCCGAGTCGCTGGCGCTGATGCAGAAGGTCCTGGGTCCACAGCATCCTACGACACTGGATGCGTTGGCGAATTACGGCACGTTCCTGCGTCGCAATGGCCAGCCCGACCGCGCTGAAAGCGTCTTCCGCGACGTATTGCAACGGGACATCGCGGCTCGCGGCGTCGGTCACGTCTTCGTCGGCCACGATCACGTCAATCTCGGCACGCTGCTGATGGACACGAACCGCGCGGAGGAAGCGATCGACCAGTTCCTCCTGGCGCTCGGCATCTACACGCAGACCCTGCCCGAAGAACACGCGTTCCTCGCGGCCGCCTTGTCAGGTCTCGGTCGCGCTCAACTGCAACTCGGCAAGCGCGACGAGGCGGAGAACACGCTGCGCCGGGCAACCGTCATGGGCAGCAAGATGCTGGCTGCTGACAGCGAGCCGCTCGCCCAGAGCCGAAGTGCGCTCGGTCGCCTGCTGCTGGCGAAGAAAAACTATGCGGAGGCAAAGTCGCTGCTGCAGTTGAGCTACCCGGTGCTGGTGAAGACCCAGGGCCAGAATGCGGCGGTCAGCATCGAGACGCGCGCGGCTCTCGATGAAGTGACGAGGCTTTCCGCTCAGCCCTGAGCGGCCGCGCCACCAAGGAACAGGCGGTAAGCGGGGTTCGACGTCTCCTCGGCATAGGTGAATTTCAGTTCGCGCAGGTGCAGGTCGAAGTCGATGCTTTCGTTCGGCGGCACCTGCACGCCCGCGAGCACGCGCCCGTAATCCGACCCATGATTGCGATAGTGGAACAGGCTGATGTTCCACTGCGTGCCGATGGCGTTGAGGAATTTCAGCAGCGCGCCGGGACGCTCGGGAAATTCGAAGCGGAACAGGCGCTCGTGCTGGATGCCGCCGACATGCCCGCCCACCATGTAGCGCACGTGCAGCTTGGCCATTTCGTTGTCGCTCATGTCGACAACCGGGTACGACGCATCCTTGAGCGCCTTGATGACGGCTTCCTTCTCCTTGCGTCCATCGCTCAGCCCCAGGCCGACGAACAGGCGCGCCACCGATCCTTCCTGGAAGCGATAGTTGAATTCGGTGACGCTGCGCCGGCCGAGAATCTCGCAGAACTTCAGGAAGCTGCCCTTGGCTTCCGGGATCTCCACCGCGATCAGCGCCTCGCGCTGGCCGCCGATATCCGCACGCTCGGCCACGTGCCGCAGGCGATCGAAATTCATGTTGGCGCCGCAGTTGATCGAAATGAACGTGCGGTCCTTGCAGCGTTCGCGAGCGACATAACGCTTGATGCCGGCGACCGACAAGGCGCCGGACGGTTCGACGACACTGCGGTTGTCCTCGAAAATATCCTGCATGGCCGCGCACATCTCGTCGGTGCTGACCAGGATGATCTCATCGACATATTCACGCGCGAGACGGAACGGCTCCTCGCCCACTCGCCGCACGGCGACGCCATCGGCAAAGGCGCCGGCGCGATCCAGCGTGATGCGCTTGCCGGCCTGCAGCGAGCGGTGCATGGCATCGGCATCGTCGGGCTCGACGCCGATGATGCGGATCTTGGGAAACAGGTGTTTGACGTAAGCCGCGATGCCGCCGATCAGGCCGCCGCCGCCGATGGCGACAAAGATGGCGTCGATCTTCTCGCCGGGATGCTGGCGCAGGATTTCCATGCCCACGGTGCCCTGGCCGGCGATCACGTCGGGATCGTCGAACGGATGAATGAAGGTGAGATTGCGCTCGCGGGCGATCTGCAGCGCCTGCTCGTAAGCCTGGTCGTAATCGTCACCGTGCAGCACCACCTCGCCACCGAAATCGATGACGGCCTGCACTTTGATTCGCGGCGTCGTGAGCGGCATGACGATGGTGGCGGCAATACCGCGGCGCTGCGCGGCCAATGCCACGCCTTGAGCATGATTACCGGCCGATGCGCAAATCACGCCGCGTCGTGCGGTCGTTTCTGACAAATGCGCAATCTTGTTGTACGCGCCGCGAATCTTGAACGAGAACACCGGCTGCAGGTCTTCGCGTTTGAACAGTACTTCGTTGCCGAGGCGACGGCTCAGCCGCGGCGCCCGTTCGAGCGGCGATTCGATAGCTACGTCGTAGACGCGCGCCTTGAGGATGCGTTCGAGATAATCGTTCGACATGGGCTTGTGGACGAGGACAATGAATCGGTGCGGATCCGGACAGCTACGGTAGCAGGAAATTCACGGGCAGGTCCAAGCAGCGAGACACCGCAATCTCTGCACGCAACCACCGCTCACCGCGCCTTCGATGCAATAATGCGCGCCGCCCCAGGCCACTCACACGCACTCGATGAATGATTTCATAGCCGGCGATCGCAAGGATTCGGTGACTCGCCTCAGCCGCCGCGAACTGCTGGCTGCGACCTTGGCAACGACAGGTGTGGCCTCTCTGGCGACGCCTGCAGACGCCTTTGCGCAAGGCATCGAGCCCCCGGCGTCATCGCGCGAACTGTGGCAATGGGTGCGCACGCAGCCGGTTCTCGACACCCAGATTGCTTACCTCGATTCCGCCACCGTCACTCCTACCTGGCGCGTGTCGATGGCGACCGAGTATCGCGCCCGCGAAAGCCAGAGTTTCGACATCGCCAGCGCCGGCAGCGAGGCTCGCTGGATCGCCGAAACCAAGCGCCTGGCCGCAAGGTTCGCGGCGTTCGGCGGTTGCGATGCCGATGAGATCGTCTTCACACACGGCGCGGGCGAAGCGTTGAGCAGCGTTGCCAACGGCCTCGACCTGGTCGCCGGCGACGAAGTGATCACGACTTCGCAAGAGCATCCGGCATCGTTGAGTTCGTGGCTGTTTCTCGCGCGTCGGCGCGGAATCGTCGTCAAGCAGGTCGATTTGCCGACGCCTTTGACCGGCCCCGAACAAGTGCTCGGCCTGTTCGCGGGCGCCGTGACGCCGCGGACCCGGGTGTTCGCATTCAGTCACGTTCAATACGGCGACGGCGCACTGTTGCCCGCCAAAGAGCTGGCGCAGTTCGCACGCCAGCGGAATATTTTCAGCGTGGTGGATGGGGCGCAGGCGTTCGGCATGCTCGATCTGAACCTGCGCGATCTGGGTTGCGACTTCTACGCTGCCAGCTTTCATAAATGGCTGGGCGGCTGCCAGGGCAGCGGCATGCTCTACGTACGACGAGAGGTGCTCGATCGATTGTGGCCGAGCCAGCCGCGCGGCATCGATGCCTCGCCGCCGATCTTCGTTCCGGCCGAGTCCATCGCACAGGCCGGCGTTCCCGCCACCATCCACAAACTGGGCAACGTGGTGCCGCACCTGTGGCCGGCGTTACGCGGCGGCGAAGCGGCGCTGGACATGCATGCGCAATTGAATCGTCCAAGGATCGAAGCGCGCGTGCGCGAACTGGCGATCTATGCAAGGCTGCGGCTGCAACAGATCAAGGGCATCGAACTGATGACGCCCGGTCGACCCGGCTTATGGGCCGGCATCCTCACTGTGCGAGCACCGGGGCGTGCCGCCAGCGAAATTGCGGACACCCTGGCCCGCGTTCACCGAGTGCTGGTCCGGCGACTGGACTGGCCCGGCACCACCGAAGGCGCGCTGCGTATCTCCATGCACATATTCAATTCCCACGACGATGTCGAACGCCTGCTCAACGGCCTGCAACTGCTGGTGCGCAAGTGACCTGCGCCAAGCGGTCGGGCTGAAGCATGGAGCTTTCCTACTTGTTGTTGATGGGCAGCCTGAGCGGCCTGGTGAGCATCCTCGGCCACTCGGTTTTCTGGTCGGCCGCGGAAATGATTCGTCCGCCCACGCGCGAAACCTATGCCGACCTGCCGGCGCTCGAAGTGATCCTGCACATGGCGTGCGGCATCGGCCTGGGCTTCATGTTCTGGTTGAGCTGGGGACTGGCGGCCATCGGCGATGTGCCGTGGTGGCAACGCGGACTGAGCTTCGGCGGCCTGTGCATCGTCGTGCTGGTGTTGCCGCTGACGATCAGCACGCTGTCATCGCGCTCCATCGAAAGCGGAAGACTCAGCGCGCTGACCGCGCGCTGGGTGACGACATGCCTGATCGCCGGCCTCGCGTGTGCCTGGGGCTGGTCGCGAAGGATGTAGGATCGGAGTCTCTCTTCTATATCAGCGATCGAGAAACTCGCGAGCGACGGCGGCAAACCGTTGTGGCGCGGCGCTGATGAAGCCCTGGCCATACTCAGGCAGGTCGAGCAGGCTGCCGTTCGGCAACGCGGCCCGCACGCGCGGCGCGTATTCCGCGAATTCATCGCGCAATCGCAGGACCAATGATGGCTGCTTCAGCAGCGGCAATCGTTCGGCGGCCGGATAGTCCACAGTCGCCGCAAACGCTCGCGAACCGTGAGTGGCGGCACGCAGTCGATCGCTGAGATCTTCGGCCACCGCGCTGGTCGGCGTGCCCTGACCTTTGCGGGCCAGCAAGCTGCGCCATTCATCGGCGACATCGCTGCCGTCGTCACGCGAACCGAGCACCGTTGCCTGCGCGTGCAGGCTGGAGCGCTCCTGCGAAGAGTAATTAGCGACTCCCCACAACATCACGCGACGGATCTGCTGTGGGCGAGCGATTGCCAGTTCCGTCGCGACCAGCGCGCCGAGCTGATAGCCGAATACGTCAACGGTGCGCAGTCGCAGGCTGTCGATGAAGTCGCCGACGGCCGCTGCGAAATCGGTCACCGATACCCGCAGGCTCGGCACATCCGAAGTGCCGTGGCCCGGAAGGTCGGGCGCATAGACGCTGCGATCCGTGCCGAGTTCGCGCAACATCGGCCCGAACAGGCGCCCCGAACCGCCTGCGTGGTGCAGGCACACGATGGGTGTACGTTCATCGAAGCCGCCACCCGTCGGATAGGCCGTCCACAAATGGATCTGGCCGAACCGGCACTCCGCATATGAGCGTCGCAGGTGAACGACGGCTGGCTGGGTCAGCGGCAGGCGATTGCGATTTTTAGCTTGGATCATCTGGTTCCTCGATCATCGGATCCGTGAACGCCACGCTTGCGGAAGCGGGCCTCGACGCGGATCGGAATGCACACTCGACTACGCCCGCTCCTGGGCGCGCAGTAAAGGTCGACCTGTTGGTGAGAGGCAAGTCTAGTGGCCGATAGCCGGGCAAGACAGGGATGCAGGTCTCAGGTTTGTGCATCCCCTGATAAGGTAAAACCGGCGCGCTTGGTTACACTGGCGATAGCGTCGATCGGGGCATCGATCGGGGCATCCACCGGAGCGCGCCAGGAGGCGTGCCGGCCGCGCCACAAACTGGCCAATAAACTGGAAGCCCGCGCGCCCGATGGCAGCGGCGGGCCGCAAGGATCGAAACGAGGTTACCGATGACAGCAACCGTTGCTCCCCCTGAAAAGCTGCGTAACAAGCCACTGTATTGGGCGGGCGCGCTGCTGCTCCTGTGCGGGGTGGGTACGGTGCAGGCGGACGCGCTCACGGCGGACGCCATGTGGCGACTGAAGCGGCTGGGCGCTCCGGCCATCTCTCCGGACGGGCGCACGGCGGTTTTGCCGGTGACGAGTTTCGACATCGAGAAGAACAAGGGCGACACCGACCTGTGGCTGGTGCCCACCAAGCCGGGCAAGTCGCGCCAGCTGACCAGCGGTGAGGCCAACGATTCCGCGCCGGCATGGAGTCCCGATGGCACGCAGATCGTCTTCGTCTCGAAGCGCGGCGAGGACAAGCAGGCACAGTTATATGTCATCGCCGTCGACGGCGGCGAGGCCAAGCGCATCACCAACGTCCCCACCGGCGTCATGGCGCCGCGCTGGTTTCCCGATTCGCGCCGTGTCGCCTTCCTCACGCAGGTGTGGCCGGACCTGAACACCTGGGGCGAGATGGAACAGCGCATGAAAGAGCGCGAGCAGCCTAAGATGACGGCACGAGTGTGGGACAAGGCGCCCGTCAGCTATTGGGATCATTACCTCGACGATCGCCGCACGCATGTCTACGCGGTGAGCATTGCCGGCGGTGAAGCGTTGCCCATCACGCGCGCGGCCGGTGTGCCATTGGATATCGCGGAACCGGACGCCTCGTCTTATGACATTTCCCCCGACGGCGCCGAGATCGCATTCGCCGCCGACAGCGATCGCAGCGGCATCGATCCGAATTTCGACATCTATGTGCTGCCCGTCGAGGGCGGCACCACGGCACGCAACATAACCGGCGACAATCCGGCCAACGACGTGTCGCCGCTGTACAGCCCGGACGGTCGCTCGCTCGCCTTCCGCCGCCAGGCGATCAAGGATTTCTATGCCGATCGCGCGAGGCTGATGCTCTACGATCGTCGCGGCGACAAACTACGCCCGCTCGCTGCGGACTGGGATCGCTCCGCCGATGACCTGGTGTGGTCGCCCGACTCGCAATCGCTGTTCGGCTCGATCGAGGATGCCGGCGCGAATCGCGTTTATCGTTTCGACATCGACGGCGCGGCTCCGAAAGCAATCACCGGCGCGCACAGCTTCGGCTCGCTCGCAGTCGCGGGCAGCGGCCCTGTCATCGTCGGGCTGCGCCAGAGTTTCACCGAGCCGCCGACCCTGGTCAGCATCATCGGGCGCAACGGCACAGCGACGAAGTTGTCGGACTTCAACGATGCGCAACTCGCGAAACTCACACAGGGCAAAGTCGAGAGCGTCACCTTCAAAGGCGCGAACGACGCGGACATACAGATGTGGGTGGTCTATCCGCCCAACTTCACGCCGGACCGCAAGTGGCCGCTGTACTTGATCCTGCACGGCGGTCCGCACAACGCCATGGCCGATGCTTACCAGTGGCGCTGGAATGCGCAGGTGTTTGCGAACTGGGGTTACGTGACGGCGTGGCACAACTTCCACGGCTCGAGCGGCTTCGGACAGGCGTTCGCCGATTCGATCACCAAGGACTGGGCCGACCTGCCATACCAGGACACGATCAAGGCGAGCGACTGGTTTGCGGCCAAGCCTTGGATCGATGCGCAGCGCATGGCGGCCGGCGGCGGCAGTTACGGCGGCTATCTCGCGACGCTGCTACTCGGCAAGCCGCATCCATTCAAGACACTGGTGGCGCACGCCGCGGTGTACGACTTGTTCACTCAATACGCGACCGACGACGGCGCGGCCCGCAAGCGCCACGGGGAATTCTGGGATGACCCGGAACGCTTCATGCGCAATTCACCGCACATGAATGCCAAGAACTTCAACACGCCGACACTCATCATCCATGGCCAGCAGGATCTGCGGGTGCCGGTGAATCACGGCATCGAGCTGTTCAACACGCTGCAGAATCGCGGCGTGCCGAGCAAGCTGGTGTATTTCCCGGATGAGAATCACTGGGTGCTGAAGCCGCAGAACTCGCTGTTCTGGTATGAGACGAACAGGAAGTGGCTGGAGCAGTACGTGAAGCCGGGCGCGGGAGAAGCGGTAGCGGTGGCGCCGCCTCGCGAGTAGAAGGCTGCGCTATCGCGGCGAAGCGAGAATCCCACTCGCTTACGCCCCCCTCTTCTCCTCGTACCGAACCACCGACGCTCCACTGGTCACCGCGAGATCCCCTTCGATCACCGCGCCCTGCGCGACAGCGATGCTTCTTGCACTGACCGCACCGCGAATACGTGCACTCTTCCTGATCTCGATCTTCTCCGCGATCATCAAACTTCCCTGCACCCTTCCTGCGATCACCGCGTTGTTCGCCTGCAAGCGGCCCTCCCAGCTCGCTCCATCGGCGAGAGTGAACGCGCCGCGCACGATGCAATCGCCAGTCACGCTGCCCGCGACCACGAGGTCTCCCTGGCATTGCAGGTCACCGGTCATGATGGTGCCGTTGCCGATGAACGTCGGACTGCCGGCTGCTTTGTCGGTCAGGCGACGGCGGGGAATCTCGGTCATGAATGCACTCCGTACTCTCGTGAACTGCGCGCAGGGTCAGTCGCGATTATTCATGGCGCAGCCCGGTTTGTCAGAACATTGGCTGCGGTCTGCCGCAACAGACACTGCAAACTACGACAACTGCTGACGAACACGCGCGCGTTCACGTCGATATGTGACTGCGAGCGTCACCACTTCCATCCACGCGCGAACCGCAACCGTTGATTGGCGCGGCTGCTTCGCCCTGGCATGGCAGTTGCAAACTCCAATATCGATTTTGTCGCGCTGAACCTTGCACCTTTGCCCAAGGTGCGAATCTCACGCCGCCAGCTCTCTTCCCAGCTGGCGGCGTTTTTTTTGGTGCGCGTACAATAGGCGCATGCGCCACCCCTGCAAAACCCTGGTTCTCCCGACACTCTGGCTCGCGCTGGCCGCCATTGCGCCGGCGCAGGCGGACGAATCCATGCGTTGCGGGAAATGGGTGGTGAGCAGCGACACCAGCGTCGGCGAACTTCTCGCCAAGTGCGGAGCGCCGGCAAGCAAAGAAGTGTCGACACGGGACCTGTACGGACCAGGAGCGCAACCCGGGCGCACACGCAAAGTCGGAGTGAGCACCACCGAGCGCTGGACTTTCGATCGTGGCAGCCAATCCTTCCGCATGATAGTCACTATCGTCGATGGCAAAGTCGCCAGCATCGCCCGCGCCGAGTGAACTCACCGCCAAGGAACGCCCGCGAATGACACGTCGCTTTTCTGTACTCCTCGCCGCATGCGTTGCCAGCGGCGTGCTGATCGGTTCGTCCGCGCTCGCCGCCAGCGCCAGCGAAGTCACCTCGGCGACACTCGCCAATGGCATGCAGGTCATCGTCTGGCCGGATCGCGACATACCGAACATCGCGCTCTACAACTGGGTGCGCGTCGGCAGCCGCAACGAAGCGCCCGGCATCACCGGCCTTGCGCATTTTTTCGAACACATGATGTTCAACGGCACCAGCACGCGGCAGCCCGGCGAGTTCGACAGCGTGCTCGAAGCCAACGGCGCACGTAACAACGCCAGCACCTCCGACGACGTCACCATTTACCAGGACTGGCTGCCGAAAGCGGCGCTCGAAACCGTGTTTGCGCTGGAAGCCGACCGGCTGCGCAATCTCGCGTTCGAACCTAAAGTGGTCGAGAGCGAGCGCGGCGTGGTGTATTCGGAACGACGTAACAGCGTCGATGACAATCCATCTTCGCGCCTGCAGGAGCAGGTCCAGGCCGCAGCCTTCACCGCGCATCCCTACGGCATTCCGACGATCGGCTGGCCCGCCGACATCGAGTCCTGGAAGATCGACGACCTCAAGGAATTCTTCCAGCGCAACTATGCGCCCAACAACTGCACGCTGGTGCTGGTGGGCGACCTCGAACCGCAGGCGACGATCGCTCTCGCACGCAAATACTTCGAAGCCATTCCGGCGCGCGAAGGACCGAAGCCCATCGTCACCAAGGAACCGGTCCAGGCCGGCGAGCGTCGCGTCACGTTGTTGACCGATGCGCAGACGCCGGTCGTGCAGTTTGCCTATCACGGCATGGCGAGCGCCGACCCTCGCGCGCCCACGCTCGAATTGCTGATGCGCATACTGGCCGACGGCGATGCATCGAGACTGCATCGCGCGCTGGTGGAAGAACAGAAGCTCGCCATTTCCGCCGACGGCTACGTGCAGGCGGGTTTCGATCCGGGACTGGTCTGGTTCTATCTATCGCTGCCGGCGGATGGCGATGTCGCCGCCGCCGAGAAATCCTTCGATGCGCAGATCGAGACAGTGCGTCGTGACGGCGTCACCAAAGCAGAACTGGCGCGCGCGAGAAACCAGGCACTGGCGGATTTCTGGCGCGGCCAGGCGACCATCGACGGCAAGGCGGATGCGCTGGGCAGGTACGCGGTGATGAAGGGCGACTATCGGAAGCTGTTCGATGCACCCCAGGCATACGAGCGGGTCACGCTCGACGAGATAAAGAAACTCGCGGGAGAGTTGCTCCAATCCGCTTTCCGCACAGTGGGCGTGCTGCCAGTAGTCGCTACCGCGGAGGCAAAGCAATGAGTGCGCGCCTGCTCCTCCGCAGCCTGACGCTGAGCCTGTTGCTTTGTTTCGCCGCCGTACCGTCGTTGGTCTTCGCTGCCGCAACCGTGCAGATCCCGAAATATGAGCGTATCGCGCTGGCCAACGGCGCGGTGCTGCTGCTCATGGAACGCCACGATGTGCCGCTGATTGCGTTCAGTGCGGACCTGCGCGGCGGCGCGATGACCGATCCAGTCACTGCCAGCGGCAGCGCCAGCCTGCTCGCCAACCTGCTGGAAAAAGGCGCCGGCTCACGCGACGCATTCGCTTTCGCCGACGCTATCGCCGCTGTCGGTGGAACGATCGCCGCTAGCGCGGACACCGAGAGCATCAATGTGAGCGGCTCGTTCCTCAACAAGGATCGCGCGTTGATGATCGAACTGCTCGCCGACATGCTGCAGCGACCGCGACTGGCGCGCGAGGAATTCGACTCGCTGCGTTCGCGGCAGATCGATTTTCTGCGCGCCGCCAAGGACTCGGATCTCGGCTCGCTCACGCCGATCTATGGCGCCGCTGCGGTGTTCGGCGAACATGTCTACGGTAAATCACCTATCGGCAGTGAAGCGGGTCTCGCCGCCATCACGCACGAACAACTCACCCGCTACTATCGCGACCAGCTCGGCGCCGACCGCCTGATACTGACTATAGTCGGTGACTTCAAGACAGCGGATCTCAAACCGCTGGTCACCAAGGCCTTCGCCGGTTGGCGTAAAGCGGAGCAGCCATTTTCGAGGCCGGCGCCGCCAACGAAAGTCACTGGGCGACGCGTGTTGCTGGTCGATGCGCCCACCTCGGTGCAATCCTATTTCTGGGCCGGCAATGTCGGTGTCAGCCGCGCGTTCCCGCAGCGAGCGCCGCTCGATGTGGTCAACACCTTGTTCGGCGGCAGGTTCACTTCACTGCTCAACAGCGAATTACGCATTCGCACCGGCTTGAGCTACGGGGCCAGTTCGCGCTTCGACCGCATGCTCGAGCCAGGCGCCTGGGAGCTGGTCTCGTTCACCAAGACGGCCAGCACCATCGAAGCCATCGACCTGGCGCTGGACGTGGTCGGGCGCCTGCACGCAGACATCATCGACGCCACCATGCTCGACTCCAGCAAAGCCTACGTGCAGGGGCAGTTTCCCCTGGCGCTGGAAACCTCCGCGCAATGGGCGAGCGCACTGGGCGATCTCGAGTTCTATGGGCTCGATCGCGGCTATATAGACCAGCGCCTGAACGCACTCGCCGCCGTCACTCTCGAAGACGCACGCAAGATAGTGCAGTCGCAGTTTCCGACGGCCGACAATCTCACGCTGGTGGTGATAGGCAACGCCGCCGCCATCCGAGAGGGCCTGCGCAAGTTCGGCCCGGTGACGGAAATGAAACTCTCGGATCCGAGCTTTGCGCCCCAGGGAAAGTGAGCAGCACGCATCACATCGCCGGTTTTTTCCGAGACTTCCATCACACCCATTCTGTGCGCCACGTCCGTAAAACGGCTGCGCGGCCACACACATGAATTGCATTGCTTTAGATTGGCAGTTCTCGGGCACAGCGTTCACGCTTGAGCTTTGCGAATCGCAAACCGTCGTGAATAATTTACCCAGAATTTCGAACAGACAGGCTAGACTCGGTCGAATGCGCGCTTCCGGCGGAGCGCGACGGTTCCAAAAATGCAGTATCGGCGCAGCGATTACGATGTCACGAATACCGTGCAGGTCAGCTCGGCCGATGCCGTGCGTCGCGCGGTCGTGGACCTGTATCGCCAGACCTGGCCGAACCATCCATTCGATCGCATCGACACTGCCTTCCGCGATTTCGAGCGACTCTTCAACGGCCAGTTTCCCGGCTACTACGGTTGCGACACCGTCTATCACGACTTGCAACATTCCCTCGACGGCACACTCGCGGTCGCACGGCTGATCGTCGGTTACGAACGCACGCACCTGGGCGACGAACGCTTCGGGCCGGAACGCGCCACCCTCGCGGTCGTCACCGCACTGTTTCACGACGCCGGTTACATTCGTCAGACAGACGACCAGACCCATCGCAACGGCGCCGAGTTCACGCAGAGCCACGTCAGCCGCAGCTCACAATTCATCGGTCGCTACCTGCCCACCATCGGCATGGCCGAGTGGGTGCCGGTGGCCACCAAGATCGTGCACTTCACCGGCTACGAAGTGCGCTTCGACCAGATCCGGCTGGACGATCCGCGCGACCGCATCGTCGGCCACATCGTCGGCACCGGGGACCTGATCGCGCAGATGTCGGACCGCTGTTATTTAGAAAAATGCCGCGACCGGCTCTATCCTGAATTCGTGCTCGGCGGCATCGCCATGCCCAACGACGCGGCCGGCAATCCGTCGGTGAAATACGGCTCGGGCCTGGACGTGCTGCGCAAGACGCCGGAATTCATCGAAGAAGTGCGGCGGACCCGCCTCGACGGGGAGTTCGGCGCGTCGTACCGATACCTGGACGTGCTGTTC
>JBEVKB010000121.1:0-24016 GCA_040509875.1 Steroidobacteraceae bacterium | reverse complement strand
CATCGAGTCGAAGAAGCGGCGCGTCGCCGCCAGGCAGAAAGGAGCAACCAGTCCTGCGTGATAGTTCTCTTGGGCGCCGTCGCCTGACGCGGCCTTGGCCACGGCGAAACCGACTTTCAGGTCCGCATCCGGATTACCGGACGAGCTGTCGTCGACGTCGAGTACGCGAATCGGTGCTGTCACGCCATTGGCCGACCAATACGACTGGATGAGCTGCGTGTTCATGTAGAGCACCGTAGGGTCCTCATGTCCCGCACACAGCAGCACAGGCGACGTAGGCAACCAGTTGCGCAGGTCGTTGGTCTTGAATGCCTTACGCAGGCCCGTGGTCGGATTCGCAGCGGGCCTGCCATCGGTGACTGCTGGAAATCCTCCATCCGGATTCGCCTGCGCGTCCTGCAGGTAGGCGAGACGGAAAGAGTTCGTCACCAGGTTGTTGGGGCCAAAGCCGAGGGCGAACACACCGGCGAGATTGGCTGGCGTCGTCGCGGGCGTGAAGGATGCGAACGCGGGATCGGGCGGTGTATTACTGAACAGCTGATCGTCCGGCAGCTTTCCTGCCAGTTGCGCAGGGTCTGCCGCCGGCAGCAGGCTCTCGATGCCGGGCGCGTAGGCTGCTTCGAAAATCGCTGTCGGGCTGGTATAGATATCGCCATACGCGCGCTGGTAGCCGGTCGTGATGAAGGCTGCGAATCCCGCTGCACCCAGCACGACCTGCCCTTGGAACACGGCATCGCCAAACGCCGCCAGCGCATATGGGCCGGACATCGGCGCCGCCGCGGTAACGGCAACGCCCGTCTGCTGCAGCAGCCGATGTGTTGCCATGGCAACGTAGCCACCCTGCGAATAACCGGTAATGAACAGCTCGGTGGAATAAGTCACGCCTGGCGCAAAACTCGTCGGCAACGAAGCGCGGGCCGCGGTCAATGCATCCGCCGTGTCCTTCGACTGCTGGTCGGCATTGAGATAGGGATGATAGGTCAGCGCCGACTGGTCGTAGCCGGCATAGTTGGGTGCGACCACGATGTAGCCCTGGGCCGCAAAAGCCACGGCGATGAGCAGGCCCTCGGCATTGTCCTCATCGGTGAGGTCGGCGATATTGAAGGTGCGATCGTCAGTGGTTCCGTGCGCATAGACAACTATCGGACGGGCTCCCTGGCATGCGGCGTCGCTACCGGTCGGCACCATCATCGCGCCGGTGGCGGTCGTCGCGGCGCCCTTAGGATCGACGGTGTTGTAATACAGCTTATGAACATCGATACCGCATTTCGGTGCTGCCAGGAACTGCAATATCTGGCGAACGTCGTCATCCGCGGTTGCGACGGTCAACACCTCGGTGGATGACATCGAAGCAGTTCGCGCCGCTGGACTTTGCACGAGCGAGCCTCGCGCCGGTGGTGGCGGCGGTGTTGGTTCCGGAGCAGGAGTCGCAGGTGGATCGTTGTCATCGTCACCGCCGCCGCCACAGGCTCCGAGGACAAGTAACGGAAACAGAACCAGGAGTCGGACCAGCGGCAACATGGAAAACCTCGAGACACGGCGGATGAGAAAGACGTCGCGTGTCACGAACGCATGGCCGGCCCGAAAAGATCGAACCTGGCGATGAAGTTTTGCGAAATTGTGCTGATGTGACGTCGGCATCCGCCGACAGAGCGCGACGGAATCTCTGTCGCGTCAGGCCGCTCTCTCCATGAGAGCGAAGGGCTCGGTTTCGATTTCCTCGTCGATGTCCCCGGCGAATTGCGTCTGCCCCTCCAGCTCGAACGACTCCATGGCTTGCGCCAGCCGTCCACCGCGATCGCGCAGCGTTTGCGCAGCGTGAGCCATCGATTCCACCAGCGATACATTCTGGCGCGTGGACTCGTCCATCTGGCGCACGACCGTGTTGACGTTGTCGATATCGTGGCCCTGCTGCTGAAACGCGTGGTGCAATTCACCCATGATGCCGGAGATGCGACGCACGCTGCCGATGACTTCGCTCATGGTGGCGCCTGCCTGGTCGACGAGCGTGCTGCCTGCCGCCACGTTGCTGACGGAATTCTCGATCAACGATTTGATCTCGCGCGCCGCCGTGGCGCTGCGCTGTGCGAGGCTGCGAACTTCGGATGCGACGACAGCGAATCCGCGACCCTGTTCGCCTGCGCGCGCTGCTTCGACCGCCGCATTCAATGCCAACAGGTTGGTCTGAAACGCGATCTCATCGATCACGCTGGTGATGTCGGCGATGCGCTTGGACGACGCGCTGATCTCGCCCATGGTCGATACCACCTGCGCGACGACTTTGCCGCCGCGAGCCGCCACGTTCACTGCCGATTCGACTAACGCATTGGCTTCACGCGCTTTGTCGGCATTGTCACGAACCGTTGCAGTGAGTTCGCCGAGTGCTTTGCCGGTCTGTGCGAATGCCTGGGTCTGTTCGCGAGTGCGTTGCGCGAGTTCATCGCTGTGACCCGCGGTATCGCTGGCCGTCGCCGCCAGCGTGCCGGTGCCGGCGGACATGGTCAGTACCATCTCGTGCAATCGCTGCAGCAGTGAATCGAGCGATTTGCCGGCGACACTGCACGCATCGCGCTGGCCGTACCGCAGATTCACTTTGCCATCGGCAACCATCATGTCGGCCACCATGGATTGCAGTTCGGCGGACTGGATGCCTTCGCGATATAGCACCAACGCGAGATAGGACAGCACCGCCGTCTCGACGACCACGTAAGCCGCATGAGTGAGGACGATGCCGATGCCTGGCTGCGTGAAACACATCACGCCGTAGCCGAGTTCCTGGAAATAGTTGAACGAGAGATGATGAACCGCCGCGACACCCGCCGCGAGCACGATGGGCCGCCAGTCGCGATAGCACAGCAGGAAGGCGAGCAGCACGAAAATGCCAAAGTGCAGTTCGGCCTTGCCGAACGCCTGGTGAATGTTCAAACCGCTGAACACCATCAACGCAGTGGCGACGGCAAGTCGCGTTACGAGACTTCCCGGTGCGATCCGCGCCAGCCAGGCAGGCACGACCACAGCGGGTAGCCCCACCAACATCACGCCCATCCATGTGTCATGCCACGGCGCCAGCGCACACGAGAAGGCAAACAGGCCGCAGAGAACGCCGACCATCAACCGGTCGGCGCGAGCGTAGATCTCGTGCAGGGTATCGTTCATGACCTTAGGGTCGCTGCGATCGCGCGGGTCGCGCCCTGTAGTTAACGGCAGTAACCCTGCAGAACTTTACTCGATGTGGAGTAAGGCAATGCCCTACCGGTTACGCAGTCGCTCCTTCATTTGCGCACGCGTTTCTTCGCGCATCTTTTTCCATTCGGCCTGTTGGGTCGGCGTCAGCAACGGTTCGACCTTGCCGGTGAATTCTTCCTGGATCGCCTTCGCGTCCTGCATGACCGCCAGCTTGTCCCGACGCGAAGACGCCGAAGCGAGCCGCGTACGAATCGCTTCCATCTGCGTGCGCCGTTCCTCGGCCAGCGGAGCAATCTTCGCCTGCTGCTCAGGCGTCAACGCCAGGCGTGCGCGCAGCTCGTCGATATTCATCTGGGCGGCCGGCGCATCCGCTGCGACAACGGGCTGCAACATTACACATCCCAGGCTCATCGCCAGGCTGGCCACGATCGAATAGCGGTACTGCACTTGAATTCTCCTGCTGTTGAAGTTGTTCGAATAACGCGCGACCGCAAGGCGCGTTGACAGCAGGAGACTCTTCACCCTGGCGGATTCAGTTCAAATGACTTTCGTCATGTCGATTTTCTTCGGGCGATTGTCGTACTCGGGCTGCAGTTCATCGGGATTGGGCTGGGGCGGCGGATCGAGTTGCGGATCGGGCGCCTGCTCGCGGCGGTGCTGGTTCCATTCGCGATCCTTCTTGCGCTGGTTGCGATCCGTCTCTTCCGGGTCCTGCTGCGCAATGCTGCCCAAGCCGTTCATGTGAGTACGCACTTCGCGGGGCTGGCCAACGTACAGGATGGCGCCGATGCCGTTCATGGTGGCGTTGAGTTCATCCTTGGGATGGACCACGACGCGACCGATGCCGTCGACTTTCACTTTCACCTGTTTCGTGACCAGTTCGTCCAGATCGGCGACGCCCGCGCCATTCATGTCGACGGTCAGTTCATCCAGTGAGCCGCTCGCCTGCACATGCGCTGCGCCCTGGATTGAAATGTTCGATTTGCCACCGGCGAAACCGGTGAGTCGCACATCGTTACCGCCTTTCACCTCCAGCGACTTGAGCTGCGGCACCGTGATGTTGACGACGACGCGCGGCTGGCCATGAACCCAGATCCAGCCCTTGGAGCGGGTGCGGATGCGTAACGTGTGCCTGCGTACCTCGGTAGTGACCTGGTCGAGGATGCGACCCGGTCCTTCGAGGGACAACGATTCGGCGGCGCCGATGGTGATGTTGAGGCGGGCGCTGCCGTCCAGGTCGATGGAGTCGAACGAGCCGGCGGGACGCGTTTCCGAGCGGACCGGACCGACGTCGAATTCCGGGCTGTCGCATCCCGCCACAAGCAGGGCCGCGAGCAGCAGCGTGGCGATCTGCAGTAAGCGTGGAGTGGACATGGCTGACCCGTCGCGGCCTTAAATGACAAGTCGGATGGTGGCCCGGCGGCGCGCATTAGAACAGGCGCTACCGGTGAATTGCCGGCTGCCACCGGCTGGGCAAGCCGCATCCTTGCGTTGTGATCGGCGTCCACACTCGCCGGATCTTTCGTGGCATTCTGCCGCCCGCCCACAACTTCACCGCTATTCAGGACCACGAGACCGATCGATGCAGCAGGCCCCCGCTCCCTTGTCGAAGCAGAACCCGCAGCCCGCGGAAATCGTCACCCTGCAGTCGCATATCCTGCAGCAGCAGTCGCAGTACCCTGAAGCCACCGGGCAGTTCTCCTGGATACTGTCGGCGCTGTCCATCTCCGCGAAAATGATCGCCTCGCATGTACGGCGCGCACGGCTCGACGACGTGCTCGGCACCGTTGGCAACCAGAATGTGCAGGGCGAGCAGCAGCAGAAGCTCGACGTCATCGCCAACGAAATCCTGTTGCGCACGCTGGGTGGCCGCGAGGGCGTGGCCATCGTCGCCTCGGAGGAAAACGAGGAACCCGTCATCCTGCGCGCCGACGACTCGCAGGAGCGCAAGTACTGCGTGCTGTTCGATCCGCTCGACGGCTCGTCCAATCTCGACATCTGCGGCTCGGTCGGCACCATCTTCAGCATCCTGTTGAAGGACCGCAGCTCGACCACCGCTGCCGAGGCGCTGCTGCAGCCGGGTTCGAAACAAGTTGCCGCCGGTTACGTGCTGTATGGCTCGTCGACCGTGTTCGTGCTGACCATCGGTTCGGGCGTGGACATGTTCGTGCTCGATCCGGCTTACGGCGCATTCATCCGCGTCGCGCAGGGCTTGCAGATTCCCAAGACCAATCCTTGTTACTCGCTCAACGAAGGCAATCGCGCCAGCTTTCCCGAGGGCTACCAGAATTACCTGTCGTGGGCCCAGGCGCGCGGCTACTCGAGCCGCTACGTCGGCGCCATGGTGGCCGATGTCCATCGCATCCTGTTGCAGGGCGGTGTGTTCATGTATCCGCCCACCAAGAAAGCGCCCAAGGGAAAACTGCGCCTCATGTACGAGGCCAATCCCATGGCCATGATCATCGAACAGGCCGGCGGCCGCGCGCTGTGCTCACCCGAGCTACGCATCCTCGACGTGCAGCCCACCGACATTCATCAGCGGGTGCCGGTCATCATCGGCAGCAGCGACGAAGTCGCTCACGTGGCAGCGCATCTCTAGCAGCGAGAGCGGGATCCAGCAGACCGCGCCTGCCGGCGAAGTCTCGTACGGCAGTAACGTTTTCTTCATCTCTCCCACCCATGCCCGTGGCCCCGCGCTCCACACCTCGCACCGGTGTATCCTTCGCATCGTCAACTCATCCACGGATCGCAAGTGCTCACCGCTGATAAAGTCCTGGTCACGATCGGTACTCCCTGCTCGATGTCGGCTGTCGGCGGTACGGAGACCTACAACGCACGCGTAGCGCGGTCGCCGGAATTTATTGGCTTCGCTGCGTTCGATGCGGGCCTCGTGACAGTGGAGCCGGCGGCGGATGGCGCTCTGCGTTGGCGCTGGACCAATGGCGAAGCCACCACGCTGACGGAAATCGAAGCGCGCCACGGCACGACGCTGCGCGCGAATCTCGGCATCCGCCACATTCCCGAACTGACCGCGAGAGGCACAGCGGTAGTGACCGACATCGCCGCCTCGCTGCCGCACGACCTCGGCGGCAGCGGATTGCGGCGGCTCGCGGGACTCAACTACGCCGACATCCGGGAATCGGCCATCAAGGACATGTATGGCTTGTTCGACGACGACCCGCGCATCGGGCCGTCGTTGCAAGCGCAGTTGTTCGTCTATGGCGGCATGGGCGCGCTGGCGTCATTGCCCATCGCACTGGCTGAACTTCTGCCGAACCCCTATGAATTCCGGGTCGCGGCCGCGACCGCATTCCCTGGAATGGATGCCGTGGGCGAATGGCGGCCCGCGGGCAGCGTGCCAGTCGGCAACGACAAGCTGCGCGATCGGTTCGCCATGCGCCTGGCAAACGCGCTGCCCTCGCATGGCCCGGCGTTGATCGCAACCATGCTGGCTCCCGCCTACAGCCTGAGCAAATCGCTGAAGAATCCGGCACTGCTGGAATCGCTGAAATCGGCGACCGGCTACATGCGCGTACCGCAGACACCGTTGAATGCTGTCGGGGCATGTGCATCGAGCTCCGTCGCCTTCTGCGAACTGGCGCCGCAGATGCTGCTGGAATATCCCGGCTTCGTGCGACCCACCATCGCGTTGTGGACCGCCGCCGATGCAGCCACCCGCCCGGACTGGGCGATTCTCGATGCCTTCGGCGCGGGTGCGCTCATGACCCGGCACAAGCTCGATACCTTGAATGCAACGCGACCCGTGGCGGAGCAGCGCGGAGTGGCGGATGCACTGGCGCCTTTCGATGTCGACGCCAATGGCACAGTGGTGGGCGAAGCGGGCTCGGGGGTTCTCATCACCACGCTCGATTTCGCGCTGCGTAATTTTCTCGACGTCACCTCCATCATCGCCGGCTGGGGCCAGAGCGGCGAGGCTGGCGGCAAGGCGCATTTCGCGGGTGTCGGTTTCGGCGGCGAGAACGCGATCCTGCATGCGCTCGAACTGGCCTGGAAAGGGCATGGCTACAGCGTGGCCGATTTCGATTACATGGTCGCGCATGCGACGGGCACACGCACGAATTCCAAGACCGACCTGACGACCGCCGCAAATGCACGGCGTGCCGCGGCCGAGCGCCAGGGCCGCAAAGAACGGCTCGCACCGATGACGGTGGGCACACCTAAGGCGCTGGGCGATGGCCACACCATGGGCGAGACAGGACTGAAGGCGGTGGCGCAGGCGATTCAGTTCCTGCTCGGCAAGCCCGCCGTCGGTGTGCCGACATTGCGGCATCCGGATCCCGACCTGGGTGCGGTGGCCGATTCGTTCATCCTGAGTTCTGCTTCCGTTCCGGGAAATCCCGATGGCGGGGCCATTTGCGCGACCCAGGGTTTCGGTGGATACAACGGCGCGATTGCCCTGCGCGCGGCGCATGCGGAAGCGTTTGCCCGCTACTCACCGGATCGCAATGTGCTGGCGGCTTACCTGGAACGATGGCCGGAGCTGCGGCGTGAACGCGAGCAGCGTGAGCGGTACTGGCGGCTGCGTAATCGCGGCACGCTGGAACTGGCGCAGGTGCATCGGTGGAAAGGGCTGGATTGAGACTTGGCCCGCGGCTGTTGACTGGTCAATAAGCCTGCTTCTCGGCCGCTTTTCTTTTGTCCCCTCCCCCGGTCGCCGGGGGAGGAAGTTAGAGTCGTGTAACATAGCCCGCCTTGCGAACCGCAGCGCCATCCGCTCGAGTCCATGCGCCAAGAGCTTCAGTTCACACCTCGGGTCTTCGTCACGGTCGCCCTCGCCGCCGCCGTCGTGCTCGGCGCCATCGTCGCAATTCCCCAGTGGCTGTCGAACAAGGCACGACTGGATGTATTGAGGGCGAATGTCGCGCAGATTGCGCAGCTCGCAGCCAGCGTGGTCGACGGCGACCTGCATCGGCAGTTGCTCGATCCCGCCAACTACACGCCGGAGTTATACGAACGCACCCTCGATCCGCTGGTGCGCTTTCACGCCGCCTCTCCCGACATTTTCTATGTCTACACCATGGTGGAGCGTGAGGGGAAAAGCTACTTCGTCGTCGATACCGCCGCTTCGAGCAAGCTGGTCACCAAGCGCAACCTGCGTGCTTCGGCCTACATGGAGCCGTTCGAAATCCTGGACCAGGAACCCGACGCCGATTGGCTCAAGCGTATCGCTGCGGGGGAAACCTACGTGTACCCGGACTTCATGCACGATGTGTACGGCTATTTTCTATCGGGACATGCGCCTATCTACGATAGCCTCGGCCGCTACAGCGGCTTCGTCGGCGTCGATTTCGACACTCAATACTATCTCGCACGCGAAGCGCGCTTTCGCACGATCAGCATCGGCACCTTCACGGCAGCCATGCTGGTTGCGATATTGATCGGTTACATCACCGCGCGTTACCACTTCCACCAGAACCATCGCATCGACGAGCAATACCAGCTGTCGATCCACGATGACCTCACTCAACTGCTGAACCGTCGCGGCGCGATGCAGGCCGTGCGCCAGGCGCTGGCCACGAAGTCGTCGAGCTATGCGTCCATTCTCATCGACGTAGACGATCTCAAGGGCATCAACGATGGCCACGGGCACGGTGCCGGCGATGAATTTCTCTGCAAGGTCGCCGCCGCAATGCTTGCGAGTGCGCGTCCCGCCGATATCTGCGCGCGTCTGGGCGGCGATGAATTCATGATTTTCGCTTCTTCCTGCGATCTCGATTCGGCCACCGATATCGCGCGTCGCATCCTGAGTAAAGTCAACGAGAACGAACCTTTGCCCGGCCGTTCCAATTTCGGCGTCTCCATCGGCATCTGCGTGATGGCGCCGCCGGGATTGCACTTCGAGAACATGTACCACGGCGCCGACCTCGCCATGTACAGCGCCAAGACCGCCGGGAAGAACCGCTACGTCATTTATCAGCCTGTCGCGTCGTGAATACGGAGTAAGAGATTCTCGCAAAGGGCGCGAGAAACTCTTACCTCTTCGCCGCCCCAGAAAGCAGTCGATGCAGCACGTCGCCAAGCGCATCGACAGTGTTCGGTTTCAGCACCAGTTCGCGGATGCCGGCTGCAAGCGCTTGTTCCCGATCTTCCGCGCGTATATAGCCCGATGTCATCACGATGGGGATGTCGTGGCGAATGGCTAGTACCTCCCGCGTAAACTCGATGCCGGACAGTCCAGGCATGGCGAGATCTGTAATCAGCGCATGATAGGCGAAGGGTTGAGCGCGAAAGCAAGCGAGCGCTGCATGCGGATCGTTGAACGCGGAAACCTGGTAGCCGAGCCTCTCCAGCACACGCGTCACGAGGTAGACCAGGGATTCTTCGTCGTCGACATAGAGGATGTGCCGTCCTCGCCCTTCGGCACCCTGCGTCACTCGTTCCACCATTGCCTGCACAGCGCGAGGAAACGCACACCGGCCTGCGACAACGGTTGATGCTTGAGATAGTACAGGCCGACCTGGCGCTCGATGCTCGAGAAAGATAATCCCTCGATAGGCACGAGTTCGCGCGGCGTGCTCTGTACCAGGTCGGATACATAGGTAACGCCTTTGCCCTCGGCAACCAGTGCGAGCCGCAGTTCCATGTGACTGACTTCCCACACGGTGGCAAAGGCATTGCGCAGGCGATCGCCACCCGGACGGCGGGCGGCTTCGTCGAGATAGGAAGTCACCAGCGGCAAGGTACGCAACGTCGGCTGCGGATCGCGCAGCAAGGCTTCCCGGCTCGGATGATCGCGGGCAATCACCAGGCGGCGCGTTTCGGAAAAGCAGGGATGAAAAGTGAAGTAGTCCGGCATGCTGTGTTGCAAGGGTCCCAGGCCCAGCTCCCAGCGCCCTTCGGCAACGCCGTAGACGATCTCGCGACTGGGAGCCACCACCACCTTCAAGCGGGTCAACGGGTTGCGCTCCGAAAACTCCCGCAACAAAGACACACCGAATCGGGAATTGGCGGACGGCGACAGCGCGAGCGATAACGTGGACAACGCGCCCGTCTTGATCTGCGCAATGTCTGCCAGGGTTTCGCGCTCTTCGTTGAGCATGGTCTCCGCGAAACGCAGCAGGCGAATGCCGGCTTCGGTGAGCTGGGGTGGATTGCCCCGACGCATCAGGACCGCGCCGAGGCGATGCTCGAGATTCGCAATGGCCTGGCTCACCGCCGACTGCGACAGGTCCAGCCGTTCGGCTGCGCGGCTGAAGCCACCGGCTTCGACCACGGCGTGAAAACAGCGGATTTCGTTGCGCTCGATTTGCATGGCGGGATTGTCGCTGGTCTGCGCGGGGGCGCAAGAGCGCGAGAGCTTCCGCAATGCATGCGCCTATCGCTTGTTGCGATAAGCGCATCGCTAGCGGTGATCGTATCGCGGCCGCCGATGAGCGCATCGTTATCCGCCGGTCCCGCCACGCATTCGCGAACGCTACCGTGGCAGCGATGAGTTCCCAAGCATTTCCGGAGACGATCATGAGCGCGGTAGAAATCAAGAAAGGATTGGAAGGCGTGGTCGCCGACAGCACCGCCACTTCACTGGTGGATGGCGCCGCCGGCCGGCTTTATTACCGTGGCTATTCCATCGAATCGCTGGTGCGTCATCCCTTCTCCGCGGTCATGCACCTGCTGGTGTTCGGCGAATTGCCTGACCCGGCGCGCGCGGCCGAAGTAGAGGAATACCTGTGGCATGCCGGTCATTTGCCACCGGAGGTCGCCCATTCGCTACGTGAACTTGCACGGCACGGCGCACACCCGATGCTGACCTTGCAGGCCATCACGCCTTTGCTGAGTCTCGACCCGCCGGCAATCCGGCTCGGGCGCACCAACGAGGAAGAGGAAGGGCTGGTCATCGCCGCTCGCTTGCCCGCGGCGATTGCGTTGGTTCATGCCGCCATCGAGGATCGTGTCGAGCATCCTTATCCGCAATCGCGGCGTTATGGCGAACGCTACCTGCAATTGCTCCACGGTCGTAAACCCGACAGCACCGAGGTCGAAGCGTTCGAAGTCATGCAGGTGCTGCAACTCGACCACAGCTTCAATGCCAGCACGTTCACTGCAAGGGTCGTGACATCCACGCTGGCGCCTGCCTCATCCGCACTGGCGGCAGCTATGGGCGCCTTGTACGGCCCGCTGCACGGTGCGGCGGATCAGGGCGCTCTCGAAATGGCGCTCGAAGTCGGCAAGCCCGCTGCAGCCGAAGCGTTCGTTGCGCAGTGCCTGGCGACGGGCCGCCTGGTCCTGGGCATGGGGCATCGTGAGTATCGCGTCGTGGACCCGCGTGCGCGGATCATCAAGGCAATGGCTCAACGCGTCGCTGTCCAGCCGGAGCTTCGCAACGTGCTCGACACATTGATTGCAGTGGAGTCGGCATTCGTCACGCAGACCCAGGCGAAGAAACGCACGCTGCGCGCCAACATGGAGTTCTACAAGGGCGTGCTGTGCCTGAGCCTGGGCATCGACAAGGAATTTTTCACGGCGACTTTTGCCGCCTCGCGCATGTTCGGTTGGGTTGCCCACATCGTCGAACAGCGACAGGACAATCGCATCATCCGGCCCTCGGCGCATTACATCGGTCCGGCGCCCCGCCCCGATTGACTTGCGAGTTGCGCGTTGCGTATCGACGTGGTTATAGTCGGGGCGAATCCACTTCCCCTGCGTTCCGATCCCATGCAACATATGTTCGTCCCCGTAGTACTGATTGCAGTACTGGCAGCTGTCGTAACCGACGCGCCGTAGGGGATCCGTTTCGCAACTCAAACGAACCCCCTGCCGGCGCAAGCCGGCAGGGGGTTCTTCGTTTCTCCACCCGGCAAACCATCGACAGGAGGCTCGCAACGTAAGGAGCTTCGATGCAAATCTCGGGTGCCGACCTCGTCATACAACTGCTCGAGCAATGCGGCGTACGCACTGTCGCGGGCATTCCCGGCGGCGCGTTACTACCGCTTTACGCAGCACTGAGCCGTTCGACGTTGATTCGCCATGTGCTGGCCCGGCACGAACAAGCGGCGGGATTCATCGCACAAGGCATAGCGCGCGTTACTGGAAAAGCCGGCGTCTGCTTCGCCACTTCAGGGCCCGGCGTCACCAACATCGTCACGGCGCTGGCCGATGCCAAGCTCGATTCCATTCCATTGGTGTGCATCGCCGGCCAGGTCCCGACCGCATTGATCGGTACCGACGCCTTCCAGGAAGTGCCTACCATCGACATGGTGCGACCCATCACCAAGGCGAGTTTCTTCGTGCGCGATGCGGCCGAGTTGTTCACGGTGATTCCGCGCGCATTCCAGCTTGCCAACGGTGGCCGTCCCGGACCCGTACTGATCGACCTGCCCAAGGATGTGCAGCAACAGGTCGTTGATACATCAACCGTCACCAAACAGATGCCCCTGATCGACGACGGCTGTAGCACTGAAGCGAACGCCCGACAGATTGCTGCCTACGATGCAGCGGCGACAATGATAGCGTCGGCACGGCGACCGTTGCTCTACATCGGCGGTGGTGTGATCAAAGCAGGGGCGCAGGAAGCGCTGCGCAGATTCGTCCTCCGCACCGGCTTTCCCGTGACCACCACGCTGATGGCGCTCGGCGTTCTCGACGCCGACTCGCCACACAATACCGGCATGCTGGGAATGCATGGCGCGCGTCACACCAACCTGGTGATAGACGAATGCGATGTGCTGATCGCGATCGGCGCGCGCTTCGACGATCGCGCCACCGGCAATACCCAGCACTTCGCCGCCCGGGCCAGCATCATTCACATCGACATCGATGCGCGGGAACTCGGAAAAATCAAACAGCCCGCCATCGCCATCTGCGACGACGCGCTCGTCGCGATAACGAAACTACTAGAACGCGATTGCGGCAGTTGTCCTGACGCATGGACTGCCCGCGTGCAGCAGTTGCGACATTCGCACCCATTGCAGACACCGCTCGTCGACCAAGTGTGCTCGCCGTACGGCATCATCCGCGCGGTAGGCGAACTGGCGCCCGCGAATGCGATGATCGCCACCGATGTCGGCCAGCACCAGATGTGGGTGGCGCAGACTTATCCCTTCGCACGCGCCACTCGCTGGCTGACATCGGGTGGCTTGGGGACCATGGGTTTCGGACTGCCGGCTGCGATCGGCGCTGCATTGGCCGATCCCGCGGCGATGGCGATCTGTTTCAGCGGCGACGGCAGCCTGATGATGAACATCCAGGAATTCGCGACGCTCGCGGAGCTGGGGCTCAACGTCAAGATCATCCTGCTCGACAACGGCGGCTTCGGCCTGGTCAGGCAGCAGCAGGAGCTGTTCTATGCCCGCCGATTCGTCGCTTCCGTGTTCGAGCGGCCCAGCGACCTGGTGGCAATAGCGCGCGCATTCGGAATTGCTGCCGTCGATGTGGCCCGCTCGCACAGCCCCACTTCGGCGCTGCGTGCCGCGATGAGTGCCTCCGGCCCGATGCTGATTCGCGTGCCGGTGGACGTCAGCCACCATGTGCTGCCGATGGTGGCGCCGGGCGCGGCCAACATCGATGCGTTGGACTATCCGGCGCGCGACGCCTGTGCTGTCATTGCGGCAGGACAGGAACCGGTCGAGGCAATGACGTGAGCACCATCCAGTGGTCGGACTTCGAGAAAGTGGAATTGCGCGTCGGCACCATCGTGGAAGTGATGGAATTTCCTGAAGCGCGCAAACCTGCATGGCGGCTGCGCGTGGATTTCGGCAGCGAGATCGGGCTGAAGAATTCCAGCGCGCAGATCACCGCGCTCTATGGCAAGGAAGATCTCATCGGCAAGCAGGTCATCGCCGTCGTGAACTTTCCGCCCAAGCAGATCGGCCCGATGCGCTCGGAAGTACTGGTCACCGGATTTCACGATGCGGAAGGCCGCATCGTACTCGCCCAGCCCCAGCGGCCCGTGCCGAATGGGGCGAAGCTGCTGTGAGCGTTTACCAGATGTGAACGCGCTGCTCGGGAGCCAGGAACATCTTCTCTTCCGGCTTCACGTCGAACGCCTTGTACCACTCGTCCATGTTGCGGACGACGCCTTGCACACGGAACAGCGCGGGGCTGTGCGGATCGCTCATCACCTTGTTGCGCAAGGCCGCGTCGCGCGTCAGTTCGCGCCAGGCCTGTGCCCAGGCGAGAAAGAAGCGCTGATCGCCGGTGAAGCCATCGAGCGTCGGCGGCTCCTGGTCCTTGAGCGCCATGTGGTAGGCCTGGTATGAAACGGTCAGGCCACCGAGATCGCCGATGTTCTCGCCCGCGGTCAAGCGGCCGTTGATCTTGAGGCCGGGCAGTGCTTCGAAACCGTTGTACTGGCCGACCAGTCCATCGACTTTCTTCTTGAACGCCGATTCGTCCTGCGGCTGCCACCAGTTGCGCAGCACGCCTTTCGAATCCGCCTTGGCGCCCTGGTCGTCGAAACCATGGCCCATCTCGTGGCCGATCACACCGCCGATGCCGCCGTAGTTCACAGCCAGATCGGCATGTGGATCGAAGTAAGGCGGCTGCAGGATGGCGGCAGGGAACACGATCTCGTTGAACGTGGGGTTGTAGTAGGCATTCACGGTATGCGGCGGCATGAACCACTCATCACGGTCGGTGGGCTTGCCGAGTCGATTGACATCGTACTGCCAGTTGAAGATGCGCGCGCGAACCTGGTTGCCGAACGCATCGCCGGGACGAATCTCCAGCGCCGAGTAGTCGCGCCACTTGTCGGGATAACCGATCTTGGGCTTGAACGTGCCGAGCTTCTCGATCGCGGCTTTCTTGGTTTCCTCGGACATCCAGGTCAAGCCGCGAATACGCGCGGCGTAGGCGCGACGCAGATTCTCCACCAGCTCGAGCATCTGGGCTTTGGAGTCCGGCGGGAAATGCTTCTTGACGTAGAGCTGGCCCACCACTTCGGCGACCGAGGTGTTGAGCGATTGCACCGCACGTTTCCAGCGAGCGCGTTGTTCGGGCTGGCCGTTGAGCGTGCGACCGTAGAAATCGAAGCGCTCGTCATCGATCGCAGCGGGCAACACCGACGCATGCGTGACCAGGTAGTGATACTTGAGGTAGCTGCGCCAGCTCTCCAACGGAATGGTGGTGAACTGGGCGGCGAGCGCCTGCACGGCATCGAGTTCGGCGACGACGAACTCTTTCTGGTCCTGCAATCCGCCGGCAGCCAGCAGCGCCTGCCATGGATAGGTCTTGGACAGGCCGTCGAGCTGTTCGCGCGTGCGCAGGTTGTAGGTCAGTTCGCGTTCGCGACGCTTCTCCACCGGCCAGTGCTTCTGCGCGATCTTGGTTTCGAGATCGAGGATGGCCTGCGCCTGTTTCGCGCTGTCCGCCTCGCCGCCCAGCTTGAGCATGCGATCGATGTGCTCCACGTATTTCTTGCGAAGCGCGGCGAGCGTCGGATCCTTCTTGAGATAGTAATCGCGGTCCGGCAGTCCCAATCCGTCCTGGCCGATGCCGACGATGTAACGATCGGGATTCTTCTCATCGATAGTCACGCCGACGCCGATGGGCGTGTCCAGGCCGAGATCGGGTCGGCCCATCAGGGTGGCAATGTCAGCGTAACTCTTGGCTGCCGCGATTTCGTTCAGGCCAGTCGACGCAGGGGTCATGCCGGCCTTGTTGATGGCGTCGACATCGAGAAAGGAACGATAGAAGTCGTGGACTTTCTGCTCGGCCGTGCCGACCGCAGCAGTCGCGGGCACGGTTTCGACGATGTCATGCACCTGCGCCTCGGTCTCGACCGCCAGCTTGGTGAAGGCGCCCCAACTGGTGAGGTCGGCGGGAATCTGGTTCGACTCGAGCCACTTGCCGTTCGCGTACTTGTAGAAGTCGTCGCCGGGCTTGACTGCCGGGTCCATGCCGGCGATATCGAAACCCCACGCGCCGATCGCGGCATGCGGTGGCGGTGCTAGCGGCTTGCGTGCGCTCGAGGCCGCTTCGTCCTGTGGCGCGCGCGAACAGGCGCCGAGGATGAGGCAGAGCGATAGCCCAAGCAGCGGTGACTTCGTCTTCATCGATCGATTCTCCGGGCGGTGCAGGTTGCGAGGCATCGAATGCCAGCGTCAGGGTCCGGCAAGACTACTCGCTGGCGCGCAGGACGCACAACGGCTGCCGCGATGGAGTGTTCCGTCCGCGCGATCAGGAGGAGCGCCTTGCAGATGCCGGGCGGGGCAATGAGCGTTATAGTCGAGCGCGCGTTGCCGTTGTTTTGTACACAAGGAATCTTTCGCACCTATCGTGGCACGGCGTGGAGGCTGCATGTGGATCCGTCTGTCATTGCTTTGCCTGCTGTCGTTTACTGCGGCTGGCGCGGATGATTTCAAGATCATCAAGCTGGAACAGGACGTGCGCAATCTCGAGCGCCAGGTCGGCGAATTGAATCGCCAAGTCGCTGCGTTGCAGAGACATGGCGCATCGGCGGAAGTGCCCGCGAGTCCGCGTGAACGTGACGTACCGGATACGAGTGGCAATCCGCTGTGGTACAGCCGGGCAAACTGGGATCGCGTACGCGTGGGAATGGATGAGCTAGACGTGATCCGTTTGCTCGGCACGCCTACGAGCGTGCGTGGCGCCGAGGGTAAAGAGCGCACTTTGTTTTACGCGGTGGAGATCGGTACTGCGGCTTTTCTCGGCGGCAGCGTCGAGTTGCGAGAGCGGCGCGTGGTGGGAGTGAAGGCGCCCGTGTTGAAGTGAGAGGGCGCTGACGCTCACGCGAAGCAAGCCCGCTACGCGGGAAGACCCTCACCGGCGCTACTTCGTACGCGCTTCACCTTGCGGTTACGCGTCAGCGACAATATTCATGATCCCGTTGATGATGAACTGCACGCCGATGCAGATCAGCAGGAACCCCATGATCCTCGACATCGCATTCATGCCGGTCGCACCCAGCAGCCGATCGAGCCGGCTTGCCGCCTTGAGCACGCCGTAAGAAATCAGCGCGGTGATGGCAATGCCGATGGCCACGAAAATATGGCCGAACACGATGTGCCCGCTCTGGCTGATCGTGGTCGACACGCCGATCACCACCGCGATCGAACCGGGGCCGCTCAGGCTCGGCATGGCGAGCGGCGTGAATGAGACATCTTCCTTCTGCATCGCCTCGGCCCGCTCCTGCGTGGAGATGGAGGGATGGTCCGGAAACAGCATCCGGAATCCCAGGTAACTCACGATCAGGCCGCCGGCAATCCGCAGGCCGGGAATCGAGATGCCGAAGAAATTCATGATCAGGCCGCCGGCGACCAGGAAGGTGGTGAGGATGGCGAACATGTAGATGCAGGCACGCTTGACCTGCTCGCCGCGCTCCTCCTCGGTAAGGCCGGCAGTGATGCTCACCACCAGGCCGACGGCGGAAATCGGATTGACGATGGGCAGCAGCGCCGCGATGGTGCTGAGAATGTATTTGCCGCCTTCGAGAATCCAATCCATGTCGCTTCGATCCTGGTTGATAATGCAGCCACTCCTGAAGTGTCTGCTTGACGCGCACCGCATGCTCCATCCCGAACACCGGTCATCCCACAGCGGCTCCGACTGCTCACGCGCGGGACTCGCAGCGGCGAGTGTAGAAGAGCACAGCCACATTCGCACCTGTGGCTACCGGAGGACACCATGAGCCGCTGGCATCGGATCTCCCTGCTGTTCGCGCTGTACCTTGCGCAAGGCCTGCCCTATGGCTTCTTCACCCAGGCATTGCCGGTGTTACTGCGCGAGGCCGGCTACTCGCTGAAAATGATCAGCGCGCTCAGCCTGCTGTACCTGCCATGGGCGCTCAAGTTCCTATGGGCGCCATGGCTCGATCACATCGGAACGCGGCGACGCTGGCTGCTGGTGCTGCAGATCACGTCGGTGCTGGGCGCTCTGCTGTTGAGCCAGCTCGACCTCGGCCATCATTTCAGCATCGTCCTGGCGGCGGCATTCGTGTTCAACATCATTGCCGCGTCCCAGGACGTGGTGACGGATGGGCTGGCGGTGCGCATGCTCGAATCGCGTGAACTGGGGCTGGCCAACGCCATCCAGGTGGGCGCCTATCGTGTCGGCATGATCTGCGGCGGCGGCCTGTTGCTGTGGATTTTCGCGAAGACCGACTGGTCGACCATGTTCCTGTGCATGGCGGGCCTGCTCACGCTGACGGTATTGCCCGTGTTTCGCCTGAAAGAGCCGGCGGCAACCACGGCAGTTCAGCGGACGCAGCGACGGCTGATTATCGGATGGGCGCAGCGACTCTTCATGCCGGGCATGCTGGCCTTCGTATTGCTGATCGTCTGTTATCGCTTCGGCGATGGCATGGTGACGTCGCTGCTGAATCCCTTTCTGTCCGACCAGGGCCTGACGAAAGAAACGATCGCGGTGATGAAAGGCACCGTGGGCTCGGGCACCAGCCTGATTGGCGCGTTGCTGGGCGGTTGGTTCGTTTCGAGCGTCGGCCGTCGTCGTGCGTTGCTGTTCAGTGGGCTCGCGCAGGCTCTCGCCTTCCTGCCTTACATAGCGGCAGCGATGCACATCGGCGGTGTTGGCATGCTGTGGTTCGCGACCGTCCTCGAAGGCGTGATCGGCACCATGGCGACAGTCGCGTTGTTTACCTTGATGATGGATGCAGCGGATCCCGACCATGCCGGAACCGATTACACGCTGTTCGCCTGCGTGGTGGTGGCAGTACAGACGCCCGCGAGTTTTCTAGCGGCTAGCATTGCCGATGCGGTTGGTTATGTTCCGGCGTTCGCGATCGGTGCTGCACTTGCGGCCGCAGGCACGCTGGTACTGGTGCGCCGGCTCGATAGGAAGACTTCTTCCGAACGCGTTGCGAAGGCATGGGCCGGACTGTGAAATCCGCGCGAAAACGTGCGCTGCTGCACTTATTCCTGTCGCTCTTTACGCTACAAAGCTGCCACTGACAAAAAGAAGGGCTCGAGCAGATGTCAAACGGACGCACGCAAGGAACTGCAACATTGGCCGCCTTGGTGATGTTCACTCTCGCGGCATGCGGCGGAGGCGGCGGGGACGACCCTGTAGGAATGGTTACGCCGCCGCCACTGGGGAGCGCTACACCACCGCCGGCCCTCGGAGGTACGCCGTCCGGCTCCAACCCAAATGGATATACCGCTGGCGTCTACCAGCCTTCTGCAAGCTTCAAGAATCAGTGCGCCAGTCCGCGTAGCGGCAGCAGCGCCGTCACTGGCATAGCTTTTCCGGACACTGCCGGATCGGTGATCGCCGAGAACAACTTCCTGCGTTCCTGGACCAATGAGCTGTATCTCTGGTACGGCGAAGTACCGGATTTGAATCCCGCGAGCTACACGACCCCCGACTACTTCGATCTGCTCAAGACCGACCTGCGCACCGAATCGGGAGCGCAGAAGGATCGCTTTCATTTCTCGATGCCGACCGCGGAGTGGGAGGCATTCATCGAAGAGGGCACGAGTGCGGGCTACGGCGCCCAGTTCTTTATCCTGAAGTCAGAGCCACCGCGCGCGATCGTAGTCGCCCTGACCGAACCGAATTCGCCGGCCGCCAGCGCCGGGTTACAGCGTGGCGACAAGATCATGTTCATCGACGATGTCAGCGTGCTCTACGCCGATACCCAGGCTCAAATAGACACGTTGAATGCCGGCCTGTTGCCAGCGGCCGGAGAGAGTCACACGTTCAGCGTAATCAGCACAGGCAGCAGCTTCCCGCATTCGGTCACGATGACTGCCGCCAACATTACTTCGACACCGGTGCAGAACGTGAAGACGATCCCTACCGCGACAGGCAACGTGGGCTATCTGCTGTTCAACGATCACATCGCAACGTCCGAGTCGCAACTGATCGCCGCGATCGCCTCGCTCAAGTCGCAGGCTGTGGTCGACCTGGTGCTGGACCTGCGTTACAACGGCGGTGGCCTTCTCGATATCGCCAGCGAGATGGCTTACATGATCGCCGGCGACTCGCGCACCTCGGGACAGACATTCGATCGCGTGGCCTTCAACGACAAGCACCCGACCACCGATCCGGTTACCCGCCAAGCGCTGGCGCCAACGCCGTTTTATAAGACGGCGCAGGGTTACTCCACCGCTGACGGCACACCACTGCCGACGCTGGACCTGCCGAAAGTCTATGTCCTGACCACCGGCTCGACCTGCTCGGCCAGCGAAGCGATCATCAACGGCCTGCGAGGCGTGGACGTCCAGGTCATCCAGATCGGCGATACCACCTGCGGCAAGCCGTACGGTTTCTATCCGGAAGCCAATTGCGGCACGACCTATTTCTCGGTGCAGTTCCAGGGCGTGAACGCGAAGGACTTCGGCGATTATCCGGATGGCTTCTCGCCGCAGAACACGACGCTGGACGCGGGCGAGAAGATCGAGGGTTGTTCGGTCGCCGATGACTTCACCCATGAGCTCGGCAACACCGGTGAGCTGATGCTGGCGGCGGCACTGGACTATCGCTTTTCAGGGTCCTGCCCGGCGCCGGCAGGGCTCGGCAATTCCTCCGCCTTCTCGAAGCCGAATGCCGTAGCCACCGTTGCGAAGGGTCGGCTGCTGCGACCCGAATGGCGGGAGAACAGGATGATGCGCACCGTGCAATAGCTCTGCATCGTCTTGTCAGCCTTCACTGCGCGGCGTCGATCACCGGCTGATACTTGCGATAGTAATCGCTCTGGCCTTGCAGGAACGCGGCGATCTCGCGCCGCTGCTCCTTGCCATGCACCGCTTGCAGCAACGCATCCGCGGACTGCTTCAGTCCATGCACGGCATCGCGATTACGTGGATGCAGTGCATAGGCTCGCGAGTACTGTTCGACGGCTGACTGCAGCGCTGCGATGTTTCTTTCGCGCGCATAGAAAGTCCACTCCTCGTTGCCCTGGCGGATCAGGTCGGTGAACTGCTGCTGCGCCTCAGCCGGCAGCTTCGCGAACGGAATCGATGGACTGGTTTCGAGATAGTTCTGGTACCAGAGATAGCCGGCCACCAAAGCTAGAACTGCGGCGGCTGCAAGCGTCGTTTTCTGCAGCGTGCCGACGCCGCTAAACATCTTCAAGAATTCCGCGGCATCCTGTGGACGTTGCCTGCGATCGAACGACAGGCAGCGTTCGAGTGCCCGCGCTTCCCTGCGCTTCACGCCTTTCAGCGGCGCGAGCTTGATATCGAGCTTGTGCGCACTCGGCGCGCTGTGCCGCTGATAAGGATGAAAGCCGGTGAGCAGTTCGTAACCGATGATGCCGAGCGCGTACATGTCGTCGGCGGGATGCGGGTCGATGCCGTTCACCATTTCGTCGGTGGCGTAAGCTTCCGTGTACGCACGCAGGCTGCCGGCATCGAACACATCCGGCACTTCGCCGTTCGCTGCATTAGGTACCGCACGCGCAATCCCGAAATCCAGGATCTTCGGCGTGCCGTCGCTGGTGACAAAGACATTGCCCGGCTTGAGATCCGAATGCACGATGCCTTTGCGATGCGCATAGGCCAGACCTTCGGCGATGCCGCGGATGATGGGCAACGCCTGCTCGCGACCGATTCCCGTGCCGCGAGTTTCACGCACCATGGTTTCGAGCGAGCGGCCTTTGAGCAGCTCCATGGTCATGTAGACGGCATCGCCGTCGCGATCGAAATCGAACACCGTCACGACGTTCGGATGCGCCAGTGTCTGCGCCTTGCGCGCTTCGCGTTGCAGGGCGATGAACGATTGCGCATGTTGCTGGAAGTCCGCGTTGAGCACCTTGAGTGCGACTCGCGGATTGGCTTCCCGAGCTTCCTGCTTGCGCCGGTCGATGGCAGAGAACACCAGCCCCATGCCGCCCTTGCCGATGAGCGCTTCGAGCAGGAAGCGTTGTTTGATTACGCTGCCCGACTGCAACTCCCCATGATGCGCGGGAGCCGCGTCGAACGGCTGCGTTGGATCCACAATGGCTCGTGGCGGGCCAGCGCGCCTTGTCGGTTGGGAGTCTGGTTCAGCGGCATCAACATCGGACGGCGCCTCGCTCGCGGGCTTCAACAGCGTGCGTGCCTGCGTCAGCGAAGGCTTTCGCGGCGGAGATTGCAGCGTTGCCGCTCCTGCAGGTTGCATGCGCACTGTCCGTTCGTCGCCGAGCGACGGCGCCGGATCGTTTTCGTCGGTATGCGCCACGCTGCGGTTCCAGCTTCAGGAAAGCAGGAAGCTGCGGCCCACCGCGGCCGATCGTTCCCGCATCAAGTGGCGTCGACGACGACGACAGTCACGTTGTCGTGTGCGCCGGCCCTGAGTGTCGCTCGGATGAGAGCAGCGGTGCTCGTCTGTGCATCCCCCTTGCCCAGCAGCACTGCGATCTGCGGCGCTGAGACTTCACGCGTCAACCCGTCGGAACACAACAAGTAACGATCGCCTGGGCGAACGCGGTCGCGATAGACATCCAGCAACAACGTGTATTCGCCGCCGACGGCGCGCGTGATCGAGTGATCCGCCTCGGCGCCGGGCAGTTCTTCGAGATTGAACTGTGAAGCCCAGGTGTGATCTCTCGTCAGCTGCGCGAGCTGCCCTTCGCGCAGTCGATAAACACGACTGTCGCCTGCCCACAGCACAGCGCAGGCGCTGTCCTTGATCAGCAGCATGACGACGGTGCTGCCGCTCTGTATGGGATCCACCGGTCGAACCGCCGCGGCATACAGGCGTTGATTGACTTCGTTCATGCGCTGGCGCACGTCATCTATGCCGGCTTCGAGCGTGCGTGCGCCCTCATAGCCTTCGAGCGCATCGCAGACCATGCGGCTCGCGACGTCGCCATCGCGATGTCCGCCCATGCCATCCGCCACCGCCCACAGATGCACCGCTGCGCGATCGACGAAAGCATCCTGGTTCGTGGCGCGCGCCAGTCCCGTATGCGTTGCGCCGGCGGAGAGGTACCGAGGAGGTACAGTCTCCTCATTGCGTGATTCTTCCATCGACACCGTCTCCCGCCCGCGCGACCCGGACACTTACTTTTCCCTGTCGCGATGCTGGGACTTCAAACGTTCCAGCTGCTCTTCGTACTCGGTGGCGAACTTGTCGCCGAACAGGTGCCGGAAGCTGGTGTCGGCATCCTTCACCATGTCGCCATAGCGGTCGCGGTACAGGTCCCAGTAACGCAACTTCACCGGCACGCCGAGGATCGAACCCTTCTTCATCTGGCGGTCGAACTCCTCCTGCATGCGCGCCGGATCGAACTGCGACAGCATCGATTCGAACGCGAGACGCAACGCCGCGAGGATGCCCGAGTGATGATCCCGCACATCATGAAACGCATCCTCGAAGGCGTGCGCCGGATCGAGGTAGGCCGGATTGTGCTTGAGCAGCAGGTTATGGAAAGCGTCTTCGACGTTGGCGGAAAACTTCAGAGGATTGTTTTGCGCCGGTTTGAAAATCGTACCGCGTACGCGCAGCTCATCCTTCATACGCTCGCGCGCGCGTTGTACCTCCATCAGGCCGGAGACCGCGATACGCAAAATATCGCCCATGGTCTGCGCCAGTTCGACGGACGGCTCGACGCCGACGATGCCAGCCGACGCCAGCATTTCGCGCAGTAGCGCATCGTCACCGCGCGCGCCGCCTGAAGCGCGTGCGGGTGCGCGTTCGCTACTGCGCTCCGGGACGGGACGCGCTGGAATGCGTTCCGGGGTACGTTCACGCACCACGGGTGACGACACATCGAAGGTCGCAGGGGGCGCAACTGGGCGCACGATGGGCGGCGGCGGCATTGGCTTCGGCGGTGCGCTCTGTATCGCAGCCGGTGGCGTGAGTGGGTGAGTTACTCCAGGTCGCTGAGGCGCGGCGCGCGACCGTAGCGGCAATTCTGGCGGCGGAGGGGCACTCTTGCTGAACCATTCCGTCTTCTGGTCGTCGATGACAG
>JBEVKB010000120.1:0-11972 GCA_040509875.1 Steroidobacteraceae bacterium | reverse complement strand
GTTGCTCATGGTGCGGGTACCGGGGAAAAACTACGCAGGCCATCCGTTGGCGGATCGTTGCACCCTACCAACATGCAGCCCCGCGCATCTGCGGCACTGTTATCAATTCCACGACGCTGACATTTATTATGGCTGCCAGCTTCACATCGTTCCAAACGCGTCACGAATTGACCGCACGCGCGGCGGGCTTGTCACCCGCGAGTTGCAGCACTTCCCTGGGAATTCGATGCAGGGGAAACACATGTTGCGCGCCACCGAGCTTCACTGCCGCGCCAGGCATGCCCCACACGACGCTGCTGGCTTCGTCCTGCGCGATAGTGCTCGCGCCGGCATCCAGCATTTCCTTCAGCCCCCGCGCGCCGTCATCTCCCATGCCGGTGAGAATCACGCCGATGGCGTTCGGTCCGACATTCTGCGCGACCGAGCGGAACATCACATCGACACTGGGTCGATGGCGATTCACCGGTGGGCCGTCGCTCAAGCGGCAACGGTAACGGGCGCCGTCGCGCTCCACCATCAAGTGCTGGTCGCCGGGAGCAATGTAGACATGTCCTTGCAGGATGTACTGCCCGTCCTGCGCTTCGCACACCGCCATCGGCGAGCAACGATTCATGCGTTCGGCGAAGGGTTTGCTGAAGGCTGCTGGAATGTGCTGTGAGATCACCACCGCAGGCGCATCGGCAGGCAACAGTTCGAGCACTTCGCGAATCGCTTCGGTGCCACCCGTCGATGCCCCGATGGCAATGACACGATCCGTCGTTCGCAGCACGCGACGATTATTCCCCGCCGGCAACACCGCATCTGCCGAGTGCCGAGTTTCGATTTCGGCCGGCGGCGGACGAGAAGCGCTACGCGGGCTGACGCGAGCGGACGCCGCCATCTGCACCTTGGCGATGAGTTCGTCCGCGTAGTTCACCAGGCTGCCGGCTACGTCGATCTTCGGCTTGGCGACGAAATCGATGGCGCCTAATTCCAGGGCGCGAAACGTCACATCCGCGCCGTGCTGGGTGAGCGATGACACCATCACCACCGGCATGGGCCGCAGCCGCATCAGGTTTTCCAGGAAGGTGATGCCGTCCATGCGCGGCATTTCCACGTCCAGGGTAATGACGTCGGGGTTGAGCTGCTTGATGCGTTCGCGCGCGATGAAAGGATCGGAGGCAGTGCCGATCACTTCGATGCCCGGCGCCTTGCCGAGCATTTCAGTGAGCAGCTTGCGCACCAGCGCGGAATCGTCGATGACAAGGACTCTGATGGTCACGTTGTTGTTTTCCTGGTGAGAGGTCAGAACAGGTCGATCTCGCCCGCGAGCGGTGCTTTCTCCAGGCCGCGCAGGTACTGCTGTTCGTGTTTCGCCACATCCAGGCGTGAATTGAGATGACGCACGCGCACGCGGCCGGAAATCGGAAAGTACTGCACGTGCCGCGGATGCGTATCGCCGACGTCCTCCGAACTGACTTTCAAGCCTTCCTGGCGCAGGAACTCACGCACGAATATCACGTTGTGGTTGCCCACATCGCTCAGCGTCGACAGCACACGGCCGCCGCCGAAGATTTTCACTTCGAGATCGGCACGGGTGCCGCCCGCGCTCAAGACTCTGTTGATCAATTGCTCCATCGACGCCGAGCCATAGCGCGTAGCGCGGCCGGCGAGACTTTCCCACGTATCGTTGCCATGGCCGCTGGGCCGCGGCAGCATGAAATGATTCATGCCACCGATGTTCAGTTTCGGATTGCGGATGCACGCGGATACGCACGAGCCGAGCACCGTGTCGATGATCTCGTCCTCGCGCGTCACGTAGAAATCGCCGGGCAGCAGCTTGCAGATGAGCTGTCCGCTGGCGTTACGATAACGTCGCACATTGCCGAATCCCGGCAGCGCCCGCGGCACGGCTGCGTTGATCGAAAGAGTGTCAGAGGCCACGGTGACTACTTTCCGCACTTGCGGTAAATGGTTTTGCCGACGAGGCGGAACGCCGAGGTACCGGCGTGGATGGACTCGGAGTGACCGAGACACAGATAACCCTCGTCCGTGAGCAGCTCGCCGAAGCGGCCGACCAACCGTTCCCTGGTGGGCTGATCGAAATAAATCATCACATTGCGACAGAAGATGATGTCGAACGGCCCGCGCATGGGCCATTGATGCAGCAGGTTCAGCGGGCGAAAGCTCACCAGGCGCGCGATCTCTGGATTGACGCGCGCGTTGCCTTCGTTCTCGCCGGTGCCTCGCCGGAAGAAGCGTCGCAGTTTTTCTTCAGGCACTGCGGCGAGACGATCCATTGGATAAATGCCGCCCTGGGCCATCGACACCATGTCGCTGTCGATGTCGGTCGCGAGGATTTTCAGATCCCAGCGCACGCCGGTTGGCATGCAGGCAGCGGCAGTCATCGCGAGACAATATGCCTCTTCGCCCGACGAGCAGCCCGCCGACCAGATGCGCAAGCGGCGCGTCTGCTGGTTACGTTTCAGCGCCTCCGGAATCATGTATTCCGCCAGCGCCTCGAAATGATGTTTCTCGCGAAAGAAAGCAGTGACGTTGGTGGTCAACGCGTTGATCAGGCCGACCAGCTCTTCGGGGCCGGATTCGCGCACATGATTGCAATAGGCTTCGTAGGAACTCAGCCCCAGTTCGCGCAAACGTCGCGCGAGCCGGCCTTGCACCAGTTGTCGCTTGTGGGGACCGAGCACGATACCGGCGTTCTCGCCGATGACATGCCGGATGAAATCGAATTCCGCGTCAGCGAGTATCGGGCCCGTCGGCACCGCCGTGGCGGTGGCCGTATTGCCGGATATCTGGTTGGCTGAAGTGCGCATTGCAGTCCACGGTCACGAAGCGGGTGGACACAGCGGCCTGGCGAAACCTGCCAGTCGATCGACTCCCTTCGCCCACTGGGTCCGTGGCTCCCCCATCAACCGTTGGCCGCGACAGGTAAAGCCGTCACTCCCGTGACGTCCCTGCCGATCAATTGATCGATATCGAGCAGCATCACCATGCGTCCGGATACCGAGGCCAGGCCTTCGATGAATTCCGTACTGACCTGCGCGCCCAGTTCAGGCGCCGGCTTCACATCGCCCACCGGCACGTCGATCACATCGGAGACGCCGTCGACGACGACGCCGAAGTCACGACGACCCACGGCCGACTCCACCGACAGCACGATGATGACGGTCAACGGCGTGTACTCCGCACGCTCCAACGTAAACCGCATGCGCAGGTCGACGATGGGGACGATCGAACCGCGCAGGTTCAACACACCCAGGATGTGCGCCGGCGATTGAGGAATGCGCGTCACCGGGGAAAAGCCGCGGATTTCCTGCACGCGCAGGATATCCACGCCGTAGGTTTCCTCCCCGAGCGTGAAGGTCAGCACCTGGTTGGAGCCGGTGGGGATGGACGCATTCTTGGATTGTGCAACTTGCATGGTCATGGCTCTCGTTCATCCAGCGAATGAAGAGTTTCTCGCGGAGCACGCTGGGCACGCTGAGCAGAGAAGATAAAAATGGCAGGAGTCGGATCCGATCTGATGCCGACCCTATTTCATTCTTTTCTGCTCAGCGTGCTCTGCGTGCTCCGCGAGAAATTCTTCATTCAATAACCGTCACTAATGACGCTTAACTAAGCGCCACTCCTATCAAAATTCCTGCCAAGAACTGTCGTCGCCGCTGGCGCGCTGCATCGGCACTCGCGTCGGTGCAGTTGCTGCAGGTCGTGCACTCGGGGCCACGCGTGACATTCCAGGCCGCGGCGCCGGACGCTTCGCTACGCGCTGACGCTCGATCGGAGCAACCATGTGATGCACGACAGGCTGATGCACCGGCGTATCGATGCCGGTACGGAAGTAGCCGATCTGCGTGACCAGGGTCGCCGATTGCTGTTCCATCGACTTGCTGGCAGCCGATGCTTCTTCGACCAGCGCGGCGTTCTGCTGCGTGACGTTATCCATCTGCGTGACGGCGTTGTTGACCTGCTCGATGCCGGCCGACTGCTCTTCGCTGGCCGCGGCGATTTCCGCCACGATGTCGGTGACTTTCTTGACGCTCTCCATGATCTCCGACAGCGTCTTGCCGGACTCGTCGACCAGTTCGGAACCTACCTTTACCTTGTCGACCGAATCGTTGATGAGATCCTTGATCTCTTTCGCGGCGCTGGCGCTGCGCTGTGCAAGGCTGCGAACTTCGGTCGCAACGACGGCGAAACCGCGACCCTGTTCGCCGGCACGCGCCGCTTCGACAGCGGCGTTGAGAGCGAGCAGGTTGGTCTGGAAGGCGATTTCATCGATGACGCTGATGATGTCGGCGATCTTGCGGCTCGACGCGTTGATCTCGCCCATCGCGCCGATCGCACGATGCACCACCGAACCGCCCTTCTCTGCCTGTTCGCGCGCGCCGACGGCGAGCTGATTCGCCTGGCGTGCGTTGTCCGCATTCTGTTTCACAGTGGCAGTCATCTCTTCCATGCTCGACGCTGTCTCTTCGAGAGCCGCTGCCTGTTCCTGCGTACGCTGCGAAAGATCGTCATTGCCATGTGACAACTGGCGGGCTGCCGAGCCCACTGCGTCCGCGCTGCCGCGCACGCCGCCGACGATGTCCACCAGCTTGAGGTCCATGCGCTTGAGCGCTTCCATCAGGCGGCCGAGTTCGTCGTTGCTGTCCACGCGCACGTCGTTACCCAATTGGCCACCCGAAATACGGTCGGCAATGTTCACGGCCGCATTGAGCGTGCTGATGATGGAGCGGACCAGCAGGAAGCCGAGGAACGAAGCGAGGCCGATGCCGATGACGATGGCGCCGACGATCACAGCGCTGGTGCGCTTGAAATCCGCCTCGGCGGTGGTGCGCATTTCCTGTGCGACGTCGATCTGCGCCTGCAGCAGCATTTCCGATGCGCCAGTGAGCTTGTCGTACGTCGGGCGGGCGCTCTCGATCAGCAGTTTTTCCGCCTTGTCGTAAGTGCCGGCCTGTGCGGCGAGCAATGCCTCTTCGAGGAACGACATGACTTCGTTGCCGTGGCGGCTGAAGCTGTCGGCGATCTGGCGCTCCTTGCTGGTAAGTTCGGTGGCCTGCAGCTTGTCCCACAGTGCGTTCATGGTGGCCTGCTTTTCCTTCAGCAGGCGCAGCGTTTCTTTCACTGACGCGGCGTCCTGGCGAATGACCACGTCCTCCGCCTTGGTGAGCAGTTCGCGCTCGGTGGACTCGATCGCGCCGACCCAGCCGGTGGGCATGAAGCGATTCGAGAAGATCGCATCGAGATCCTTGTTGCTCGACTTGGTGCCGGACAGGCCGACCGCGCCGACCGCGATCATCACGACGGCTGTCAGGGCAAGCGTGGCGAAGAGTTTGGCTTTGACGGTCAGGTTAAAGGCATTCATGACGGTTCCTTGATGAGACTTGCGCGTACTTCAATTGCTTGAATAAGGGTTAGGCCGCGACCCGCTGGGTCGCAGCGCGGATCAATCCGGGGATGTCTAGAATCAGCGCCACCTGGCCATCGCCGAGGATGGTCGCGCCCGACACGCATTCGACGCGGCGGAAATTGGTTTCCAGCGACTTGATCACCACCTGCTGCTGGCCGAGCAGGTCGTCGACGAACAGGCCCACGCGACGGCCCTCGCCTTCCACGACCATGATCAGGCCCTCGTGCAGATGCGTGGTACGCGGCTGCACGCCGAAGAAATCATGCAGTCGCACCACCGGCAGGTAGGCATCGCGGAACCAGAACACTTCGCCCTGGCCTGCGACGCGGTTGACCATGCCCTGCTTGAGTTGCAGCGACTCGATGATGGTGATCAGCGGCACGATGTAAGTCTCGGTGCCCACCGATACCGACTGGCCATCGACGATGGCGAGCGTGAGCGGCAAGGTGATGACGAAGCGCGAGCCCTTGCCCAGCTCGGAGCGAACCTCGATGGTGCCGCCGAGTTCCTTGATGTTGCGTCGGACCACGTCCATGCCGACGCCGCGGCCGGAAATATCGGTGGTCTGTTCGGCGGTGGAAAAGCCCGCCAGGAAAATCAGTTCGTAAATCGCGCTGTCGCTGAGCGTCTCGGTCGGGCCGATGAGTCCACGCGCACGCGCCTTCGCGATGATGCGGTCTTTGTTCAAGCCGCCGCCGTCATCGCCGACTTCGACAGTGATGTTGCCGCCCTTGTGATAAGCCTGCAGGTACACGCTGCCGGCAGGCGACTTGCCAGCCGCGGCGCGCACGTGCGGCATTTCGATACCGTGATCGACGCTGTTGCGCACGAGGTGCACCAGCGGATCGCCGATTTTCTCCAGCACCGTCTTGTCGAGTTCGGTCTGCTCGCCGGTCATCTTCAGGTCGACCTGCTTGCCCAGGCGCTGGCTCAAGTCGCGCACCATGCGAGGAAAGCGGCTGAACACGAAGCTGATGGGCAACATGCGCACGCGCATGACGCTTTCCTGCAGCTCGCGCATATTGCGTTCGAGCTGCACGAGGCCGGAGCGCAACTGCTCCGCCGCCGCTCCGGATACTTTCGCACCGAGCTGGCTGAGCATCGACTGGGTGATGACGAGTTCGCCCACCGTGTTCATCAGCTCGTCGATCTTCTCCGTGCTGACGCGGATCGAGCTGCCATCGCCCAATCCCTGCTTAGGCGCTTCGACGGTATCCGCGGCGGGAAGGATCAAGCGCGCGGGCTCGGCGGCCTTGCTTTCTTCCGCTTCGACAACCTGGGCGACAACAGGCGGAACTTCGACAGCTACCGGTGCGGCCGGTGGCGTCTCGTCGGTAATCTTGAGGTCGCAGTCGCCTTCGGCCCAATCGAAAATCTGTTCGATCACCGGACGGGTGGCGTCGGTGATCACCAGCAGGTCCCACGCGAAGAAGCACGATTCGGGATCGAGACTTTCCAATGCGGGCAGCGCCGACGCATCGAGGTTCGAAGTGAGGTCGCCCACTTCGGCGAGTTCACGCAGCATGCGCAGCGGATCGTTACCGTGCACGAACAACTGCGGATACGGACGGAAATTGATTCTCCAGCGATGCGCTCCGGCCGGCACGGCAGCGTTCGCCGCAGGCTGCAGAACGACAGCAGGTTTGGCCACCGGCGCCGGCATGGGCGGTGGACTCTTCTGCATGATCGCGATTTCGAGGTCGAACTGCAGGTCCGCCACGCGCTGCGGATCCATCTTCTCTTTGTTCTGCACGGCCCGCAGCATCTCGCGCATCACGTCGACCGACTTCAGCAGCAGGTCGGTGATGCCGCGCGATACCTGCATGCGATTGCCACGCAACTCATCGAGCAACGTTTCGCAGGTGTGCGTGAACGACGCTACGTCGGCGAAGCCGAAGGTGGCGCTACCGCCCTTGATCGAGTGCGCCACGCGGAAGATGGTGCCGATGAGTTCCGGCTCGGGCGCACCGACGGTGAGCTTGAGCAGCGCCGCTTCCATCGAGTCGAGGGCTTCGAAGCTCTCGTCGAAGAAGGCGTCATGGAATTGTGCAAGATCGAGCGCCACGATTACCTCAACACGCGTTGCATGGTGGCGACCAGTTGTGCCGGATCGAACGGCTTGACGATCCAGCCGGTCGCGCCTGCTTCCTTGCCTTCGCGTTTGCGGTCCGCCGAGGCTTCGGTCGTCAGCATCAGGATCGGAGTGTGGCGATAACCGGCTTCGGCGCGCAGCGCGCGAATCAGTTCGACGCCATCCATCCCTGGCATGTTCACGTCGGAGAGCACCAGGTCGTACGCCGACTGGCGTGCGATCTCCAGCGCCTGGTGTCCATCGACCGCATGCGTGACTTCGAATCCGGCAGCAGTCAGCGCCAGGCGCACCATCTCGCGCATGGAAGGAGAATCGTCTACTGCCAGGATGCGCGTCATGCGACACCCACAGCCGGCAGTCCCAGCATCGTGTGCACGCCGAGCAATCGCGACGATTCGATCAACGCCTTAGGACAACCGAGCCATTCGACGGCGAGTTTGCGCTGGGCACGATCGCGGACGAACGCGTACAGCAGTTGCAATGTTGCCGTATCGACACGTTCGACACTGCGCGCGTCGAGCGAGACCGTGACCGGCAAGCCGACCACCTTGATGAGCGCAGCCTTGAGGGCAGCGGCATCTTTCACGGCGGAATTCGAAGGCAGGGTGACGATCGGCTCGGGCGCTTTGTCCACAGGCGCGGTTTCGATCGCAACGGCGCTGGCTTCAGGCTCAACCAACGCCGGCACCGGCATGGTCGCATCCAGGTCCGCCTCGCGTTCGGCAACAATGGTTTCCAGGAGCTGCGTATCCGCGACACGGGCCACGGCCGCGGGCACAGCGGCTTTCGCGACCGAGGGTGCACGTTTGCGCTTCGGAGTCTTCATTGCTACCGGATCGTTCGGGCCAGGTATGGACATGACGCTTGCAACAGGGGGCGACGATTTCACAGATTCGCTGTGCGTATCGGCATTCGGCGGGGTTGCTTTAGGTGAGCTACGTCTCGTCATGACAATAAGATGGCTGCGTTAAGGAAACCGCCGATACCGCCCGCGACGAATGGCGACGCCGTTTGGTGAGGTGCGTTCGTTGATTTGCCTAAAGACCCTGGGCTGGCTGCCGTTAAATGAGTGACCCATGTCACGGTAGACACTCCGCCCCCCGCCATGCGCCTCGAAGTCGTCACGCCCCGACCCAACACGCCTGTCGCGACTGCGCCCGGCATGCTGGCGCAATGGCGCATCGGAGCGTTGATGCAGGCCGTGGCCGTGCGCGATGCGACCACTGGGCAGTTATTCCTGGATATCGGCAACTCGCGATATCCGGCGAGAATCGCCTCGGGCGCGGGCTCCGGACCGGCTGAAGGCGAGCAGTTGCAAGTGCGGGTGCTGCGGACCAGCCCGGTGCTCGCACTCGAAACTGTCGCTGGAGCGGCGATCGAATCGCCGGATGGCGAACTCAAAGCGGATGCGTTGCGTCGGTACTTGCCCAAGCAGGCGAGCCCCGCACTGTTGTCTTCGAATCTCGGCTTCATCGCGCGCTCCGGCAGCGACGCGGTTTCATTGCCACGATCCGTCATGCAAGCGGCGGCCAACCTATGGCAGGCGCTGCCCGACACTGCATCGCTCGGAGATCCCAAGGCACTCGAACAGGCAGTGCGACGCTCGGGCATATTTCTGGAATCGTCGCTGGCGAGCGGCGATCGTGCCGAATCTGCCGCCGCCGCCCGGACGGATCTGAAATCCTTGATGTTGCAATTGAGTCGCGCGCTCACTGAGCTCGGCGCACGCCCCGCAGCGGCAATGACAGATACAAGCGCACCGGCGCCATTGCCCAGCGCACACGGACCGTTAGCCGCGTTGCCGGCAGCACCGGCGACGTTGTCGCTGCTCGATACCTCGTCACAACAGATGAATGAATTGTCTCGCCAGGTCGACGGAGCTATCGCGCGGCTGACGACGGTGCAGGTCGCGAATGCATCGCAGGACACACCGACGCAGTCGTTCCTCGTCGAACTGCCGGTGCGGCACGACGATCGTGCGGCGATGGTGCGCTTACGTTTCGAACGCGACGGCTCACGCCGGCAGTCGGCAGACGACGGCGACCAATCGTGGAGTGTCGAAGCGGCGTTGGATCTCGGGGCGATCGGCGCTCTGCACGCAAGGGTGACGTTGACTGGCCATCGCATCGGCGTGCAGCTGCGGGCCGAGTCGCCGCTGATCGTCGACACGCTCGCCGCTCGCCGCCTCGAACTGGAAAGCATGCTGCGCGAATCCGGCCTCGAGGTCGAACGCATCGTGTGTCTGCATGGAATGCCTGCCGGCGACGCCGGCCCACGACCCACACGCTTACTGGATGTGCGTGCATGAACGAACAGCGTCCGCGAATTCCGCTTGCCGTCGCCCTGCATTACAACGGCAACGGCGCACCGCGCGTCGTCGCGAAAGGCGGCGGCCTGGTTGCCGAACGCATCGTCGAAACCGCTCGCGAGCACAAAGTGCCGCTGCAGGAAGATGCTGCCCTCGCCGTCACCCTCTCGCGCATCGAACTTGGCCGTGAAATTCCGCGCGAACTGTTCGTTGCCGTCGCTCATGTGCTGGCGTTCGCGTGGGCGGTGGCGGGCAAGAAGCCGGAAGTGAAGGTGAACGGCTGAGCGCCGTTCAGCCGACCACGCTCAACAACGATCCGCGCTTGCGCCCCATCTGCGGCGCCGGTGCACGCGTCAACATTTCTCGTTCTTCTTCGATCTGCGAACGCTCCGGCTGACGGGGAACTGGCGCGCGTGCCGATTCAGCTGGCATGCGAGACTGCTGCTGTGGAGCTTGTTTGTGCGTGCCGTGAAGACGCAGAAGCAACTCTGCTTCATGGCGAGTGATGCCGCAGTTCGCGACGATCTCGTTGACGTCCGCGCCGTTGCGCGCCAGGCGTGTAGCGATGTCATAGCCACGCTGTGAATTGCCCGTCGAACTTGGAGCCATGCGCGAGTCGAGTTCGGCACGTTCCGACAGCGCTTCGATTCTCGCGTTCATGACACTGATTGATTCGTGCAGGCTGCGCACTTCGGCGAAGGTCCGCTCGATGGACGCATGCAGCGCGCGATTGGCCAGGTCATCGGACCGGCGCCAGCGAATGAACGCCAGCGCGAATATCCAGAACGCCCCCAGCAACAGCAGCGCCCGACCGGCGATCAGCACCATCTCGAGTGAAGGGTTGGGCAGCGTTTCGAACATGGGCGACTCCTGTGACTGGGGCTCTCGCGCGCGTCGGTTTTTTGGCGTGCGGAGCTGGGACACAGGGGATGAAGCAGGTTGCGTGCCATGGGGTGTGCACCAGAGCGCCGTGGTTCGCGGGATGAGACGGGGGTCTCTGTTTGCTCTTGGCTATGGCCTTACGCGCCGGCCCAGGCGATAGCCAAGCACGCTAAAATTCGTCTCGCAGCGATTGGCGGGGAATACTTCCGTGCCCGTCGTCACTCGACATCCGCGGCCTATCGAGCCCGTTGGGGTCGACTTGAGAATTGTGCCCACAGAGAAAGGATGCTCTAGATGTTGAATCGCGTACTGAAGATGTTTCGTAACGGCGACTCCGGCGCGGCGCCGGACGGACCAATGGTGCCCCCTGTCGCCTTGCAGGAATTTGTCGGTGGCGATTACGAGCGAGTGGGAGAGGAGTTTCGCAGCTATCTGGTCGAACTTGCCGAACTCCAGCCGCATCAGGCCATTCTGGATGTGGGCTGCGGATCCGGGAGGATTGCAGTTCCATTGACTCGCTTTCTGGATGCCGCGGGTCGCTACCAGGGCTTCGATGTATCGCACGCGGCGATCGATTGGTGCAAACGGCACATCGGCCGCCGCTTCCCGAACTTCGAGTTCAGGGTCGCCGACATTCAGAACGGTCCTTACAACCCAAAGGGCAAATACCAGCCGTCGGAGTTTCGTTTTCCCTACCCGGACGGCACCTTCGACGTCGTTCTGCTTGCATCGGTATTCACTCACATGTTCCCCGCGGATGTCGAGCAGTACATGAGAGAGATCCAGCGCGTGTTGAAGCCAGCAGGGCGATGCCTGGGCACGTTCTTTCTTCTAAACGTCGAATCGCTGGCCTTAATCGCCGAGAAGAAAGGCAAGCTGAACTTCGAGCACGTCCGCGATGGCTATCGCACCATCGATGCACAACGCCCGGAGGAAGGCATGGCATATCCGGAAGCGTTTGTTATCGATGCGTGGAAGAAAGCGGGCATGGAGTTTCGAGCGCCGATCCGCTATGGATCATGGTGCGGTCGGCCGCAGTATGTGAGCTTTCAGGATGTGGTTATCGCCACCAAGGCTTGAGGCGCATATCTTGCCCTCGGATAACGGCACCCAGTCAGAAGCGCCCCTTGGACACCCATCCAATGGAGAGTCCACGACTCAATCTATTGCCTTTCAAAGAAGACGCCCACCGGCCTCCCTATTTGCCTTTCACGCTCAAAGACTATCTGCAGTTGCTGGATTGGACGGGGCGACAGATTCGTCAAGGCAAACGCGGC
>JBEVKB010000119.1:0-18574 GCA_040509875.1 Steroidobacteraceae bacterium | reverse complement strand
TCTCCAGCGCCGCACGCATCAGCCGATGCGAACCGTTTGCGAGGATGCCTTTTCGCTCTTCTTCGAGCACCTGCTGTTGAATTCGATCGCTCAACAATGCCGGGGCAAGCAGCAGTTCCATGAAGCGCACCTGGTCCAGGCACTGTGTGAGGAAGTATTCGCAGAACGTAATGAGATTCTTGCGTGACAGATTGCCTCGACCGTCCAGGTCGCCCTGCCGAGGTTCGTCGGCAGCCATGAGGTTTGTCTTGTAGGCGTCGACAGATCGGGCAAGACCGCGTGACACGGACCAAAGCGTCGAGCCGATGCCCAGTTCCTTGAGTATGGCGTGCGAGATCAAGCGTGCGACGCGACCATTGCCATCCAGGAAAGGATGGATCCACGCGAGGCGATGATGAGAGGCGGCGACGCTCACCAACTGCTTCAATTTGCTGTCCGACCTGTAGGCTGCTTCGAAGCGCGCCATGAATGCAGGCAGATCTTCCGGCGGCGGTGGAACGTGGATGCCCACGGCCACCGTGCGCGTGCGCAGTTCACCGGGGATAACCGACAGATTCTTTCCGGTCTTAGGATCTTCAACCAACAGCAGCTCCGGCGGTAGCCGCGAACAGAACTCGCGATGCGTCCACAGGATGTATTCGAGCGACAGCGGGGAGACTTTTGGCGTCTGGCCGTAATCGATCATCCGCTGCACTTCAATGTGCGCACGAGCCTCCTCTTGCAGCGCTCGCTTTTGGGGATTGGCCGAATAATCTGAAGCGAGCGCGCGATCGATGTCGTGCGGATGAGTGTCGTGGCCTTCGATGAGGTTCGAGTAGTAACAGTTCATCGAGCGTACGAGTTCGCCTACAGCCAGGCGCACTCGCGTCGCCAGGCGTCCAGAGAACTGCCCTGCCGCGAGCGGAAGTTCTACGGCTAGGGTCTCCAGGCGATCGGAGAGAATGTCGGGCAGGTACGGTTCAGCAGCAGTGACGTGCATTTTGTCGCCCTGGATGGCGGGTAGATTGGCGCCATCAATAATACAAGATATTCGTTATTTTGCAATGATTTAGCAGTTGATGTGGGAGCATTTGGCGGCCGTTTTGGCGGGATGATTGGCGGGTGTTCTGGCGGGTAACGGTGGCGGGAGTATCGGCCACGCGTCGCCCAATGCTGTTTACTTCCCCATGAACTTCCTCTTCGACCTCGACGGTACCCTCACCGACTCCCGCCCCGGCATCGTTGCTTGCATCCAGCATGCATTGAATCGGGCCGGCATGCCGCCGTCGGACGAAGAGGTAGCGAGCTCGATGGACGTCTTTGCGATAAATGCGAACTCATCGCGCATGCGCTGCGAAGTGCCGCTCTCGATCCAGCAGCGAGGGTCATGATCGGCGACCGCGAACGCGACATGCTCGGAGCCGTTCACAACGAGGTTTACCCCGTAGTAGTGGTGTGGGGTTACGGTTCGATGAGGAGCTACGCGGCGCGGGTGCGAAGCGATTGCTGGCTGCACCGGTGAGATTCCGAAGCTGTTCGCGTACTCGTTCTGATCGCTGTTCGCTTCGCGCAGACGACGCCATTCGCAGACTCGTGTCGCTGCAGCAGGACAGCTGTAGCGAAGAAACTGCTGCTTCCAGGTCTTTCAGACTCGTCGCGGCGCATCCGAACGTAGAAGCATGCCGAACTCTGATAAGAGTCACACGGAGGATGATGGCATGCGCACACAGCGACCAGGTATTCACTTCAGTCTCGCCGCCCGCATGCTGTTCGTCTGGATGGCGCTGCTAGCGAGTGCCGCTGTGTCGGCACTGCAGGTCTCCTCAGGACATATCTACGACGCGCAAGGCAATCGCGTCACCATCCAGGGAGTCAACTGGTTCGGCGCCGAGACGGATACACGCGTCGTCCATGGTCTCTGGGCCCGCAAGATGACGGACATGCTGGACCAGATGAAAACCATCGGCTTCAACGCCGTGCGCATACCTTTCTGTCCCGCCACGCTGCAGGGCGTGCTTACCAGTTCGATCGACTACAGCAAGAACCCGACATTGCAGGGACTGAGCAGCGTGCAGGTGCTCGATGTACTCGCCGCCGAACTCGAGAAGCGCGGCATGTATTTCCTGATGGATCATCATCGCCCCGACTGCAACGCTATTTCGCCGCTGTGGTACATCAACGGCTACACGGAAGCGCAATGGATCGCGGACCTCAAGTTCGTGGCCGGCCGCTACAAGGATTTCCGGTACTTCCTCGGGATGGATCTCAAGAACGAGCCTTACGGCGCCGCTCGCTGGGGCAGCGGCAATGCCGCGGTGGATTGGAATTCCGCGGCTGAGAGGGCGGCGGCCGCAGTGCTGGCAGTTGCGCCGCAAGCGCTGATCTTCGTGGAAGGCGTCGGCGACGGCTCGGCCTGCACGACAGTGAACAGCGGCATCTGGTGGGGTGGCAACATCAACCCGCAGATGTGTTCGCCCCTCAACATTCCACCCGACCGACTGGTGCTCTCGCCACACGTCTACGGGCCCGACGTGTTCAATCAATCGTATTTCTCCGCCGCCGATTTCCCCAGCAACATGCCTGCGATCTGGAACAGCCACTTCGGCGACGTGCAGAAGCAAGGCTATGCCGTGGTGTTGGGCGAAACAGGCGGCAAGTACGGAGCAGGCGACCCCAGGGACAAAACGTTCCAGGACTCGCTGTTCGCTTACCTGAAGCAGCGAGACCTGCGCGACGTGTTCTACTGGTCGTGGAATCCCAACAGCGGCGACACCGGTGGAATCCTCAACGACGATTGGACGACCGTGAGGCAGGACAAGGTGGCGCTACTGCAATCGTTCTGGGCCGGTGCGGCGAATCCGCCGGCCACGACTACGCCCACACCCGTTATCACGACGCCTGCGCCAATGACACCGGTGACTACGACACCGCCACCCACATCGTCTACGCCGACGACGCCTGTCACCACGACGCCCACCGATCCGGGTACATCGATGATGTCACCGGCGCCCGGCAACGCACTGAGCGGTGGGGGCGGCGGTGGCTCGTCGGACGCGCTGTTGCTGATGTTCCTGGCATTCAGCACAGCGCTTCGCTGGCGCGGGGTGGGTCCGAGAGTGCGCTAGTCGAAAAGGACGATGGGCTCTTCCACCTCGCGGACATTCAACCAATCCAGCGTGGTGGTGAAATTCCCATCCAGGAACGGCATGACGTTTCGCATCGCGCGCGAGACGTATGCATCCTTTTCACCAACGGGAGCGACGTAGTGCAGGGCGCTGCGAGCTGCATCGACGCCTTCGAGCCTCGCAATGACCCAAGCCGCCAGGTACTGCGAGGCCAGGCATCCACCCGCAGTAGCCACGTTGCCCTTGGCGACGAAGGGTTGATTGATGACTGTGACGCCGCTCTCTTCTACCCAGGGTTTCGTGGTCGTGTCCGTGCACGCCTGAACACCGCCAAGCAGTCCTAGCTTGGCCATTACGAGTGTGCCGGAGCACTGTGCGCCAAGCAGTTGCCGAGACGGATCGAACCGCAGCTGTTTCATCAGCGCTGCGTCTGCAACGATTTCACGCGTCTTCATTCCACTGCCGATGATCACCGCATCGGCCTCGGAGGCATCCTGCAAGGATGCCTGGGCCTCCAGCACGATGCCGTTCATCGATCGAACGCGCGTGGTGGGACTGGCGATCGAGACATGCCAGTTCGGCTTTTTTACCCGGTTGAGGATGCCCAGAGCGATTAGAGAGTCGAGTTCGTTGAAACCTTCGAAGGTGAGGATGGCGATATGCATGCGTCTTCTTCCATTGATTTTGCCGGCTTGCGTCGCTGTGTTATTGGTCGCAACTGATCCGTGCGTTGCGATGACGCATAGCATAGCATTCGTGTAGCCGGGCGCTGCCAGGCCCTTATCGGCGCAAACCGCTGCCTGCCTCTCTCTCGACCTCTACCGAAACCGCCGTCGCGATCCAGCAAAGTATCGCCACGCTAGCTGTCCTTCTCGGTTTGATGGATTTCCCGGCAGGCTTCGCATATCTGCCCAGTCTCGACAGCGGACCGGTGTCGACCTTGCGTTCGGGGCAATCAAAGCCTGTTCGAATCCATGCCCCGCCGGCCTAGAACCACTTGAATGCTGCAATAATGACCGAGGCCGTCACGAACAGTGCTGCTGGAATCACGATTCTTAGAATGAACCTGGCTTTCCATCCGCGCCTGTAGGCCCTGAACCCCGAGTATCCACCGTACCCGATCAGAGCGGCAAAGAGGCACCAACCCCACGGGCCGGGTCTTACCTCCGGGTCGACGATCATGAAGGGAATAGCGAATGCCATGATCCAGTAGACGCAGATGATCGCGGCGCCGTGCACAGATAGACTCTTGTTCAGCAGATCCGGCATCTTTGGCTACTGTCCGCGGTCCAGTAAGGTATCGCGACCTCGGCTGTCCGTCTTGGTTTTCCTTGCTTTGACGGTGAACGTGAAAGAGCGCGGCGGGTTGTCACCATCGCCGGAATAGGTGGCGGTGATCGTGTGAGCGCCGAGTGTGAAGCCTTGCGGAAACACGCCGGCCTGGCCGTCGCTGACGGGTGCGGAGCCGAGGAAATTTCCATTCTCGGTGAACGTCACCGTGCCGGTGAAAAAAGGCGGTCCGCTGATTTTGACGCCCAGGACGACGCCCGCGGAGGTGGCGTTGGCAACGCCGTTCGGTGGAGCGATGGTCACCGTATCGCTGCTCCACGAAGCCGACACCTGAAGGCCAATGCGGTTGTCGGTCGAATCGTATTTGAAAGCGCGTTCGACGGCGTTTGCCGGGCCGCCGGCGATGCGTGCCGTCTTCAGGCGTCCGAATACGTCGTATGAGTAGCTCACCGTCTCGGCGGCCGATACGGAAGATTAAGTAAAAAGCCGCTAGGGATATCGCGAGCGCGGTTCGCAGGTTCATCACAATCCTTTGCAGGCGGCGCAGGAGCCGCTGTTCCGTCGCGGGGTCGTCATACGCTACCGATCGCTTCCATGATTCCAATGCGCGCTTCTCGGCGCAAACGGAAAATCCAGCCGGCAATCTTCCTATCGCGCACGATCTCATGCCAAGAGGCGTGCGCATCCGCCTGCGATGAGCGGCAGAGTTACACAAGATGGTCTGATCGCCGGTCGATCCCTCCGCCTCGCGTTCCCTATTTTGTTCCGCCGACCATACGATCCCAGTCTCTGCGAGACCTTGTCAATGCCATGACGAGAAGCGAGTAGCGAATTCTCGATTTCTGCTGAATCGTCGGGGTTGACTGGCGATCTCCGCGCTCATCGTGTTGACGACAGGAACTCGCGTTTGCTGTTTCCGGTTCGACTGAACATATCGAGGCGCGGTCGGTTGCAGACGCTATCACCACCAGGCCGAATACAGCGCGATCAGCACCAGGATCACACCGACCGAACCGATATTGAACGCAGGCGAAGTGCGGAAGTTGACGCCGATCATCTCGATCGTGTTCGACGCAGCCTGTGCAGGCCGCAGCAGCGATGCAGCGACTGCGAGCACCGATGCGAGCAGGAAGACGAGGCCCATCCGGTCCATGAAAGGCAGTTCGGGCCACAGCGCCTTCAAGGCGATCGATGCGGCGAATGAGCCGATGGTCGCGGCGAGCGCGCCGAGTTCCGTGGCTCGTTTCCAGAACAAGCCGAGCAGGAAGATGACGACGATGCCGGGCGTGAAGAAACCGGTGTATTCCTGGATGTACTGAAAGGCCTGGTCGAAGCTGCCAAGTAGCGGTCGCGCGGTCGCAATCGCCAGCACGATGGCGACGACCGCGGTGATGCGGCCCACGGCAACGAGACGGGCTTCGCTCTTAGGTGCGCCGAGCTGGTTGTAAACGTCCAGCGTGAAGATGGTCGCAATCGAATTGATCTTGGAAGCGGTCGACGCAATGATGGCCGCGATGAGCGCGGCGAATACCAGCCCGGCGATGCCCGCCGGTAGCAGGCGCATCATGGTTGGATAAGCTTCGTCGGGCTTGGCGAGATCGGGAGCGAGCATGACGGCGGCGATGCCGGGCAGCACGATGATGACGGGCATGAGCAATTTGAGATATGCCGCGAACATCACGCCTTTCTGCGCCTCCGCGAGGCTCTTCGCCGCGAGTGCGCGCTGGATGATGTATTGATTGAAGCCCCAGTAACTCAGGTTGGCGATCCACATGCCGCCGATCAGTACCGAGATGCCGGGGAGATCCTTGTAGTACGGGCTGCTGCGGTCGAGGATCATGTGGAAGTGATCGGGCGCCTTCGCCGCGAGCGTGCGGAAGCCCGCAAGGATTCCCGCGCCGTCGCCGATCTTGCTCAGTGTGAGGCCTGACACGAGCAAACCGCCGAGCACCAGCAGCGTCACTTGCACGATGTCGGTCATCGCCACCGCGCGCAATCCTCCCCGCAATTGATAGAGCAGGGCGAACACGCCCAGGCACACCAGCGCAACGTTCTGGTCGACGCCCGCGACCTTGGTAACCGCGATGGAGCCGAGCCAGATGATGGAAGTCAGGTTGACGAAAATATATAGCCCCAGCCAGAACACCGCCATCAGCGTGCGGATTTTCGTGCCGTACCGCTGTTCCAGGAACTGCGGCATGGTGTAGATCTTGTTGTGCAGGAAAATGGGCAGGAACCATTTGCCTACGATGATCAGCGTCAGCGCCGCCATCCATTCGTAAGACGCGATGGCGAGGCCGATGGCATAACCCGAGCCCGACATGCCGACGATCTGTTCCGCGGAAATGTTGGCGGCGATCAGCGAGGCGCCGATGGCCCACCAGGGCAGAGTCTTGGAGGCGAGAAAGTACTCGGTGGAGTCTTTCTTGGCGCCTCCCCGATCGCGCGATACCCACTGGGCCAGCGCGAACAGGCCGATGGCGTAGACGATGACGATGACGATGTCGAGCGTGGTGAGCTGCATGATTGTTCTTCTGTGCTGGATGTCGGCGTGAGACGTTTCACGCCGTTGTCAGTTCGGGTGCAGTTGATGAGTCAGCCGTCCGTATCCCACAACGGCTCGGCGATACGCAACGTCGGTGCGGCGTTATTTTTCGCGTCAGCGGGACTTCGCCGCAATGCTGTTCCATGCAGTGACGAGCGCCGCGGCACGGGCATGCAGATCGTCGATGCCGATGCCGGGTTGATACAATGAACCGCCGATGCCGATGCCGGTGGCGCCGGCATCCAGCCAGTCGCGAAGATTCGATACGCTCGTGCCGCCGACTGCCCACACGCGGCAATCTCGCGGCAGCACATCGCGTAATGCACGTAGATAAGTAGGCCCGACAGCACTGCCGGGAAACAGTTTGATATGGGATGCGCCGGCAGCGATTGCGGCAAAGGCTTCCGTCGGCGTCATTACGCCGGGCAATACATCCATGCCTTTTTCCAGCGCTCGCGAGATCACCGCGGGATTCGTATTCGGCGACACCATCAGCCGGCCACCTGCCGACACGACGGCGTCCACATCCGCCGCCGTCAACACGGTGCCGGCGCCGATCAGTGACTGCTCGCTTGCAGCGCCGACGAGACGTTCGATGCTCACCAGCGGCTGCGGGGAGTTCAGCGGCACTTCGATCATGCGGATGCCGGCGTCCATGAGTGCGAGGCCGATCTCGACGACTTCGTCTGGACGCACCCCGCGCAGGATGGCGACGATGGGCGGCGAACCTTGCTGCAACTGCAGGTTCAGTGACATGTTCAGTTCTCCTTCGAGTAGCGGCGTAGCCAACGCAAGCCGGTCATCGCGCAATCCGTTCCGTTCAGCAGCCGAACCGGTGTGCCGCGATTTGTAAACAAGCGGGCATAGTTGGCGGCAAGGGCCTGGTCGCCGATGATGCTTACGCCTCCGGCGGCGGAATAAGTGGGACTCAATGCCGCCACTTCGTAGCCGATGAGCAGTGCTGACAGGAATCCAGATCCCCAGGCGCGCGAGCGCTGGTCGAGTAATTGCGCGGTTCGTGTTTCAAAAAGCGCGGCGAGCAGGCCTTCGGTGAGATGCGTGCTGCGCTTCATGCCGGCATCGAATCCCGCGGCCGTATCCGCTGTGATGTCTCCATCGAGCTTACCCGCTCTGAGCAGAGTCGAGTGCTCGCGAAGCAGCGCATAGACTTCGCCGGTCAGCGCCGTGCGAAAGCGAGTGATGGCGCCGTCGTTGACGAAAACCCATTTACAGTGCGTGCCGGGCAGCACCAGCAGATGCGAGCCTGTGGCGAGCGTGGCGTCGATCTGCATGGCCCCGAAGATTTGCGTCTCTTCGCCACGCATGACATCCGGCGCGCCCTCCTGTTCGCCCGTGCGCAGCCCGGTAGCTATCGTAATGTTCATGCCCCGCAACTGTGTGTGCGCGGACGATTTGCTCCAGGTAGATATGTCAACCGGAGCAGTCGCGTAAGGAACTTCGAGCAGGCCGTTGCGCGAGCCGACCATGCCGGACAGCAGCACCTCAAGCTCCTTACCGGTATCGAGCCACGGTGCAATCGTTGCGGTAAGGGTGGCGGCGACAGTTCCGGTCAATACGCCGATGCCCGGCCCTTCGCGGCTGTCCGCCACGATGCCGTTTTCCACCAGCGACAGTCGCAGGCGGCTGGTGCCCCAATCCCCCAGAACGAATCGCTGCCCATGGTCTTGTTTCGATTGCATGCGCCGAGTCTACAGTTCGTGAGCCGCGGTTTCGAGCCGGCGACCGCACAGCGCATCCGCGACAGGTTGCAGCAGACCGGGTTCGAGCAAGGCTTATTTTTAATTATCTGATATATATTCTTTATAGCCTGGAATGCCGGTAAGATCAACTCGCCGGAAATTCCGGCCAGCCCTCAGGCCGGCGTGACGACGGAGTGAAACGATGAGTGCGAGGAGCAAGCCCCGCGAGCAGTTGCGATCCAGGGCGTGGTTCGACAACCCGGCGAATCCCGACATGACCGCCCTGTACGTGGAGCGTTACCTCAATTACGGCCTGTCGCTCGAAGAGCTGCAGGGCGACCGGCCCATCATCGGCATTGCGCAGACCGGCAGCGACCTGTCGCCGTGCAATCGTCATCACCTGGTGCTGGCGGAGCGCGTCAAGCAGGGCATTCGCGATGCAGGCGGCATTCCGTTGGAGTTCCCGACGCATCCCATCCAGGAGACGGGCAAGCGACCGACGGCGGGGCTGGATCGCAATCTCACCTACCTGAGTCTGGTGGAGACGTTGTTCGGCTATCCCATCGACGGCGTGGTGCTGACCATCGGCTGCGACAAGACCACGCCTGCGTGCCTGATGGCAGCGGCCACCGTGAACATTCCCGCCATCGCGCTGTCGGTCGGGCCCATGCTCAATGGCTGGCACGGCAAAGAGCGGGCCGGATCGGGCACGATCGTGTGGAAAGCACGTCGCCTGCTTGCGTCCGGAGACATCGACTACAAAGGCTTCGTGAAGCTGATCGCATCGTCGGCGCCATCGACGGGCTTCTGCAACACGATGGGCACCGCGACCACGATGAACTCGCTGGCCGAGGTGTTGGGCATGTCGCTGCCGGGATCGGCTGCGATTCCAGCGCCTCATCGCGATCGCCAGGAATGCGCGTGGCGCACCGGTCGACAGATCGTCGAACTGGTGCACGCAGATCGAAAACCATCCGACATTCTTACGCGCGCCGCCTTTCTCAACGCGATTCGCGTGAACTCGGCGCTGGGCGGATCGACCAACGCGCCCATTCATCTCAATGCGATCGCGAGGCACATGGGTGTCGAGCTGACGCTCGATGATTGGCAGGCGCACGGACAGGATGTGCCGCTGCTGGTGAACATGCAGCCTGCGGGGGAATATCTCGGCGAGGATTTCTATCGAGCGGGCGGCGTTCCGGCTGTGGTAGGCGAGCTGCTGCGTAACGAACTGATCGAGCCCGGTGCGCTCACTGTCAATGGTCTGACCATCGCAGAGAATTGCGCGACCGCGCAAATACAGGACGAAGCGGTGATTCGCCGTTTCGATCGGCCATTGCGTGTGGCAGCGGGGCTCACTGTCCTGCGCGGCAACCTGTTCGATTCGGCGGTCATGAAGACCAGTGTGATTTCAGCGCAGTTCAGGGCGCGCTTCCTTTCGGACCCGAGCGATCCCGAGGCCTATGAAGGGCGCGCTGTCGTATTCGACGGCCCCGAGGATTATCACGCGCGTATCGACGATCCTGCCTTGGATATCGATGAGCGCACCTTGCTGGTGATCCGCGGCGCAGGTCCGATCGGTTATCCCGGTGGCGCGGAGGTGGTGAACATGCGACCTCCCGCTGCGCTCATCCGCGCTGGCGTGGATGCGTTGCCATGTATCGGTGACGGCCGTCAATCCGGCACGTCTGGATCGCCATCGATTCTCAATGCGGCGCCGGAAGCTGCGGTCGGTGGCGGACTTGCGTTACTGCGCACGGGTGACCGCGTCCGCATCGATCTCAAGCGTCGCGAAGTCAACATGCTCGTCGATGTGCAGGAGATCGCTCGGCGGCGTCTGGAACTCGATGCGCAAGGCGGCTACGCACATCCGCAGTCGCAGACTCCGTGGCAGGAAATCCATCGCTCGCTCACCGGGCAGTTCGACGGTGGAGCGGTTCTCGAACCGGCAGTGAAGTATCAGCGTATTGCGCAGACCGCCGGCTTGCCGCGCGACAGTCATTGATCATAGCGACACGCAGGCTCGGCTGTTATTCGCGGCGCCCGCCATTCCTTCTGGCGATCGCTATTTCTTCGCGGATTTCTTGCTGCCGGCGGATTTCTTTTCCAACTGTACGGTGTCCATCAGGTCGAGGACGTCGCTGATGATCTTTCTCATGGCGGTACGCGCGCGATCGGGATTTTGTTTCGCTATGGCGTCCCTCACCGCGGTGTGCGCTTCGACGCTGGCGGAGCGACCCTTGATGCGATTCGTGAACAGGATCGAGGTGCGCAATGCCGTGCTGACCACATCCTGGAACTGAAGGTAGAACGGATTCCTCGAGGCTTTCAGGATAGCGACGTGAAAGGCGATATCGGCTTCCAGCGCGTTGTCCATGCCTTCCTCCGCTGCCTGCATGCGGGCGAGCCCATCGCTGATCGCCTTGCGTTCGGCATTGTCGGCGTTGACCGCGGCGAGCGCCGCAGCTTCCGGTTCGATGGCGACGCGCAGCTGGTTGAAATGCCGCAGCAGCTCGACTGAAAATTTACGCTCGAGCAGCCAGCGCAGTACATCCGTGTCGAATAGATTCCACGATGTGCTCGGTTGGATGATGGTGCCCTGGCGGGGGCGCGCGCTGAGCAGGCCTTTCGCGGTCAGCATCTTGACCGCTTCCCGCGTCACCGATCGGCTGACGCCGTGTTGCTTGGCGAGTTCCGCCTCCGTGGGGAACACGCGATTCTCGTATTCGCCGATGACGATGGTGCGCCCGAGCGCATCGAGCATGCCATGGGTCAGGTTGCGCCCCAGCTGCGTGCGCACGTCCCGGGGATTCGTTGCAATCATGGATCGGTCCCGCGACATCTCATTGATAGTATAAATGAACATTAGCACAGTTCGACAAATGCTTGACTGGTGCCGCCGCACGGAGGCTTCTTTGCTTCGCGGGTGCCCTACGGGAGGCCTCCGATCTTCCATGCGATGTAGCCGGACAATTGCAAGGCGCCGCGAACGTAGCGTCTTATCCTCACCGGCGCACTTCGTCGCGCCACCTCTTGCACAAGGCGTGAGATAAAACAAAGAGTGGCGCGGCATGTCGAGCACGTCGCTCTTGCTCACCGCGCGATTCGTGTGTTACGGTTTGTAGCATTACTTACGGTAGCACTTCGATGAAACTGACCAAACCGGAGGGCGGTCCTCTCGAGCAGCGCGTCATGCAGTTGCTCTGGGCGCATGGGCCGCTGACTGCCGAACAGGCGAGGGCGCTGCTGGGTGGGGATTTGAAAGAAGTCACCGTGCGCACGGTGCTGCGCCGTCTCGAAGCGAAGGAATACGTGACGCACACGGTCAACGAGCGGACTTTCATTTTCCGCGCTCGTGAAGGCCGGGCGCGAGTGGCGGCGAGGGCGGTCAAGCGAATAGTGGACCGTATCTGCGAGGGATCGCTCGACGAGGTACTCGTCGGCATGGTCGACGCGAAGATGCTGGACCGGCGCACCCTGGATCGTCTGGCCGAGCGCATCGCCGAGGCGCAACAGCCCGCAAAGGCGAAAGCCCGGGCGAAGCGGACGGAGTGAAGCATGTTCGCATTGTTCATCGATGCGGCGACCCGATCTCTCGCGCTGGCATTCGTCGTGTGGATCGCCGTAGCGGTGTTACGTCCGCGCGATCCTCAATTGCAACTCACGATATGGCGCGTGGTTCTCATAGCGGCGCTCCTCATGCCTCTAGCGCTGCTATGCCTGCCGTTACTGGCATCCGGCGCCCGCTTGCCCGAATCGATGCCGCTGCAAACGGAATTGATCAATGCCGTGAGCCGCGTCGAATGGCATGACCGCGGCGGAGTGTTTTATCTTGCGGTCGCCGCGGTAATGTTTCTGCGTGAGCTGGTGAGTCTGTGTCGCGGCTGGCAGGTCGCGCGCCGAGCTGTGTCGCTCACATTGACGGACGCGCCGGATCTGCATGTACGATCGGGTATCGACATTCTTTCGCCGGTGACTTTCGGTTCTACTGTCCTGTTGCCCGCGGACTCAGCTGGCTGGAGCACGGCGAAACGCAGGGCGGTGATCGCTCATGAGTCCAAGCATGTGGCGAATGGCGATTTCTATTTCAGGCTGGCTGCGCGCCTCTACCGTGCATTTTTCTGGTTCGATCCGCTGGCATGGATCCTTCCGCGGCATTTGATGCTGCTGGAAGAACAGGTGAGCGACGACGCTGGTGCGGGAGCCATGTCAGATCGCGCGGCATATGCGGCTTTGTTACTGTCGCTGGCGGACCGTTCGAGTGTCGGCTCGCGCGATGTCGCCATGACGGGCGGCACTCTGGAGCAACGCATCGAGCGACTCCTCGATCCCGACAAGGCGAGTCGGCCGGTGACCCGTCGCCGCCGCATAGTCATTTCCCTGCTCATGATGCCGTTCATCACCTATGCCACTGCAGCGGGCGTGGATGCGGCCGCTTATAGATGCAGGCAGCGTGCAGGCGATGAACGGTCGTTCGTCGCTTCCTTCGGCAATTGCAGCGCCCCAGCGTCGAGCCCGACGCTGCCGCTATCGCTTCCGTCCTATCCACCGGCTTCACGTCGCTCAGGCGAAACCGGCACGGTGGTGCTGCAGCTTCTGGTTCGTGCCGACGGCGGCGTGGAAACCGTTCGCGTCGTGCGCTCCAGCGGATACGCGCAGCTCGATGACGCCGCCGCCGACGAAGCTCACCGTTGGCGTATGACGCCCGGTTCAGTTGGCGGCAGGCCGATCGATTCCTGGGGAAGGTTCGCCGTGACATTCCAACTCGCCCGCTGAATGTCACGGCGCATGCGTCAAGGGCTCATGGCAGGGATGCTGATGTTGCTCGGCGCATGCTCGTCCAATCACTTTACGGTTCGACCTGCGCCCCTGTGGCCCTTCAAGCAGTACGCAGTGCGTGCCGGCGATGGTCCGGAAATAACTGCGTTCTATTCGCGACCGGATGCCGAACCCCGGCGGCTGGTGGTCGTCGTGCAGAGTCCTCCTTGTGAAGTCCACGGTCAACCGCTCGCCACGCAGACTATCAGTACCGGCGGCGTGCTGTGGAAGCAGCTGAGTCCGGACTCTGCCTACATTCAATTCGACCGCGTCGGCGCGACGCATGGCGAAGCGGGAAATGACTGCGAGGCTGGCACGCTGACAGAGGAGTCGTGGCGGTATCAGGCTGCATCGGCCATCGACGCGATTCGCAAAGCGGAAGGGATGCGGTCTTACCCGACTCTCTACTTAGGCCTGGGCGAGGGCGCCTACGTTGCGTCCTTGCTGGCGACGAAGGATCGCTACGCGCAAGGCTTGGTGTTGATCAACGGTTCGGGGATGGACAGATTCGGCAAGCTGGCGCCGCGACTGCCAGTCCTGGTCGTTCATGGCAGCAACGACGCTCGCACGCCGCTCGATGCAGCCGTGCTGCTCTTTTCCCAATGGGCGCCGACGCAGCGTGGCGTCTCGTTGGTGATGCTCGATGCCTACTCGCACGATCTGAATCTCGGCAGCGATCGACCGGAATGCTTCGAGGCGGCGATGCAGCTCATCGTTTCGCGGGCGCGGGCGATGACTGATGCAGGCGCAGCGAAGCGGGGACGAGTGGAGTGGAGCAACTGCGTCGAGGTGATGCGCGAGTTTCCGGAGGGGCCGTGAAGCAATCGCCAAGCCGAAACGAATAACCCGCAAATACCTGCGGCATCTGGCTACATCATTCTCGCCATGACCGGCGAAAGCGCCTCCATGCGAACCGCAGAAGATATGTACTGATCGTTTACATCCGACGACTTGCTGTACACGTCTGCGGGCTTGAGCGATTGACGTGAATAACAGTGGGTGAGTCGGATGAAAAGCATATGGGGCGTGTTGCTGGTCGTTGCCGTGCTGGCAGGTTGCGGCGGGGATGGCCGGCGGGATCCGGTGTTCGGTGCGGACGGCATTGCTATCAGGGCGCCGCGAGTCACGGCAATTTCGCCGGTTGACCAGGCAACTGGCGTATCTATTCTGTCCGCGTCGGTCGTTGCGACCTTCAGCGAGCCGGTTGCGACAGGCGCCGGCGCTGTCTTCACAGTGACCTGCGCCGCTCCCTGCGCAAGCCCGACGGGAACGGTCGCGCTGAACGCCGCCGGCACCACTGCCACATTCGCAGTAGCGCCAGGCACGAACCTTGTGCCCCTGACTCTCTATTCCGTGACGGTGAACGGCTATCGCAGCGTCGATAGCGGTCTCGCGCTCGAATCGGCATTTACTTCTCAATTCACCACCGCTGCGACGCCGGACCTGGTCCGACCCACCGTGATGTTCACGGTGCCCGCCACGACCGCGCCCGGCCCCGTCGGCGTTGCGACCAATACCAGCATCCATGCAACCTTCTCCGAAGACATGGCGCCTGCGACGATCAACGCAACGAGCATGACGGTGACCTGCGCGACGCCTTGTACGGCGCCTGCGGGCACCGTGAGCTATGTAGCCGGCAGCAGGAATGCAATCTTCACACTGGCATCGCCACTTGCCATCAGCACGACCTACACGGTGACCGTGACCACGGGAGCCATGGACCTTGCGGGAAATGCCCTGGCGGGCAATCAAGCGGCCCTGCCGGCAGCGAGCAACTACATCTGGCGATTCACGACCGGCTTAGGTGCGGACTCGGCTGCGCCGACGGTTATCGCCACCAGCCCGCTGGCGAATGCCACCGGCGTGCCCATCAATACGCTGGTCACCGCAACCTTCAGCGAAGCGATGAATCCCGTCACCATCACAGCGGCTACCTTCACGTTGGCCTGTCCGGGCGGGACGGCCATCGCCGGCACCGTGGGCTACGCGTCGAGCGGTAATGTGGCGACATTCACTCCCGCGTCATCTCTGCCGACCGGCGTCACGTGCAACGCCAGTATTTCCACGGGCGTGAAGGACGCTGCCAACAACGCCATGGCGACTGCGTTCAATTGGAGCTTTACCACCGGAACTACCGCCGATGTGATTGCCCCCACGGTCACTTCGACGCGGCCAGCGGCAAATGCGACGGGCGCGGCAGTCAACACGCTCGTCGCTGCGACCTTCAGCGAGCAGATGAACCCGCTCACGCTCACCAATGCTACGTTTACAGTGGCCTGTCCTGCGGGGAGTGCGGTGGTCGGCACCGTGGCGGTGAATTCCAACGTTGCGACATTTACTCCTGCCGCTGCCTTGCCGGTGTCCACTACGTGCGTAGCGAACATTTCCACCGGCGCGCGCGACATCGCCAACAACGCTCTCGCCAGTGCGTTCAGCTGGAGTTTCACGACGGGAGCGGCGCTGGATACGACGCCGCCGCTGGTCAGTGCGATAAATCCTGTCGCATCGGCGAGCGGAGTTGCACCCGACGTGCTGGTTGTGGCGAGCTTCAGCGAGCCGATGGATCCGCTTACTATCAGCACAGCCACCTTCACCCTGCAGTGTCCCGCCAGCAGCGCCATCACGGGCACCGTGCAATACACGGCGAATGGCGACGCAGCCACGTTTACTCCGGCAGTCGCGCTTCCCAACGACACCATATGCGTTGCCACCATTGGCACCGGCGCCCGCGATGTCGCGAGCAATGCCATGGCGGCCAGTTTCAGCTGGAGTTTCAGGACCGGTGTGGTCGTCGACACGACGACGCCAACCGTGACTGCGACCAGTCCGATCGCGAACGCGAGCGCCGTGGCCCCAAATACGCTAATCACTGCGAACTTCAGCGAAGCGATGAGCCCTCCCACGCTCTCGGCAACGACGTTTACCGTTGCATGCCCTGTCGGCACTCCCGTCACCGGAACGGTTGGGTACGCGGTGAACAGCAAGCAGGCGACCTTCGTGCCCGCGACGGCGTTGCCGGTGAGCACTACCTGTGTCGCCACGCTTGGCACGGGCGTAACCGATGACGCGGGGAATCCGCTCGCCAGTGCCTTCAGCTGGAACTTCACGACCGGAGTTGCGAGCGACGCGATTGCGCCGGCCGTGCTTTCAACCAATCCTGCAACCGCCGCAGTCGGCGTCTGTATCAACAAGACGATCAACGCGACCTTCAGCGAAGCCATGGATCCGCTCACCATCACCACGGCGACCTTCACGCTCGCCGTTACCGCGGGCGCGTCCGTCTCCAGTGTCGTTGCGTACGACCCCGTGACGAACATCGCGTCCTTGAACCCCTTGTCAAACCTGGTCGGCGCGCCAGCCACCAATTACACCGTCACCATCGTCGGCGGCGCCAATGGGGTCAAGGACGTTGCCGGCAACGCCCTCGCCTCCGACAACGTTACCGTCTTCACGACCAATGCCTCGACGTGCACGAGCGCGCCGGCGCTCGGTTCAGTTGCGTCGTTCGGCGCCTTCGGTGGCAACAGCACATTGACCAACGACGGGCTCAATACCGTGATCAATGGCGATGTGGCGGTCGGTGCTCCTTCCAGTTCCATCACTGGATTCCAGGATGCGGGCGGCAGTGTCTACACCATCACGGGCAGCAATGACGGCCGCGTGAACGGTCGCGTCTACTCATTGACCGCGCCACCAGGATCGGTTGCGGGAGAAGCTGTCACGCAGGCGCGAGTGGATGCGTCGCTGGCATTCAATGCAATTTCTCCGGGCAGCCTGCCGGGTGGCATCGATGCTTCGAGTCTCGCGCAATGTCCGACCTGCGGTGGCGTAGGTGGCGGCCCGGACGAACTGGCCGGTCGCACGCTGCCTCCGGGTGTTTATCTGTCTCCCTCGGGTTCTTATGACATCGGCGGCGCGAGTCGCACGACGGCTGACCTGGTGCTCGATGCAGGGGGCGACAGCGACGCTGTCTGGATATTCCAGACGGCAGCGGGCACAGGCACGCTCAACGTCGGTCTTACCGGGCCGGCGACGCCGGCCGTGCCGATCCAAGTACAACTCATCAACGGCGCACAGGCTCGCAACGTGTTCTGGTTCGTTCCCGCGGGCGCGACCATCGGCACGGGTTCGACCATGGTCGGAACGCTGCTCGCCGATGCCTCGGTCACGATGTCGACGACCGGCGGAAGTCCGCCTACCGCGGTCGTGACGACATTGAACGGCAGGGCCATTGCCCTGACGGCAGGCACTACGATGACGAACGCCATCATCAACGTGCCATCGCGCTGAGCGGAGAAGAACATGAAAACAATGAATCCCATGAACGCAACGGGCGTGGCACTGGTGCTGATGATCGGCTCCGCAGCGGTTGCAGCGGACGATGCCGGTTGGTACATCGGCGGGAACGTCGGCGAAACACGGGCCACTATCGTGGAATCGCGCATCCGCAGCAGCCTGCTGGCGTCGGGTTTCACCATGACGGATTACGACGATGACGAGCGCGATCTGGGCTACAAGGTGTTCGGCGGCTACCAGTTCGGCCGGTTCTTCGCCCTGGAGGGCGGCTATTTCGATCTCGGAAAACACAGCTTCGATGCGCAAACGCTGCCTGCAGGAACGCTGCGAGGGGAGATCGATGTACGGGGCGCGAACCTGGATCTGGTCGGCCTGATTCCTTTCACCGATCGATTCTCCGTGTTCGTGCGTGCCGGTGCGAATTACGCCCAAACGCGCGATACGTTCGACCGTTCCGGTGCGGTGAACGTGCTGGAACGCGAGCGCCGCGAGAAGGAGACGAACTACAAGTTCGGCGGTGGATTGCAGTACGCGTTCACCGACGCGGTCGCGATGCGTATCGAAGCGGAGCGCTACCGGATCGACGACGCGGTGGGCAACCGTGGCGATCTGGATCTGTTGTCGTTCGGCGTGGTGTATCGATTCGGCAAAACGGCGCCTTCTCCCATGCCTGTCGCTGCCACAGCGCCTGCAAGCGCGCCCGTGCAAGCGGCCCCGGCCCCGGCCAGCACTACGCAGTACTGCAGCCTCCTGGACTTCCAGTTCGAGATCAACCGCGACGATATCCAGCGCGAAGAAGCGGAGAAACTCGCGGTGGTCGG
>JBEVKB010000118.1:0-7911 GCA_040509875.1 Steroidobacteraceae bacterium | reverse complement strand
GAGGATCTGGGAGCGTTTCTCTCGCTCGCCGCAGCGGTTGCAATCGCACACTGTGGTTCCTCACGGCGCTTGACCGTAAACCTGCTGCTACTGCTGCTCTACGTCGTCTTCGCACTGGGTTGTTACGCCACGTGGACGAGAGCGTCATATCTCGCCTTCCTGTCCAGCAGCGCTGCAGTCGTTCTGCTGAGAACGAGTGGCGGTCGTGGCTGGTGCGTGAAGCATCTGCCGTCGATTCTTTTCGTCGTCGGCCTCGTCATCTTCTTCGGACGCGCCTGGATATCGTCGGCACTCGATAGTTATTCGGTGCTGTTCGATTCGCATTCGCTGGAGGATCGCATCGTCTCGTCGACTTATTACTGGCGTGAACTGCAGCGCTCAGGACTTGGCGCGATCCTGATCGGCAAGGGCTGGATAACCTTTTCCCATCCCCGGGCATATGTGCCCATCGACAACGGCTTCATGGCGTTGATCCTCAACATCGGGGTGATCGGCCTGGCCCTGTGGCTATGGTTGACCAGTCGCATCTGGAATGCCTGCCTCGCGCGCGTGCGAGATCGGCCTTCGAGCCTGACCATCGCCCTGACGGCTGCCTATGCGCCCTGGCTTCTGCTGAGCATCATCGGGCCGGTGACCTTGTATCAAATGGTCGCCCTGCTGCTGTTCGTTGCGGCCCCCGATGACGCGGCGATGAAATCATGAACTCTCAATCGAACGCGCCGGCGGGCGAACGTATCGGCCTCATCGATGGCGCCAAGGGCGTGGGGATTTTCCTGGTGGTGCTGGGGCACAACACGGTGTTCAGCCTGCACCTCGCCGATGCGAAACAGGCCATTTATCTATTTCACATGCCGCTGTTCTTTTTTCTTTCCGGCCTGACGTTCAAGCTCGGCGTGCCGCTCAAGGAAATGATCTATCGCCGCTGGCGCACGTTGCTGGTGCCGTACTTCGCGGTTGCACTCGCGTCCCTGTTGCCCGGTGCGATCTCAGGCGGCGTCGGATCGGTTGCGGTAGGAATGCTGGGCATTCTTTACGGGACCGGCCATACCTTGCGCTTCACGGCGCTGTGGTTCTTGCCTTGTCTATTTCTGGCATGTGTCGTCGTGCATATGCTCCTGGGCGGCAGCAGGAAAGAGACTGCGCACACCCAGTCTAGATTCGTGCTGCTGTTCGCGGCTATCGCGGCGACTGCGATCGGCCTTCTCCTGGTCGGTAGCGGAAGATTCAGCGCCTGGCCTTTCGAAGACGTCATGGGGCGCCCGCTGGGTGCCCCATGGAGCGCGGACCTGGTGCCGATCGCAATGGGATGCCTGATCGCGGGCATGACTCTGCAGCGGTCCGACTGGCTGTCGCGATATGCCGCGTCTGCCTGGCTATTACCCTGCGCCATCGCCGTCCTGGCAGCATTGATCTACGTCGGCGAATCCGTCGACCTGAACTATCGGCGCATTTCGCTCCCGCTGCTGTTTCCTTTCGGCGTGCTCGGCGGCATAGCAGCGACGCTGGGCGTGACGGGGCTGCTGCTGCGTTTTCCGCCACTGTCGCGATTGGCCCGTTACGTAGGCACCCTGAGCCTGATCGTCCTGCTGTTTCACATGCCGATCCAGCGTCGAATAGTGGACCTCCTGTCCGCGGGGTCTTTCCTTCCAGCATCAGTTGCAGCGGCATTCGGGGCGTCGTTGACCATCGCGGTCATCGCGGCCCTGGATGCCTGGGTCATCCGCCCGTTGCCACTGTCGAGATGGATTTTTCATCCTTCAGGGAGATGACACGATGTGCCGAGTCCGCATGGTTCACGGAATTGCCGGCGCTGGCGTCCGGTGTGTATGGGCGTTCGCGCTCGCGTGCGTGTGGAGTATCGGATCGGCGCAGAGCACGGAGAAGTTCGAATTCGGCGTGGGCATACATCTCGGTATGAACCGAAGCTCGCTGCGGACTACGACGGAAAGGTTCATTCCCGGCCCGTTCAGCTCTTTCCGCGACGAGGTGTTCTGGAGCCGGGTGGAGATGTCGGCCAACCAGCTGGTCTTTCCCACCAGCCTTGCGGATCTCGATACGTTGGTCAGTCGAGCGAGCGCTGCCGGCAAGAGCCCGATCATCCTGCTCGGCTACGGCAATCCTGCATACGATTCCGGCGACCTGATCACGACGGACGCAGGCAGGGCGGCGTTCCTGCGTTACGTGACCCTGGTGGTGCGCCACTTCAGGAATCGCGTGGCGCGCTTCGAAGTCTGGAACGAATGGAATATCGCCATGGGATCGCCGAAGGTGCCGCGCGGCCAGGGCCGGGCCGACGACTACGTACGCTTGCTCAAGGCTACGTATGAACTCATCAAGAAGGAGGACGCCTCGTTGACGGTGATCGGCGGCGCCGTCAACCGCTCCGACGATCGCTGGATCGATGCATTCGCGAGCGCCGGGGGATTCAGATATCTCGACGCGTTTTCCGTGCATCCGTATGTCTATGCGGACGTGTCGCGTGCTCCCCTGCCGCCGGTGCTCAATGAACTATCCAAGGTGTCGCTGATAAAGACAGCGGCGCAAACCTCGCTGCAGGCCAGTAGCGCACCCATCCTGCCGCGCACCCCTGAGAGTGCGATCGCCTGGCTGGAATTGCTGAACGACAAGATCAAGCGCGTCGAACCGACTCGCTCCATACCTATCTACGTCACGGAAATCGGCTGGCCGACGTTCATCGGCAGCGAGGGCACGAGCGAGGCGCTCGCGGCGGCCTACCTGCAGAGATTCTTCCTGCTGGCGAAGACCAAGCCGTGGATCGCGGGCGTGTATTGGTACGACCTGTTCGACGATGGCGACAATGCTGCCGAGAGAGAGCATCGCTACGGGTTGCTGAAGCGCGATGGCACGCCCAAGCCGGCGTTCCAATCGATGATGGATATCCAGGAGATCCTGAAGTCTCCCGACCGGCCGGTCATGTCGATCGCAGCGAGCGGCCAGATCATGATCAGCGGGCGTGCGGCCGGCAAACCGTTCCTCGCTACCTGGTTTCCCGCCAACAATCTGGCCTACTTCCGGCCGTGGGCCCAGGACTTCTCGGTCATGCAGGACGCGTTTCGCAGTCCCGGGGCCAGTGCCAGTTCCGAAGTGCGCGTCACGGCAGTTCCGTCCCTGCGTTTCGATCCATAGGAACTCCCGCGCGCATGACAGACGTTACTGTGAACGGTCGATTCCTGACCCGCTCCGGCCCCGGAGTGAATCGGTTCGCGCTCGAACTGCTGCGCGCCTGGGTGCCCAGCCATGACGCGAGAAATATAAATCTCGCGGTGCCGTCCAAATGGAAGTCGATCCAATCCCCGTTGCCGGGGATGGCGCTGCGCTGCGGCGGCATGCTCAGCGGACACGCATGGGAACAGTTCGAATTGCCGCGCAGTTGCGGCGAAGACGTTCTGCTCAGTCTCTGCAACACCGGTCCATTGTCGTTCAAGAGACAGCTGGCCGTCCTGCACGACGTAAGCGCATTCGCGTTTCCTTCCGCGTATAGCCGGACATTCCGGACGTGGTATCGATTCCTGCTGGCCGGATTGATGCGCCGGGCCGCGGTCATTGCCACGGTGTCGAAGTTCTCCGCGGACGAACTCGTAAGATGCATCGGTGTTCGCGCACGCGGAATCGAAGTCATCTACGAGAGCGGCGAGCACATACTGCAGAACCGGGCCGAGCCTGCCGTCATCGCGAGACTCGGTCTCGAAAACTCCCGCTATGTCCTGGCGGTGGGCAGCCTTACGCCGAATAAGAATCTCGCAGGAGTGATCGCCGCGGCACGCCTGCTTACCGATCTGGACGTGAAGATCGTGGCGGCGGGAGGCAGTTACGGCAGGGTGTTCGCGGATGTCGACTTGGGGAAGTCGAACCTGGTCCACGCCGGCCAGGTATCCGACGGTGAGCTGCGCGCACTGTATGAACACGCGGAGTGTTTCGTCTTTCCTTCCTTCTACGAGGGCTTCGGGCTGCCTCCCCTGGAGGCGATGCATTGTGGTTGTCCCGTCGTCGTCTCCAACCGATCGTCGATTCCCGAGATCTGCGGGGACGCCGCGGTTTATTGCGATCCGGGCGATCCGCGAGACATCGCTAAACAATTGCGGAAGGTGTTGACCTCCGATTCGCTGCGAGACGAACTGCGTGAGGCGGGGCACATGCGTTCGAGGCTGTTCAGTTGGAAACGCGCCGCCAGCAAGCTCGATGAGGTCATCTCGGTGAGCTTCGCATGAACGGCGCATCGGCCGGACATTCGCCGCCGGGCGTTTCCTCGTCAGGGGAAACGAGCTTTCGGCCAACTGTGTTGCATGCCTCGGAGTACATCAAAGGCGGCATCCTCACCTATCTCGAAGAACTGCTGCCGCTGCAGTCTGCGGATTTCGGTGAGGATCGCGTGACGGCTGTGCTGCCTGCTTCTCACTGCAAGTCGGGCTGGCTTCGCACCGCTGGCGGCATCATTACCTTCGATGACAGTGGCGGACGAGTAATGAATGCCGTCCGACTTGCGAGCAAGGTCGCGGCCGTCGTCGCGGATATAGGTCCGGACATCGTTCACGTGCATTCGACGTTTGCCGGGATGACGGTGCGCGTCTGGTTGGCCCTGCTGGGTTTTCGCGGCAAGGTCGTGTACTGCCCGCACGGCTGGGCGTTCGACCGGGACGCCTCGCGAATCGCCGGTTGGGTCGCAAAGCTGCTCGAGCGCGGGCTCGCCAGGTTCTGCGATCGCATCGTCTGTATTTCACTGCATGAATATAGCGAGGCCAGGGCACTGGGCCTGCGGCCGGAGAAACTGGCAGTGGTTCGCAATGGTATTCGCAGTACTGCGCAGAGCGCAGCCGACGGCAGCGTGGCAGTCGACTGGCCCGCCGGTGCACGACGAGTGCTGTTCGTCGGTCGGCTCGATCGCCAGAAGGGCACGGATGTCCTCTTCTCTGCAATGCATGAGCTGGGTGCGGACGCCTTCGCCTACATAGCAGGCGACGTGGCATTGAAGGATGCGCCACCTGCCGCGTTGCCTGCGAATGCCAGGAGAGTCGGCTGGCTGTCGCCGGAGTCGTTGCAGGCTTATTACCGGAGCGCAGATCTACTGGTCGTTCCCTCCCGGTGGGAAGGCTTCGGACTGGTTGCGCTCGAGGCGATGCGCGCCGGATTGCCTGTGATCGCCAGTTCGGTCGGCGGCCTGCGCGAGATCGTCGATCACGGCGTCACCGGCTGGCTGATTCCGTCCAGGAATGTCGAAGCCCTGGTCGGCGCCATCCGGCAGGACAGCACCCAACGGTTGAAGAGCATGGGCAGAGCGGGGCGCGAGCGCTTCCTGCGTTACTTCACCAGCGAACGAATGCATGCGCAGATCTGCGCCATCTACAAAGAAGAGACCGGTTGATGGGGGCCGTTATCGAGGGCCGAACGCGGCCCAGGCATGAGGAAGAAGCGATGAAAGAAGCGATATCTAAACGGGTGCTGGTCACCGGAGGCGCAGGCTTCCTGGGTTCTCATCTCTGCGATCGCCTGGTGGCGGCGGATTGCGATGTGTTGTGCGTGGATAATTATTTCACCGGCAGCAAGCGCAACGTCGCGCACCTGCTGGACGATCCACGCTTCGAACTGCTGCGTCACGATGTGACCTTCCCGCTGTACGTGGAGGTCGACCAGATCTACAACCTGGCGTGCCCCGCCTCGCCCATTCACTACCAGCACGATCCGGTGCAGACCACCAAGACCAGCGTGCACGGCGCCATCAACATGCTGGGCCTGGCGAAACGGGTCAAGGCGAAGATCTTCCAGGCATCCACCAGTGAAGTGTATGGCGATCCGGAAATGCATCCGCAGCCCGAAGCGTATTGGGGGAGGGTGAATCCCATCGGCATTCGTTCCTGCTACGACGAAGGCAAGCGCTGCGCGGAGACGCTGTTCTTCGATTATCACCGGCAGCATCGCCTGCGCATCAAGGTGGCGAGAATCTTCAATACTTACGGCCCACGCATGCACCCCGGCGACGGGCGGGTCGTGTCCAACTTCATCGTCCAGGCGCTGAAGAACGAACCGATCACTCTGTATGGCGACGGTTCGCAGACGCGCTCGTTCTGTTACGTGGGCGATCTGATCGAGGGATTCCTTCGCCTGATGAATACGCCCGATGGCGTGACCGGGCCCATCAACCTGGGTAATTCCACCGAGTTCACCATTGCCGAACTCGCCCACATGGTGCTCGATCTCACCCACTCGAAGTCGCAGTTGATTTACAAGCAACTGCCTGCCGACGATCCGCGGCAGCGCAAGCCCGACACCACCCTCGCGGAATCTTCTTTGCACTGGCGTGCCGCCACCCCTCTGGCCGTGGGCCTGCAACATACCATTGCCTACTTCGACGAACTGCTGGGGAAGTCCGATCGTCGCGCGAAGGTGGATGAGTCGCTCGACGTTCTCGCCTCGACAGCGGCGTGATCGGTAACGTGTTCGCGCATCGTTCGATACATCGCGAGACCTGCGTCGCACAGGTCTCGCTGCTCGCGGCATTGGGTGTCTGTTCCCTGGTGAGGATCGAAGTCGCCGCACAAGACAGCGATGGCGATACGTTGTCCCTCTACACCATCGAGCAGTTCACCTACGATGACAATCTCTATCGCCTGCCGCGCCAGTTCGCGGACCTGGAATCCATCATCGGTCCAGGGACGGCTCGGGAGGATTACATCAACCGGGCCTCATTGGGCATCGCCGGCCGCTGGGCATTCGCCCGGCAGGCGATTGCGCTCGATCTGCAGGTGGACGACAACCGGTTCCGCAACAACGAAGTGCTCGACCACACCGGTGGCAACGGCGCGTTCAGATGGGATTGGCGGGCAGGCGGCAATCTCACGGGACAGGTCGGCGCAGATTACAAACGGGCTCTCGCCGGCTTTGCAAACTCCCGCTTCCTCGCGAAGGACTTATTGGATACGCAGGGCTACTTCGGCAACGTTGCTTATCTCGTGGGGACGAGATGGACCGTGCGGGCCGGTGTTCGTGATGCCGAAACGTCGCATAGCGCGGCCAGCAGGGATCTGGATAACGTCCACGCGCAGTCTGGAAACGTCGCCCTCGAATATGAAACTGCTGTGCGCGACGTAGTGGGATGGGAGTATCGATACACCGAGGCTCGCTATCCGAGGAACGCCACTGCATTGCTCCGGTTGGTCGACCGTGACTACCGGGAGAATAGTTGGGCTGTGAGAGTGAAGTACGCACCGAGTGCCAAGACGCTGTTGGAAGCGAGAGGTGGCTATCTCGAGCGTATCTATCCGGCTGCGAGCACTTCGGATGTCGGAGATGGATTCTCTGGAGAAACTTGGCGCGCGTCTGTCCAGTGGCTCGCAAGTGCGAAAACACAGCTAAAAATCCAGGGCTGGCGCGAGCTGCGCGCTTACGTCGATGCGGAGTCTGAGTATTTCGTGTCCGAGGGAGGAAGTGTCACGCCGCTGTGGCAGCCCACCGATAAGTGGCATGTCTCGCTGGAATGTTCGCTCGAGAATCAGGACTATCTCGGTAGCGGCCTTGCGGTGAATGCGGGGGCGGGCCGGCGGGACACGGTAAGCGCCGGCGAGCTCGTTCTCTCTTATCAGCCGCGCGATTGGATTCACCTCCATTTGAGCTATCGCGCCGAACAGCGGGACTCGAATCGCCTGTTCCTGGAGTATGAAGATAGAGTGACGAGCGTGGACCTGCAGCTCACGCTGTGAGGCCATTTCTACCCAAACTCATGATTTATTCGCACGGGGGCGCAGACGCGAACGCATTAGCCTTTGTGCATGCCTTCACAGCTGCACGAAGCCCTGTTGCTGCTACTTCGCAATCGCCCTGCACTCGCGCCCGAACTCCTGCGCGACACGCTGCAATGTGAGCTGCCTGCCTATACCGACGTCCGCATTCACTCGGCTG
>JBEVKB010000117.1:0-56426 GCA_040509875.1 Steroidobacteraceae bacterium | reverse complement strand
GCGAAACAGCGCCGACAGGATTCACGGCGCAGATGTATCGCGCCGACGGCACCACCGTAGTTGGAGCGGCTCTCGTTGCCGGTACGGATTTCTCGGCGACGTTCATGCCGGCGCCGGATTGCGCGCTGTACTTCAAGATGCTGACGCCAGCCGCGGCGATCGAGCCGAACAATCGGCTCATCGTTCGCTACCAGGCTTATCTGGACGCCGACAGCGAGCGCAACGCTGCGCTCACGAACCTTGCCGCCGCGACTGAATGGTTCAGCGCCGACCGCTCGAATCCGACTTACGCGGAAGAAGTGCGAACCTATACGCGCGTGCTCACCGACGGCACGCCTGGCGTACTGGATCACCAGGACGCGTACACGGTCACCGCCGATCTGCCCGTGCTCAAGTTCGACAAGACGGCGATCAACGTGACCACCGGGCAGGATCCAGGGAAGCTGGCGACGCCTGGCGATACGTTGCGCTACCGGATTCGCATCGAAAACCTGGTGGCCGATCCGGTGCCGAGTTTCTCGCTGCGCGACGAACTGGGTCGCTTGAACACGCTGCCGTCTTACGTTTCCGGCTCGTTGCGAGTGACCGCTGCGCCCGCGGGCGCGGACGTCGTCAACACCAATCCAACGGGCGGCGTCAACGCTTCGGGCCTGGTGGACATCCGCAACCTCAGCCTGGGCGGACTCAACTCGTTCATCGTCGTCGAGTACGAAGTGAAGCTCGCGCCGGTGCTGCCGAACAACAGCTATGTTGCCAACCAGGCGCAGATTTACCTGGGCACAGCGGAAGTCGCGCGCAGCGACGATCCAACCATCAATGCGGCGCCCAATCCGCAGTTGCTCGGCGATGAAGATCCGACGCGCGTGCAGATCAAGTCCGTGCCCAAGTTCCGCGTACTCAAGACCAGCCGCTACCTTGGCGCGAGCCCCACGGTGCTGCTGGCCGGCGAATCGCTGCGTTACACGATCACGATCAAGAACGTAGGCACCGACAACGCCACCGAAGTGTCGATCCGCGACCAGATTCCGGCGAACACCAAGTACGTCGTTGGCAGCACGACCATCAATGGCATGGCGCTTCCCGACAATGCAGCGGGAAGTACGCCGCTCGTCGACGGCATCGCCGTCTATGCGCCGGAAGACACGACGCCCGGCAAGATGCGCGCGGACGATACCAATACGCCGAACAACGTCGCGACGATTACTTTCGATGTGACCACGTATCCGGACCTGCTCGACGGTACCGTGATCTCGAACCAGGCGTTCGTGAGCGCCTTGAACGTCGGCATCGTGGACTATCCATCCGACGATCCGCGTACACCGATCGTCAACGATCCGACGCGTGACGTCATCGGCAATGCGCCGCTGTTGTTTGCGGATAAGCGGGTCGCGCTCGCAGTCGACCTCGGCTCGCCCGGTGTAGTCGATCCGGGCGATACGCTGCGTTACACGATCACGATCTACAACACCGGTGCGATCCCCGCGACCGACGTGGTGTTACGCGACATGGTGCCGCCGAACACGACGTATGTAGCCGACTCGACGGTGCTGAACGGCTTGCCTGTGGGTCGGCCCGACAATGGCTCGTCGCCCTTAGTTGGCGGTGTTTACGTCAGCTCCGCGGATCGCACGCCGCCGTTGCCTGTTGCAGGTGAAGGCACGCTCTCGCCGAATTCTTCCGGCGTCGTGCAGTTCGACCTGCGAGTGAATGCCGGAACGCCGACGGGCACGATCATCCGCAACCAGGCCGTGGTGCGTACGGCGGAGCTGCCGAGTGTGTTGACCGACGGCGACGGCAATCCGTCCACCGGACCTGAACCCACGGTCGTGGTCGTCGGCAACGCGCAGCAGCTCACGATCACGAAGGAAGTCGCGGTCGTCGGCGGTGGGCCGGCGTCTCAAGGCGCGACGCTCGAATACGTCGTACGCGTTTCCAACATCGCCCTGTTGCCGGCCTTGTACGTGGTCATCAGGGATGACCTCGACATGCCGATGCCGGGCTATCTCAAGCTGGTGGAGAATTCGCCGACATTGAACGGCGTCGCCACCGGCATCAGCGTCGCAGGCTCGGCGATCACCGCTGACTACTCGACATCGTACGGTCCGCTGCAGCCGGGACAGTCGGTCGTGCTGCGCTTCCGCGCCGTCATCAACCCGAACCTGTTGGATGGCACCAAGATCACCAACACCGCCACAGTGACGTGGAACGATCCGCCACGCACCGCCAGTGCGAGTGTTTCGATCGACGTCGGCGGTATGCCGGGCGTCGGCGTGATCAATGGCAAGGCCTGGCACGACGCCAACTTCAACAGGGCGCTCGAAGCCAACGAAGTCGCGCTCGAGAACTGGAACGTCGAGCTGTATCGCAACGACAGGCTGTTGCGCACGGCGCAGACGGATGTGAACGGTATCTATCGCATCGGCGGCATCGCGCCGAACTATGTATCGGGCGATCGCTACGAAGTGCATTTCACCGCACCCGGCGCCGGTGAGAACACCGCCAAGCTGGGCAAGGCGTATTCCGCCTTCAGCAATGGCCTGCAGCGTATCTATGACATCGTCGTCGAGTACGGCAGCAACCTGCAGGACCTGAACATGCCGATCTCGCCGAACGGCGTGGCATATAACTCAGTCTCACGTGGCGCGGCCCCGAACACGACGTTACGTCTGCTCAGCGAAGCAGGCCGCGCGGCTCTGCCGGCTGCGTGCTTCGACGATCCGGCGCAGCAGAGCCAGGTCACGCTCGGCGATGGCTTCTATCGCTTCGACCTGAATTTCTCGGACCCGGCGTGCCCGAGCGGCGGCAATTACATCATCGATGTGACGCCGCCGCCCGGTTATCTCGGCACCTACTCGCAGATCATTCCACCGACCACGGGTGTCGGCACCGGTCCGTTCGTGGTGCCGACGTGTCCTGGCAGTGTCGATGACGCGTTGACCGGCACGGCGGAATATTGCGAAGTGCAGACCTCCGAGTTCGCACCGCCGTTGACGCAGCGTGCGCGCAGCGCCGGTACCAAGTACTACGCGAACTTGAAATTCGATGGCAGCCTGGTGCCGGGCACGAGCCAGATCTTCAACAATCACATTCCGGTCGATCCGGACCTGCAGGGCTCGCTGTCGATTTCCAAGACGACGCCGCTGCTCAACGTGACGCGCGGCCAGCTCGTGCCTTACATCATCACGTACAAGAACGTGACCGAAGTCCCGCTGTTCGATGTGAGCGTGGTGGATCGCATCCCGGCTGGTTTCCGTTACGTCGCAGGTTCCGCGCGCATCGATAACATTCCGGTGGAACCGACGATCTCCGGCCGTCAATTCACCTGGAGCGACCTGTCGGTCGATCGCGCTGAAAGTCACACGATGCTGGTGCTGCTCGCAGTCGGCGCGGGTGTGAGCGAAGGCGAGTTCGTCAATCGCGTGCAGGCTCTGCACATGCTCACCGGCGGCGCGCTTTCGAACGTGGCTTCCGCCACCGTGCGCGTCATCCCCGATCCCACCTTCGATTGCACCGACATCACCGGCAAGGTGTTCGACGACGCCAATCGCAACGGTCACCAGGATTCCGGCGAAGGTGGATTGGCGGGCGTGCGTGTCGTGACGGCTCGCGGCCTCATCGCCACCACGGACGCTTACGGTCGCTACCACATCACTTGCGCGGTCATTCCTCGTGAAGACCGAGGCAGCAACTTCGTCCTGAAGCTGGATGACAGAACACTGCCGAGCGGCTATCGATCCTCTACCGAGCAGGTACGCGTGCAGCGGGCGACGCGCGGTAAGGCGCTGAAGTTCAATTTCGGCGCATCGATTCATCACGTGATCGGCCTCGACCTCGCGGATGCCGTGTTCGAGCCGGGCACTACCGATATTCGCGAGCAGTGGAAACCGCGCCTGCAGCTGTTGATGAATGAGTTGCAGAAGGCGCCATCCGTGCTGCGCCTGTCCTATCTCGCGGACGTAGAAGACCAGGGGCTGGTCGATCGGCGCATGCAGGCGGTCAAAGCAGAAATCATGCAGTCGTGGCAGGCACTGAAACTGAGTTACACATTGACGATCGAGCCGCAGGTGTTCTGGCGCCTGGGTGCTCCGCTGGACAAGAGTCCGGTTGCAGCAGGGGCACAGGCACTGCCGCCGCCGCAAGCCGCCACCGGGCGCGAGCCGGGGAGCAGGTGAACGGAATGTTCAAGCAACGTTATTTCCTGCTGCTGGCGAACGCCTTCATGGTGCTGGCCGCGCATGCCCAGCAGGCGGAAGTAGTTACGCCCGGCGAAACGGTGGAACGGCATCTGTCTACGGATGAGCCGCTCACGCCGCAGGCACACGATCCGCAGCTGTTACAGAGCCAGGCGGGCGACAAGATGGAACTGCGCGAGGTCGCGACCGAACGGGTCGAGACCGTGAAGCTGCTGAAAGTCGTGCCGCCGATCCGCTTTGATTCGGGCGTCGCCGGCCTTTCGCAGTCGTATATCGACTCGCTGCGCAAGACGCTCGATGAGTTGCAAGGACGGCGCAACGTGCGATTGCATCTCATCGGCTATGCGGACGATCAGCCGCTGTCCGATTCGCTGGCGCGCACCTATGGCGACAACGAAGGCTTATCGCGTGAGCGCGCTGGCGAGGTCGCTGAGTTTCTACAGACGCGTCTTGGCTTGCCGCCCGAAGCAATCACGTACGAGTGGGCTGGCACGGCGCGACCGATTGCAACCAACGCCACCGAGGCGGGACGTGCGTTGAACCGGCGTGTCGAGTTGGAAGTCTGGTACGACGAGGTCCAGCAGGCGACGGTCACGCAGGAAGTGCTGGTCAAGCAGGAGTTGAAACGCATCAAGGTCTGTCGCACGCAGACTGTCTGCACCATGCGTTTCAAGGAAGGCAATCTGCGTCGCGCGCGTGTCCGCAACCTGGTGCAGCCGCTGCGTTACGAGAATGCGGTCGGCACGATTCCGCCTGCATTCATCGAGAATGTCCGGCAGGCATGGGACAACCTGCAGGACAAGCAGCACGTCACGATCAGGCTCATCGGTTACACCGACAACGTGCCGCTCGCCGGACGCGATGAGCGCATTTACGGCAATCACCTGGCGCTATCCAAGGCTCGCAGCCATCGCGTGGCATTGGCCCTGCAGGAATCGCTGCACCTGCCGTCGGCAAGTGTCATCAGCGACGGTCTCGGCGACACCGCGCCACTGGCCAGTAATGACACAGCACAGGGTCGAGCCTTGAATCGCCGCGTCGAAGTGGAGTTCTGGCACGACGATCCGTTGCGCGAATTGCCGGACGAGCCGGGACTGTGCCCCGATGCGGCGGGCAGCGAAACGGTGACGCGCGTCTACGAGCCGTCCTGGGGTTCGATCGCGCCCTTGCAGTTGGGGCAGGGCGGCCTTGCCGTCATTCCCGGCGGCTACACGCAACAGTTGCAGCGAGCGATGCAGGATGTCGCCGGCAAATCCAACGTCCGGTTGCGTTTCATCGGCTATACCAAGAACGAACGCCTGGATCGCCGCACGGCGCTGGTTTACGGCGATGACATCGGCCTGGCGGCGGCACGTGCACGCAGGGCGATGGACACGATCGTCGCACAAATGAACCTTACATCGTCGCAGGCGGAGCACGAAGGTCGCGGTTACGTACAGTCGAAGGACGTCGTGAACGAAGGCTTCACGCAGGACGGCACTTCTCACATCGTCGTGCAGGTCGTGTACGACGAACCCGCAGTGCTCGATGCCTACGATGGCATCGACATCACTCGCCTGACGCGCGAAATAAAGCCGCAGAACCCGTTCGCCTTGAACCTGATGCGCATCACTGTGGATGGCGAACCCATCGACGATCCGGGCAGAAGCTCGGCGGACATCCAGCGATGCACCGACGTCGCGCTGGATCATGCCGGCATCGAATTCCAATTCGATAACTTGCAGGTGACGCCGCGCTTGAGTGTGTCCGCGTGGCCGACCACGGTGGCGATGGCGGAACTCCGTGGCTTGGAAGAGTCGAATGCTGAGTACACAGTGAGCGAGGATGCCGAGCAGGAAGAATCCACCGCTGCGACAGAAACAGTAGCGCAGGCCGCCGAGCAGCCGACTACGGAACCCGATGCGCAGCTCATCCCGGTAGATGAACTGGGCCAGCAGGAGGCCTTTGCAGAGCAGACGGCTTCTGCACAACCACCGCCTCTCGCACCCCTGACGGAGGCGGAACGTGCGTTGGTCCCGCCGCTGCCGGATGAAAGCATCCAGTCGTCCGAACCCGAGATGCGTTTGCCACGACTGTACGGCACTCCTGTGCGCTTCCGCATGTACGCGAACTACTCCGCTTTTATTGACCATGCCGAAGTGCGGATCTTCCAGTCCGGCCAGTCGACGCAAGCGAAGCCGATGGAAGTGCTGCCCATCGATGCAGCCGGCTTCGCCGAGTGGGAGTTCACGGCAGAGCAGACTATCGCGCCGATGCGCGAACTCATGTACGTGCTGCGCGCTTACGACAAGGAAGGCAACTTCGACGAAACCAATCCGCAGCCCTTGTGGCTGGTGCTGGACAATGGCAAGCACGCTGACGTGCCGGGCCGGAACGATCCCGCGAAGTCGCCGGAACTGCTTGCCGGCTACGGCGAGAGCGGCCTGGGCATTCACAACATCCGCCTGGGCACCGGCACGATCAAAGTGCGCGGCGGCGGCATCCCGACGAATCATGGTGTATGGGTTGCGGGCCGGTACGTGCCCGTCGACAGCCAGGGCAACTTCGTCGCCGAGGAGATTCTTCCCGTCGGCATGCACACCGTCGAAGTGGCGGTGCTGGATGACGAAGGCAACGGCGAGATGTACCTGCGCGACCTGCAGCTCCAGGGCAATGACTGGTTCTACGTCGGCATGGCGGATCTCACTGCTTCGACGAGCCATACCACTGGCCCGGCCGACCTGCTGCAGGGAGAGGACGCGCCGTATGAATACGACTCATCGTTGGACGGACAGATCGCGTTCTATTTGAACGGCAAGTTCAACGAGCACTGGCGCTTGAGCGCGAGCGCCGATACGCGTGAAGGTCCGGTCGAAGAGTTGTTCAGCAACTTTCTGAACAAGTCGCCCGATTCGCTGTTCCGGCGCATCGATCCGGACTATCACTACCCGACATTCGGCGACGATTCGGTCGTCGAGGAAGTCGCGCCGACACTGGGCAAGCTCTATACGAAGCTGTCGTATGACGAGAGCCACGCCATGTGGGGCAACTTCAAGATCAACTACGCCGACAACGAACTGGCGCATGTCGATCGTGGCCTGTATGGCGGCAACGTTCATTATCAGTCCGAGTCGAGCACCAGCTTCGGCGAGCAACGCATTGCCGTCGATGGCTTCGCCGCCGAGCCCGGTACATTGGCGAGCCGTGAAGAATTCAGAGGCACGGGCGGCTCGCTGTATTTCCTGAAAAACCAGGACATTCTGGTCGGCTCGGAACGAGTGCGCATCGAACTGCGCGACAAGGATTCGGGATTGGTCACGGGTGTCGTGAACCTACGCCCAGTGCTCGACTACGACATCGACTATCTGCAGGGCCGCGTCGTGCTGAGCGAGCCGCTCGCGTCCGTGGTCGATGACAAACTGCTGGTACGTAGCGGCGCGCTCAGCGGCGACCTGTCGTACCTGGTGGTGCGCTACGAATATACGCCAGGGTTCGATGATATCGACTCGGTGGCGACCGGTGGCCAGGCACACGTTTGGTTGAACGATTACTTCAAGGTCGGTCTCACCACCAACGGCAACGAAGAGGGCGACACCGACAGCAGCCTGGATGGCGCCGATGTCACCGCACGCCTGTCGGCGGACTCGTGGATCAAAGTGCAGGGCGGTCGCAGCGAAGGCCTCGTGTCGAGCGCCTTGTACTCGGATGACGGCGGCTTCGGCTTCGTCGACCCGGACACATCCAATTTCACAGCGGCGAGCGCCGATGCTTTCCGCGCCGATCTAAGTGTTGGTTTCAAGGATCTCGCCGAGTGGCTGCCCGGCCGCCTGACGCTGTATTCCCAGACGCTCGGTGCAGGTTATTCGGCGCCCGGCCTGGGCACGCTGACCGATGTGGATAATACCGGCGGCACGTTCGACATGCGTCTGTTCGAGAGATTGGACCTGCGGGCCAAGGCCGACAAGCGCGACCAGGACCAGGGCCTGCACTCGGAAGCTCAGGAGCTGAACGTCGGCTACCAGATCACGAATCGCTGGAGCGTGAGCACCGGCGCCAGAAAGGATGAGCGCCAGTACGCGGGAACATTCCTCGTGCCATTGAATCGAGAGCAGGGCGAGCGCACCGACGGCGTGCTGCAACTCGCGTACGACTCCGGGGCTTCGTGGCGTGCCTATACATTCGCGCAGCAGACCCTGTCGAAGTCGGAAGAGCGTCCCGACAACGATCGGTTCGGCACCGGCGGCTCCTATCGGATGGGCGAGCGTTGGCGCATCGACGCCGAAGTCTCCGACGGCGACACGGGCGCCGGCGGCCGGCTCGGCACGAACTTCCTTTACTCGGAGCGCACCAGCCTGTATCTGAATTACGCGCTGGAGAACGAACGCACCGACAACGGCTCGCTCGGCGGACGCAGGGGTAACCTGATCTCGGGCATGAAACGTCGCCTGTCGGATGCGAGCAGCGTGTTCGTCGAGGAACGTTACCAGGAGACGGACTCGTTGTCGGGCCTCACTCACGCCACCGGCATGACGCTGGCGCCGAACGAGCGCTGGAACTTCGGTGCGAACAGCGACATCGGCACGCTGACCGACGACCAGACGGGCGCGAAGATAGATCGCGAGGCGATCGGCGTGCGCATGGGTTACGGCTTCGAAGCGTTGCAGATTTCGAGCGCCGTCGAGTATCGGCTCGATGAAACTTCACAGCCCGATGCGAGCAGCTCCGAGCGCACCACCTGGCTGTTCCGGAACAACTTCAAGTTCCAGCTGACGCCGGACTGGCGCATGGTCGGCAAGTTCAATCACGCCATGAGCGACAGCTCGCTGGGCCAGTTCTACGATGGCGGCTACACCGAAGCGGTGGTTGGCTACGGCTATCGCCCGGTCGACAACGATCGTCTCAACGCGCTGGCCAAGTACACGTACTTCTACAACGTGCCGACCACCGAGCAGGTGACGCCGCAGAACACCATGGCGCAGTTCGTCCAGAAAAGTCACATCGCCGCGCTCGATCTCACCTACGAGTTGAGCGATAGCTGGTCGGTCGGCGGCAAGTACGCTTACCGTCTAGGCCAGTTGAGTCTCGATCGGGAGAACGAGCAGTTCTTCGACAACCGTGCCCAGCTCTACATCGTGCGTACGGACCTGCGTTTCGCGGGCGACTGGGAAGGCTTGCTCGAAGGCCGCTTGCTCGACATGACTGACTTGAACGAACAGCGCAGCGGCGCCTTGTTCGCGGTGTATCGCTACTTCGGCAAGCATGTGAAGGGCGGCGTCGGCTACAACTTCACGGATTTCTCGGAAGACCTGACGGACTTGAGCTTCAGGCACGAAGGCGTGTTCATCAACGTCATCGGATCGATGTAATTCTCCTCTCTACCTCTCCCGGTCTCGGGAGAGCGCGCGCAAGAGCGGGAGCGCGGGTGAGGGCCGGCGAAGCCGGAAAAACGCGAAGCCAACCTCGCCGCTTAGCAACAACCCATAAGTGCTTACCCCTCTGTCATTCATCTGGATGACAGCACCCCCTCTCTTTTCCTGCAATTATCCCCGCGAACGACGCGAACTTTCCCGCAACGGCAAAGCCGCCCGCGTGTTTAGTTTCGCGCTGCGTCGGACCGAACAGACCATAAACAGTACCGCCGGTACAGGATCATTCAGCCAGGGGATATGCTCATGAACACGTCACGCAAAGCGTCAGCCCATCTACTTCTGACCGCAGTCATGTCTATATTCGCAACCGCAGCGGCGGACGCCGCGTCCGTGCGAGTCGCCAGCAATGGCATCGACAGCAATTCGTGCGGCCCGGCGAGCAAGCCGTGTCGTTCGATAAGCCGTGCCATCGCCAATGCGAATACGGGAGACGCCATCCTGGTCGGGCCGGGCCGCTACGGCGACGTCAATAATGATGGGGATTTCCTCGACGCCGGCGATGAAGCCGCAGACACATCCGCAGGATGCATAATCTGCATCCGCAAGGCCGTGCGAATTTCATCGACTTCCGGCGCCGCCGCCACAATCATCGATGCCGCGGGCACACAGATATCCGGGCTCACCAACGCCGTGATCATCTATGCCGACAACACGGAATTCGGCGGGGAATACCGGGGCCTCACGATTGCAAACAGCACCTACTACGGGCTTCGAGTCGAGTATGCCGCCAATGTGAAGATCGTCGGTAACGTCTCCCTGAACAATCTCGAAGTCGGTTTCTGGATCAGTCCCGCGCGCGGGGTTGTCCGTGCTTCCTACAACATCGCTACGGGAGGCGGGCATGGCTTCCTGGTCTTCCGGGATTCGAGCTCATCCGGTTTTGCAGAGATCAACAGGAACACGGCAACCGACAATACCCAGAGCGGATTCTTTGTCGTGGAGCCGCGTGGGCCGCGGCCCACGGTCAATAAACTGATCGAGAACGTTTCGAGCAAGAACTCGCAGGGCATGCTCATCGATGCGGAAGGCACCGTGATAAAAAGAAACATCGTCAGCGCCAACGCAGTCGGCATCGTCAACGCCTCGCGGGATACCTTGATACAGGACAATACCATCGTGGGCAATGACAGCTACTCGATCGCATTCTTCCCCGACGCGGGCACAGGGAATCGCGTCGCAGGCAATAACCTGTTCGGGAATGGGCAGAAGACGTGCGCTTTCTATAATGAGTCCGGCGAGTTCGTCCAGGCCAAGAACAATTATTGGGGAGCTGCAACGGGGTCTGGGTCGTATCCGTCCGATGTCATCTGCAATATTTCCGGGTCGGTCAATGCAGTGCCGTTCGCGACATCGGCCTTCGATCTGGGTAGTCCATCGACGGCGTACTAGGGGCCTGGCGCGTCGGCGCTCATTCTTTTCGCTACCTCTCCCGGTTTCGGGAGAGGTAGCGCGAACCACGCGAAGCAACTAAACAGGCAACGAAATTCACCAGAGTCATCCATCTGGATGACAAGCCCCGCCCCCCGCTGCTGGCATGATGGCATCGAGACAGTTGCAGGAGCAGAGCACTCATGAGCGACGATTCACTCGCAATGCCGCGGCGGAACTTCATTCGGGAGGCGTCGCCACGCAGGCGATTCTCCAGCTTTCTCTTCATGCTTGCGGCGCCGCTGTCGCTCTTCGCGGCCGAACCCGTCGACCCGCGCGAGTACCGGCTCGTCATCACTCATCATGTCGTTTCGCAGGCCGTAATGGACGATGGACGGACTGCCCTGGAGCTGGAACTGACGATCGAGAACGGCGGCAGTCATGATCTGTACGACCTGCGATTGTTTCTGTCACCGCTGAACACCTTCCCGTTGACGCAGGAATGCGCGCCGGCGCGCATCCGATCGCTCACGGCGGGCGGCCATGGCGCTGTTACTTGGAAGTACGACTGCCTGCTCGCGCCTTTCCCGGATCCACTGTTGCGCACGATGCGGCTGCGTGTGGAGGCCGTCGACGCCAACACGCACGACATCGTGGGATTTCTCGGCACCACCACGGAGGGTGGTTGAAATGCGCAATCGTGCAATAGCTTCGATGCTGGCCATCCTCGTCATCCTGGCAATGCCGTTGACGATAGCCGCTGCCGCGCCCGGCACAACCTCGCTCGCGAGCGTCAAGTTGTTCGGAGAGTCATCGCGCGGTGAGAGCTTGGGGCCGCAAATGAGTAAAGACGCTCGTTATATCGTCTATGACTCGACCGTTGCGGACCTCGTCGCCCGCGACACCAACGGTCGCAGGGACGTTTTCCTGTTCGATCGCCAGGAGGGCGTTACCGAGCGGCTGAGCGTCAGCGGCGACGGAACGCAGGGTAACGCGGATAGTATTAGCCCCCGCATCAGCGACGATGGACGCTATGTCATCTTTACGTCGTTCGCCGACAACCTGGTGGCGGGAGACACCAATGGCGATCAAGATGTGTTCCTGCGGGATCGTGCGACCGGCACGATCGAGCGCATCAGCGTCAGCACCCAGGGCGCCCAGGGCAACTCCCGCAGCTACGGGGACGCCTTGACTCCGGACGGTCGATATATCGTCTTCGACTCGGAGGCGTCGAACATGGTCGCCGGCGACGCCAATGCGGCGCCCGACACGTTCATACGCGACCGGGTCAGAGGCACCACCGAACGGGTCAGCCTGGGCAACAACGCAGCCGAGGGGAACGCGAGTTCCAGAAGGGGCGCCATCAGCGCCGACGGCAGGTATGTGGCTTTCGCCTCGCTGGCCAGCAATTTCGTCCCAGGCATGCCCACCGGCATCTACATTTTCGTTCGCGACCGCCAAGCGGGCACCACTCAACTCGTGAGCGTGGCAGCGAACGGTAGTCCGGCGAGTACCGTTGAATTCTTCACCATGAGCGCGGACGGGCGCTATGTCGCTTTCGACTCCTGGATGCACGAGCTGGTGCCCGGCGACACCAACAGCAAGTCGGATGTCTATGTTCGCGACCGCGTGCTCGGTTTCACCGAGCGGGTGAGCGTCACGAGTACCGGAGCACAGGGAGCCGACGGCGGCGGCTTCGACGATCACGGCAGTTCCAGGTCTTCGATCAGTCGCGACGGGCGCTACATATCGTTCATCTCCTCCTCCAGGCTGGTTCCGGAAGATACCGATACTGCCTATGACATGTACCTGCGCGACCGTGTCGCGCATACGACCGAACGCATCGGCACCGAGGGGGAGACGGGCCGTTCGGCGGGACAGTCGTTCTCTTCCATCAGTGCCGATGGCAGATACGTCGCATTCGAGATCTCCGGGAGAATCTTCATCGGCGATCGACAGGCATCGACCTCCGCGATGATTCCGCTCGGCAACTCGGTCACTGGTGGAGGCGACAGCAAAACGGATCGCAGCCTGAGCGCCGACGGCCGCTACACGGCGTTTGCATCGCCTGCGAAGCTCGTCGCCGGCACGAGCGATGGCCTCTACCCGGATGTTTTCGTCCAGGACGCGCAAACACACATCATCGAGGTCGCAAGCGTCGGCCGCGATGGCGAGCCGGCCAACGCCGAAAGTTTCTATCCGGCGATCAACGCAAGCGGTCGATACGTAGCCTTCGCGTCTTTCGCCTCCAACCTGGTTGGCCCGGGCAACCTCGATTACATTTCCGACATCTACCTGCGCGACAGGGACACTCGCAGTACCGAACTCATCAGTGTGAATACCAGCGGCGGTGAGGGCGACGGCACGAGCTGGTATGCGGCCATCAGCGCCGATGGCAGGTTCGTCGCCTTCGCGTCGGAGGCAGACAACCTGGTCAGCGGCGACACGAACCAGATGTTCGATGTTTTCGTTCGCGATCGGCGACTGGGCACCACCAGGCGCGTCAGTGTCAGCTCCACGGGTGAGCAGTCGAACGGCGACAGCATCGGCCTTGCGATCAGCGCCGACGGTCGCTACGTGGCGTTCGATTCCTGGGCGTCCAACCTGGTGGCGAACGACACCAACGGCGGCACGGATGTGTTCGTGCACGATCTCCAGACGGGCAGCACAGTTCGAGCCAGCGTCACCGACAGTGCAGCGCAAGCAACGGGACAGAGCTTTGGACCGTCGATCAGTGCGAATGGACGCTACCTGGCTTTCTCTACGTCGGCTGCAAACCTGGTCGATGGCGCCTCCGGCGCCTCGCTGCAGGTTGTCGTGCGGGACCTGGTCTCACGCAGCACGGAAGCGATCGGCATCGGACCGGATGGCGGACGCATTGCCGCGGGCACCATGGAGCCCAGTATCAGCGCCGATGGCCGCTATGTGGCGTTCACTTCACTCGACGACCTGTTGCCCGACGGCTGCCATTGCATCGAATCTATTTTCGTCAGGGATCGGCAGGCGCGCACCACGGCGCGCGTGAGCGTCAATAGTCGGGGAGAGCCCGCCGATCTTTCCAGTCGCGCGCCTGCGATCAGCGGTGACGGCAAGTACGTGGCGTTCACTTCCGTGGCGACCAACCTGGTCGACGGCGACTTCAACTCGGCCGACGATGTCTTCGTTCGCGAGCGAGCTGCGAATGACACGTTTGCCGCGCGAGTCAACGCGGGTGGCGGCGCATTTACGGATAGCCAGGGCAGGCTATGGTCCGCGGACACGGGATTCAACACCGGCAGTGTCGCTATCTCTTCCGCGGCGATCGCCGGCACCAACGACGACTCGCTGTACCAGAGCATTCGCTGGGACGACAGTCCGCAACCGGAACTGCAGTACTCCTTCACGGTGCCGAACGGCGATTACCAGGTGAAACTGCATTTTTCCGAGAGCAATCCAGGTACTGCTTACGTTGGCGGGCGCGTGTTCGATGTAGACATGGAAGGCACTGCGCGATTTACCAATCTGGATGTCTTCGCTGCGGCAGGCTCGATCGACCGGGCAGTGATCAAGAGCGCGAACGTGACGGTAAGCGATGGCCAACTGAATATTCGCTTCCGTCACCGGGTGAAGAATCCGATCGTGAGCGCCATCGAAATCGTGGCGCGCGAGTCGAGCAGTAGCCCCGTGGCGATACGGACCAATGCGGGCGGCGGGGAGTACCTGGACAGCCAGGGTCGAACCTGGTCGGCCGATGCGGGCTTCAATTCCGGGGAGCCCAGTCTTTCCACGACACCGATCGCGGGCACCGACGACGACTCATTGTTCCAGAGCATTCGCTGGGATGACTCGCCGGCGCCGGAACTGCGTTACGACTACGTGTTGCCCAATGGAATCTATCGCGTGAACCTGTACTTTGCCGAGGCCAATCCCAAGACGGCGTATGTCGGCGCACGCGTGTTCGATGTAGACATCCAGGGCTATCAGCGGTTCGATAACGTCGATGTGTTCGCGGAGGCGGGTGGCATTCAACGGGCATTGATCAAGAGCACGACGGTCACGGTGAGCAACGGCAGGCTCGACATCCTGTTCCGCCACCAGGTGAAGAACCCGATCGTGAGCGCCATCGAGATCGTCGGGCAATGAGTCGACCGCCGCGAGCGGCGGTCGTGACTGTTCACGCTGTCGTTGCGGCGAGCGATCGGACCTGCACCGGCACCGACTTATATGCCGGTGTATGGCTGTCCTTGTCGAACGATTCGAGCGCGATCAAGCCATTGGCTTCCGGGAAATATGCGGCGCAGGAGCCACGCGCAATCGAGTACGCGAAAGCGACAAAATTCCGCAGCGAACGATACATGCCGACCAACTCGATGGCGTCGCCCGTTTTCAGACCGCGCTCCTCCATATCCTGCGCGTTCATGAAAACCACGTCGCGCCGGCCGTGCACGCCGCGATAGCGATCGTTCATTCCATAGATGGTGGTGTTGTATTGATCGTGCGAGCGAATGGTGGTGAGCATCAGCGGATACTCTGCCGGATTCGCGCCAGTGTGCAGCGATGCCAGCTGAAACTGGGCTCGACGCGTTGGCGTGAGCCATTCACGTTGAGCGGCGGCATTGCGCAGGTTGAATCCGCCGGGCGTGCGCAGTCGCTCGTTGAAGTCGTCGAACCCCGGGATTACCTGTGCGACCAGGTTACGGATCTTCCTGTAGTCCGCCGCCAACTCGAGCCATGGAATGCGGCTCGCAGGCAACGTCGCCGCCGCGATGCCGGCGACGATGAAAGGCTCCGATCTCACCAATGCAGACGGCGGCGGCTTGAAGCCGCTGGACGCATGCACCATCGACATCGAATCCTCCACCGATACGCTCTGTACTCCGCTGGCTTGCACATCGAGGTCGGATCGCGCCAGCGCCGGAAGAATCAACGCATCGCCCTTGTGCAGCAGGTGACTGCGATTGAGCTTGGTGTGAACGCCGACGGTCAGCGCGAGTTTGGACATCGCCGCATGCGTGCGTTGCGGATCGGGGGCCGCGACTGCGAAGTTGCCACCCATCGAAATCAATACACGAATATCGTCCCGGTCTATGCGGTCGATGCATTCGACCACGGAGCAGCCATTCTCGCGCGGCGGTGAAAATCCGAATACCTGCTGTATGCGATCGAGCAACGCGACGGTCGGACGCTCGTTGATGCCCATGGTGCGATCGCCTTGCACGTTGCTATGGCCGCGCACCGGACAGACGCCCGCGCCGGGTTTGCCTATGTTGCCCTTCAGCAGCAGCAGGTTCGCGATCTGCTGCACGTTCTGCGTACCGTGCGCATGCTGGGTAATTCCCATGCCGTAAGCGACGATGGTCGCCTTCGAGCGTGCATAGAGCTGAGCGACGGTGTCGTACTCGGCGCGCGTTAGACCGGATCTCTCGATGATCGTGTCCCACTCGATCTCACCGAGTTGCGCCACGAGTGCATCGAACCCCGCGGTGTGTTCGGCGATGAACTCCCGATCGATGGAGTCGATCTCGAGCAGGCACTTCATCAATCCCTGCAGCACGTAGGAATCGCTGCCGATCTTAGGTTGCAGGTAATGCGAAGCGAGGTCAGTGCCGCCGCCGAGCATTTCCAGCGCGTGCTGCGGCGAGCGGAATCTTTCCAGGCCGCGTTCGCGAAGCGGATTGAAGACGACGATGGGTACGCCGCGTTTCGCGGCGTCACGCAGCGTACTCAGCATTCGCGGATGATTGGTGCCCGGGTTGTGGCCGAAGCTCAGGATCAGTTCGGTGACCTCGAAGTCCGCGAGCTGCACGGTGCCTTTGCCGACGCCGATGGAGCGGGGCAAGCCGACGCTGGTGGCCTCGTGACAAAGATTGGAGCAATCGGGAAGATTGTTGGTGCCGTACTCGCGAGCCAGCAACTGGTAGAGAAACGCAGCCTCGTTGCTGGTGCGCCCGGATGTATAAAATGCAGCATGATCGGGCCCGGGCAACGCCCGCAGGTGGGAACCGATGAGATCGAACGCGGCCTGCCACTCGATGGGCACGTAACGATCCGTGGATGCGTCGTAGCGCATCGGACGCGCCAGCCGGCCCTGCGACTCCAGCCAGTAATCGCTTTGTCCCAGCAACTGCGTCACGCTGTAGCGAGCGAAGAAATCCGCATCGACGATGCGCGATGTCGTTTCCCACGCTACGGCCTTCGCGCCGTTCTCGCAGAATTCGAAAGACGAGGTGTGCTTGGGATCGGGCCAGGCGCAGCCGGGACAGTCGAAGCCATTGGGCTGATTCGCTTTGAGCAGGGCGTGCGTGCTCGTGGCCGGGGCGCCTTGATCGCGAACGATGCGGCCCGTGGCAGCGAGCGCATCCCAGCCACCTGCCGGACCATGATAAGGGCGTAATGAATCGTCGACTGGTTTCATCGGCAGTATGTTATGTGTGAATGCCAGGTCTCACAACCTGACGCTCGCGTAAGCTCAACGGCCAAGGTTGAAAGATGCAAGGTATTCGATGTCAGCGCTGAACGATCCCGTGTCGGTAACGCATGAAATCGCGGTAGAGCGGTGGCGTAGCGGAACGGTGGAGCAGGTTACCGATCACGTCGCCGAAGAGGTTCCGGTGGCGCTGGTCTATCAGGGTATTCCTCACGCGGTCATGCTCGCCACGCCCGCGGACCTGGTGGATCTCGCCTACGGGTTTACGCTCAGCGAACAACTCGTGGGTGAGGCTTCCGAGATAGCGTCAGCGGAAGCGCAGCGACGCGAGGACGGCTACGAGGTTCGCATCGGCATTCCCGCAGCTCGTTTCTCCGAACTGCTGCGGCGACAGAGGAATCTCACTGGTCGCACGGGCTGCGGTTTATGCGGTGTCGAGAAGATCGAGGACGCCATTCGCGCGGTGCGTCCGGTCGAGGAGGGCGTGCGCGTTTCCATTCGTGAAATGCATCTCGCCATCGAACGCTTGAAGGAACTCCAGCAGATCAACCTCAAGACCGGCAGCGTTCACGCAGCCGCCTGGGTGCAGCCGGGAGAAGGAATACAGATCGTGCGGGAAGATGTCGGCCGCCACAACGCGCTCGACAAGGTCATCGGCGCAGTCTCCCGTGCCAACAAGGATTTCAGCTCGGGTTACCTGTTGGTGACGAGTCGCGCCAGCTTCGAAATGGTCCAGAAAGCCGCCGTCGTTGGAGCGACCTGCCTGGTTGCCGTCTCGGCGCCGACGGCATTCGCCGTCCGCTTGGCGACACAGAACAACCTCACGTTGGTCGGCTTTGCCAGGCAGACCCAGCACGTCGTCTACGCCCATCCGCAGCGATTGATTCGCTGAAGGCCGACGTTCAGAATGATTGCATTACGCAATCGTCATGACTCATCGGGAAAGCAAGTCAATGGTGCGAATTTATGGACACCCCCTGGCGTCCTTCTATTGGAAGACGCTCATTGCCCTGATCGAGCGCGACGTGCCGTTCGAGTTTCTGATGGTCGACGCCGCCCATCCGGAAAACGCCGCAGCTGTCAGCCGCTTCGCGCCGACGGGCCAATTCCCGGTGCTGGTCGACGGCGCGCGCGCAGTGATCGAATCGGCAGCGATCATCGAATACCTCGATCTTCATCACGGCACTGCGCCGCCGATGATTCCGGCCGATCCCCGCGCCGCCATCGAAGCGCGGCAGATGGACGGTGTTTTCGACGACTACGTTTCGACACCGCTGACACGGATGGTTCTCAACGTTTTGCGCGAAGAGAGCAAGCGGGATCCGTATGCGGATTCTGAGGCCAAGGCGATGCTCGACAAGAGTTACGCGTGGCTGAATCGCTGGATGGCAGGACGCGAGTGGGCTGCCAATGACGTCTTCGGCCTCGCCGACTGCTCAGCGGGACCGGCACTTTTTTATGCCCACTGGGGATACCCGATTCCGGAGTCTCACACCGCGCTTCGGGAATATCGCGCGCGTCTGCTTGCTCGTCCGTCTATTGCACGGGTCATCGATGAGGCGAGGCCGTGGCGCGAGTACTTCCCGTTGAAGGGGCACAGTCCGGACTGATTTACATCTCGCCAGCTCAGGCGCTCTTGGCGCTACAACGGGGTTCGCCCGCTCGGGTAGTCGATGCCCCTCGCCTCGAGCTCTGTTTCAGGTTTTCCGCGGCCTGCAGCCGAGTCCCGACTTTAACGATAGCCGCTATGACGGGCAGCAACTCCTCGCCGAGGGGGCTGAGGGAATACTCGGCCGACGGAGGCGACGAGGCGATCGCCTTGCGGACGAGCACCATCTTTTCCTCGAGCTTGCGCAGCCGCTGGCTCAGCATCTTCGGCGACACCCGCGATATGTCCTTCTGCAATTCTCCGAAGCGCCGTGGGCCGCCGCTGAGTTGCCAGATGATCTCGGCCGTCCACGCGCCTCCCAGCAACTCCATGCACCTGCCCATCGGGCATCCAGCCGGTCGCGGTGGAGCGAGGTTCCTGCGCACGTTCAATCGCATAATTTCCGTTCCCCACGCTTACCGAACGGTTAGCGGAATCTACTGCCTGGAACTATCCAAAGGAAACCACCGAATGATAGCTTGTGCAACGATTCGTTGCGCGCAGGTCGCAGGACCGCGCATTCGACGATGGAACTTCAATTTCTGCCAGGAGATGCATGTGCCAAGTGCGATTCAGCGTTCCGCGATCGACCAGTTGTTCAGCGAGGCCAGGACGTACAACCAGTGGAGCGATCAGCCCGTCGAGGAGCAGACCGTTCGCGAACTCTACGACCTGTTGAAGTGGGGACCGACATCGTTCAACGGCTGCCCGGCGAGATTCGCCTGGGTGAGAAGCGCCGAAGGCAAAGCCAGGTTGTCGGGGCTGGCGGCGGAACTCAATCGGGCAAAAATCCTCGCAGCGCCCGTCACGGTGATCGTCGGGTACGACCTGGCGTTTGCCGACGCGCTGCCTAAATTGAATCCCACTCGCGCAGAAATGATTCAAAAGATGTTGCAGCAGCCAGGGGTCACCGAAGTGACGGCGATGCGCAATGGCACCTTGCAAGGCGCCTACCTCATCATCGCAGCGCGCGCGCTGGGCCTCGACTGCGGCCCCATGTCAGGCTTCGACAATGCAGGTGTCGACGAGGCGTTTTTTGCGAATACGAAAATAAAATCCAACTTCATCTGCAGTCTCGGATACGGCAAGGCGGGCACGCCCTATCCTCGCAATCCTCGCTTGACGTTCGAGGAAGCAGGGCGGTTTGTTTGAGTGGAACGCCTGCCGCAGGTTGATGCACCGACCGATCGACTCCGCGAGCACATGCTCTATCTGTCGATCGGTCCATTCGCGCGATCTATGACATGACATTGCAGTTCGCCCGTTGCATATGAAACCACGGCGAGCATCAACCAGTTCTTTCCCGTCCGCGTATCGACCTCCAGGTTGACTTCTTTCAATCCGTCTTCGACGCTCTTGCGATCCTTTGCGGTCAGCGTCGCCGCGCCGGCCGATGTCGACGACAACAGCGCGCGCTTGCCTACCGGGGCAGGTACGCCCGCAAGCGCAGTTGCTCCGATAACGGTCAGGCTCGCAGCTACAGCACACGAGCGAAAAACGAAAGCGAGGGAACGCATGCGGAGGTCCTTGCCTGTCCGGGGATTTTTTGCTGAAAGCAGGCAATTTAAAGAATTCACCATGGACATTGCAACGGCCCGCGGGTTGCCTATGCTTTGCGTCCAAAGACAATGCGCGAAATCGCAGCAGCCTGGACCTTCCGCATTCAGCTCGCATGAAACAAATCGCCGTCATCGAACCCAAGCGTCATCGGCGCCGAAGCACGGCAACGACATGACCAACCAACAACCGTTGCTCACCGCTGAAGCGATCTGGAGACGATACGATGAGGTCGAGTCCCGACTGACTGCGCCGGTCAGCGAACGAATGCTGGATCTGTGCGACCTTCGCCCAGGGATGCGTGTCTTCGACATTGCCACGGGGCGCGGCGAGCCAGCGCTTGGGGCTGCGCGGCGCGTGGGACCACAGGGTCTCGTTCTGGGGGTGGACCTTTCCGACGCGCTACTGCAAATGGCGCGGGAGAAAGCGAACCGCGAGGGTCTCTCGAACCTCGATCTGCGCGCTGGGAATGCAGAGTCGACGAAGGACATTCCGGGAGATTATTTCCATGCGGTTACCGCTCGATGGGGGCTGATGTACATGGCGGCGCCGGTGGCAGCTCTGGCGAATGCACGCCGGGCACTGTTGTCCGGCGGGATCCTGGTCGCCGCATTTTGGGCAGAGCCGCAGCGCGTACCGTACTTCACGCTCCCGAGGCGTCTGCTGGAACGCTACCGACAGCTGCCGATTATCGACCCGGAAGCACCGGGGATATTTAGATATGCCGAGCTTGGCCGGATCGTCCGCGATCTCAATCAGGCCGGGTTTGTCCTCGAGCACGTCGAAGAAATGGAGACTGCCGTGTTCGAGGCCGCGACCGTCTCCGAACTCCTCGCGTGGGTTCGAGCATTCGGCTTGACCCAACTGCTGCAGGAGTTGCCGGAAAAAGATCGGCTTGCATGGGAGCAGGAATTCATCGACGCGATGGAACTCGGCAGAACAGGCGGCTCGATGAGCCTGGGCGGAGTCACTCGCATCGTCTGTGCGCGTCCGATGTAGTTACATGGAGCGTCACCTGCCCGACATCGACCGGCGGTTTGAATAGATAAGTGTCAGAAGGTACCGACACGTCAGAGCCTTTTACCGAATGGTAGACTCGCGCGGAGCCGGCTCCATGTTGGCTTGGGCGTTCAAAATTATAACGGGCGTGAGCCTGGACCTATCGTTTCGGGGGATAACATGAAATATCTAAATTTCGCCGTGGCCACGACGACGATCGCGCTTGCCTGCGGTTCGACGGTGCAAGCATCTGGCGCCGAGGCGCCCCATACCGCTGCCATTTCCGCACGCAACCTCAAGGAGAGCGACTTCCCGCGCTGGCAGAAACTCGCGCCGGATGTGTATGCCTACGAAGGCCTGCATGCGCCCGACAAGGACGGCACGATAGTCAATACAGTGAGTCTGATCGTCGTGACCACCGATGGCGTCGTCGTGGTCGACGGCCAGGGCGATCTGAAACAGTCGCAGCTGCTGGTCGACAACATCGGGAAGCTCACGCCGCAGCCCATCAAGAACGTCGTGATCGCCTCTGATCATGGCGATCATGTCGGTGGTAACGCTGCATTCAAAGCGGCCTATCCCGACGTCGTTTTCATTGCCACACCTGCATCAATGAAGACGCTGGCAAAGAATCCCAATCCACCGACGGTAACGGTGGCCGATAAGCAGACGCTGCGTCTCGGGCAGACCGACATCCAGATCCTGAACCTCGGCCGCGCCCACACCGGCGGCGACCTGGTTGTCTACCTGCCCCAGAGCAAGGTGCTTTTCATGAGCGAGGTATACCTGCGCGACGTATTCCCAGCGATGCGTTCGGCCTACCCGAGCGAGTGGGTGGCGACCATAGCGAAAGCGCAGGCGATGGATGCGTCCTGGTTCGTTCCGGGACATGGGTTCGTCGACGATCGAGCCTCGTTGAAGCGCGATCTGGAAGAGGCTCGCAAGGCAACCGCTTATGTCATCCAGGAGGCAGGACGCCTCAAGAAGGCCGGTTATGCCTGTGAGACCGCGGCCAATTGCCCGGCCGCCGAGCATGCCGATTGGGGACCTTACAGGGGTTGGGCGTTGATCGGCTCGCAGGCGCCGGTTGCGATTGCAAAGGTCTACCAGGAGATCGACGGCAAGTTGCCTTGAGGCTTCGCTCCGCTTCTACCTTCCTCCCCCGGTCGCCGGGGGAGGATGGAGGAGGGGGCGTCCGAGTCTTCGCTGACGCCCGAGGGAGCGCTTTAGCCTTCCGGCGTGACAGCTGCGAGCCACCGCTGAGTCAGTTCTTCGAGTGTCGCACTTCGTAATGAAGCGCCACCATGCCGCTCTTGTATGCTTTGGCCTCAACCAGATGCAAGGCGATATCCCTGTCGAGCTTCTCGAAGAATGAAATTCCGGTGCCGATCAGGATCGGCAGAACCGAGTAGCGAACGTCATCGGCTAACCCGAGGCGCAGGCACTCCCCGCAAACGGCGCCACCGCCGACAAACCAGATAGAGCGGAACGCAGGTCGCAATCGCGCATTCACTAGCTGCTCGAGATCGCCAGGGTAAAATTCGACTGTTTCACGCGTCCGCGGTAAATCGCGACTGGTGAGGACAAAGGTCGGCTTGTCGCCATAGGACCAACCGAATCCTTTGGCTTCGAAATTCAGCGCCGTCTCATACGTGCGCGAGCCCATGACATAGCAGTCGATTGTCTTGAGGAAGGCCGCCACGAAGTCCGGGTCCATCGTCGCACCATCCGCGAATTCGTCGGATGTTTCGAGCCAGTCGACGCTCCCGTCCTTTCGGGCGATGAAGCTGTCGAGGCTCGCCGCCATGTGAATCGTCACGCGGGAATCGGTGTTCGCCATGATACCGCCTGTCGTCGAGTGCCATCGTTTACCGAGCTCCACAGCGCCGGACAGAAGCAGCGTCGATCAACTGTCCGATTTGGGCTTCTCCGGTAGTTCCAATTCGTGGGTGATGCGCAGTCTGCGGACCACGAGGTCTCCAATCTCGACGCGCCGGATTCGAGCACGCCCGATAGAAAGCCACCCGATAGTGAGCGCGCCGACAGCCAAGGCGCCGATGGCGATTGCGCCAATGGCTAATGTGCCGATTGCTTTGGTGCCTATCGCCTGGGCGCCTATGGCCTCACCGCCGATTTTCTGCGATCGAAGGTAGCGGTTGTCGCTTCCGCTCAGCGCCTGCGAGTGCGGATGAGCCTTCAGCCGATCGTCGGCGAATCGACGTTTGCGGTGTAACATCTGATCTGTGCTTCGAGTGGGTTGGGGAAGTTCCGACAGCAATCACTCGCCCGTGCGGACCATCAACCAGCCAAGTCCCAGTAGGACCAGCGTTGCAACCGCTTGTTCCAGCCGTGGCCAGTCGAAGAATTTTCCGCTGAACAGCACCACGCCGATGATGGTCATGGCAAACCACACGGCTGTCTGGATTTCGGCGGACACGATGCCGGCGCGATCCATGAATCGCAGGGCGATAACGTACATGCTGATGCCGGCGCCCCAGCCGAGGGCGCTCTTCCCGAGGTTTACCCACGAGAGCGAATCCTTCTGCCAGATCTTCGCGGCATAGACGAAGCCCAGCGAGTCCCCGAAGCCGGACAACACGAGCAGTGCAAGAATCACCAGGTATGTCTTGCCCATGCGTTCACTCTGAGTCGGCTGCGGGACGCGCGGAAGCGAGGATGTTCGGAGGTTCACTGCCAAACGTCAATAGGACCAGCCTGCGCAGCGCGTGACGCACAATGGGACACTTCCGCGAGCACGGAACAGTCAATCGCGATCGCGGCGAGGCTCACGTTCCTCCATCGTGAGGATGTATCGGACGTCCGGATCACCGTTCCAAGCATCGGCGATCGATCGCAATGGCAGACTTTCGAAGGGTGTGTTGAAGCCGGCCCGCGGAGCCGCCGCCAGCAACTCACCTGCTCCGACGAGAAGATCTTTCACCGCCACGCTGCCGATGCCACTGCCGATCAACTCGACGCCAGAACTGCGTAACATATCGCCGCGAAGCGGAATCTCGTCGCCGGCAAGCGTGCCGAGTTGCACATAGCGTAACCGCGGCTCGCCGGCCGGAGAACCGCGTCGTTGCGTAGCAGCCTTGAGCACGCGCGTGGCGGGTTCACCCCACACAAAGTCGAGCACGACATCGACTCGCTCGCCGAACTGCGTGGATAGCGCTTCGTCGGCACTGTCATTCAGCGCGATCTTCACATCGGCATCGAGCGCGGCGAGTCTCTCCTCGTTTCGTCCGATGGCGATGACTTTGCCGGCGCCCAAGTAGCGGGCGGTTTGAAGCGCCATGCTGCCGGCCGATCCAGTCGCTCCGATGACCATGACCGTTTCACCTGCCAGCACTCTCGCGCGTCGCGAAAGTGCAATCCATGAGGCGAGTCCTGCAGTGGCAATTGCCGCTGCTCGCACATCGGAAAGAGTCTCCGGTACAGGCACCATCATCTCGCTTGCGACCAGCGACCGTTCCGCCATCGAACCGAACGGCGCTTTGGGGAAGAGAAAGTAGACGCGGCGCCCTGCGCCATCGATTCCCACGCCATCGACACCGGGAACGAAGCCAGCAGTCGCACTGCTTGCATAGTGCCTGCCCGCCGCAAGAGCCTTCACGATCGGGCTCAGTGCGGCAGCCCGCACGATCACCACGCTGTCACCGTCACCTGCTTGCGGGTCACGGAAATCCTGGAAAGAAGGCGCGATTCCGAAAGTCTTAACAACTGCGGCTTTCATGCTTGGTCTCATATCGTCGATGGACCGTCACTCTAGCGACGTGCTGTGGGACCATCTATGCTCGAAACTCGGATTTTTGTTCGCGATCGTCCGAGGACACGCATGGACCCCCTTTCCGAGGTTCTCTCGCTTTTGAAGCCTCGCAGCTACATCACCGCAGGATTCGACGCCGGCGGGACTTGGGCGCTCACGCTCGACGACCTTGCGGGCCGCATCAAGTGCTACGCCGTAGTCAGGGGCAGTTGCTGGTTATCGATGGAGAGTCTCGAACATCCTCTACAACTTCATGCGGGCGACTGCTTCGTGTTGCCCAGCGGGCGTCCGGTGATTATTGGTAGCTCCCCGGGCGTCGCACCGATGCGGGCAAGCGAGGTGCTCGATCCCAATCGAAGCGGTGAGATCGTCACTTATAACGGTGGTGGAGACATCTACCTGATCGGCAGCCGCTTCGAAGTGAGCGGCCGCCACGCCGAAGTGCTGTTGCAGACCATGCCGCCGCTTTTGCTGGTTAAGACCTCGGGCGATCGCGAGCGATTGCGCCTCTCCATCGAGCACATGATGGAAGAGTTTCGGGAGGCGCGGCCAGGCTCGTCGTTGATCGCGCAACAACTTGCGCAAATGATGTTGGTGCAAGCGCTGCGATTATATCTGTCAGAGCAGCCGATCAACGATGTGAGCTGGTTGGCCGCGCTGGTGGACCCGCAATTGAGTGCGGCCATTGCCGCTATACATGCAGACCCGGCGCTTCCATGGACGGTGCAGGAACTCGCCGCGCGAGCGGGGATGTCCCGCTCCATGTTTGCCGAGCGATTTCGCGAGCGTACGGGTGAGACGCCGATTGCCTATCTTGCGCGATGGCGAATGATGTTGGCGGGAGAGAAGCTGGTCGGCGGTCGCGACAAGCTGACGCGGATCGCCAGTTCTCTCGGCTATGAGTCCGAGCACGCATTCAACACTGCTTTCAAACGCGTAATGGGTGTGTCCCCTCGGCGGTATGCGCGAGCTGCGCAACGAGAAAATTAAATCGCTAAAACGCTACGCGGCCGGGCGGGGAGATCACCGCATCAGGCTGCTCGCCCGACTGCTTGCAGCTTCGTTCGCCCACAGGAAGCAGGCCCACGGAATAAAATCGAGCGCGGCATACGTAAGATCGGGTCGTGCCGCATCCTGTCGCCTCATAGCGCGTCACTCCAATGTACGGCCTCTCGGTCAGCTGCACGTTCAAATTCGCGGGGTCGCAACCCAGGTCCAAGGCGCCTCGCATGCGCACCTGTGAAACGTTGGATGCGCACCCGCCGAGCATTGGCAATGCGATCGCAACGAGTCCTGCAATCCTGCGGGTTCGATTTGACATCACGTTATCCTTTTATTCTCTACGAATGTGCTGCCAGAGCGGGGGGTGATGTTCTGGCATTCATGACCAAGCGTCAACATGACCAGTCGGCGCCCACTGTACCAGGACTCTATCGGATGACGAGCACCTGCCTCGCCCGATAGGGATTTGCATGCATTCTGGAACAGATCGCGAGTGAGGAACCTGCATCTGGAGGGCTGCGTGAACTCATCGGGTCCGTGAAGCTTCCTCTCGCGTCTTCATCATCCGCAACAGTGTCGCGGCACTGCCGATTCCGCCCTTGGCCGCCCCATGATTCGGAACGCCAAGCTGGGACAGCACCGTAGCCTGGTCCCAGTACATGCGTTCGTGGGCCACCTTGTCGTCCTGCATGCCGACGATGCTGACCATCACGAACTCCACCCGGCGCCCGGTGGGTTCCACGCCCGGCAGCATCCAGTCCATTCGCACATTGTGGGTGAAGCGTGCGACCGACTCTTCGATGATCTGGTTGCGTCCGAATACCCTGGATATCGGCGTCAGTTCGAGGTCCAGCGGTATGTGCGGCAGAAACGAATGGGTGTAGAAATCGAGCACTGCCCTGCGACCTTCGCCACCGGTGCCCGAGGGCACGAGCAATACGTAAGGATTTTCTGTCATCGTTGCGACAGCCGCTTCTGCATCCCTCAGCGCGAATTCCGTGTAGGTATGCTGCTGCCAGGAAATCAGCATTTTTTGCTGTTCCGGGGTCATAGGGGATTCGATCATTACGTACTCCTGTGACGCGAGGTGCAAGCCGAGTGGGCGTCGGCTGCCGTCCTTACAGAGTGCCCGCAAATAGTCACAACACCTGTCAAGAGATGTGGCGTGCGTCAGTACGATTGTTGCCGGACCGGAACGGCCGCAGCGAATCAGTCCGAGCGGAGGCCTCGCGGAGAGCGAGGAAGTTTAGGTACCCGACGCGGTTCCCGCCGATGACTGGGTTTTGCCGTACTTCCCGTATCGAAGACCTGTCGCGCCGCAACGATCGCGGGCCGGTGCTTTCTCACCCATTCAGCAACCGCGATCAGGGGCTCGCGTAGCGTGCGCCCGAGTTTCGTCAGTTCGTACTCGACACGAGGCGGAATCGTGGGATAGACGGTGCGTGTGACCAGCCCGTCGCGCTCGAGCCCACGCAGCGTGAGCGTCAGCATGCGCTGCGAGATGTTGCCGATGGTTCGGCGTAGCTCGCTGAAGCGCACCGGCCCGTCGGCGAGCATCTCCACGACCAGCACCGTCCATTTGTCGCCTATGCGCGCGAGCGTCTCGCTGATCGCGCCGCATTCGCCGGGCTCGTGTTTATCACTCGGTATCAAAAAAGTGCCTCCTTGTGGGATCGGTTCGCGGTGATCATTCTAGCGCTAGTTACTAAAGGTAACCGAGTTCATTTGTCCAAGGAGTAAACATGACCGTCATTTCCGTCGTTATTGGCAGCACCCGCGAGGGACGTTTCTCGGAGAAACCCGCGCGCTGGATCCTGCAGCACCTGAAGCAGCGCGACGGCATCGATGCGCGGCTGCTCGACCTGCGTGACTTCCCGATGCCGTTCTTCGATCAGCCACTGCCGCCAGCAATGCCCGGACGCGCGGCCTTCGACAATCCGGTGGTTCAGAAATGGACTGCCGCGATTGCGCAATCCGATGGCTTCGTCTTCGTTACACCTGAATATAACTACGGACCCACGGCCGTGTTGAAGAACGCGATCGATTGGGTGTATCCGGAATGGCAGCGCAAGGCGGTTGGCTTCGTGAGCTATGGCGCGGCGATGGGAGTGCGCAGCGTGCAGCAGTTGCGTGAAATCGCGATCGAACTGCAGCTCGCGCCGATTCGCCTATCGGTTCACATCCCTGTCGCCACGCTGTGGGCTCATTTCCAGGGTGGCGACGTCGATGCGGGGCTGGCCGAGCTGACGGCGCCGGCTGATGCGATGATCGGCGATCTGCTGTGGTGGACTGCGGCGCTGAAGAAGGCGCGCGATAGCGTTTGAATGGCCGACGTTTCTTATCTCAATCTCCTCCCCCGGTCGCCCGGGGGAGGAGGGTTAGAATCAAGACTGTATGAATTTTAGAAGATCCGCGTTGATGGTCGCCGCTTGCGTCGTCGGCATGCCGTGTGGAAAGCCTTTGTAGAGTTTCAAAGTACCTTTCTTCAACAGTTTCGCGCTCAATACGCCCGAGTCGGCATAGGGAACGATCTGGTCGTCGTCGCCATGCATGACCAGCGTGGGCACCGAGATTTTCTTGAGATCCTCGGTGAAGTCGGTCTGTGAGAATGCGACGATGCCGTCATAGTGAGCCTTGGCGCCGCCCATCATGCCCTGGCGCCACCAATTCTGAATCGCGCCCTGGGAGACTTTCGCGCCGGGTCGATTGAATCCATAAAAAGGGCCCGTCGGCAGATCGAGATAGAACTGCGAGCGGTTTTCGGCGACCTGTAACTGCAGGCCATCGAAGACTTCCTTGGGAATGCCACCGGGATTCGCCGCGGTCTTGACCATGAGCGGCGGCACTGCGCTGATGAGCACAGCCTTGGCCACGCGACTGTCGCCGTGACGAGCAATGTAGCGGGTCACTTCGCCACCACCGGTAGAATGCCCGACGTGCACGGCGTTCTTGAGGTTCAGGTGTTCCGTGACGGCGGCCAGGTCGTCGGCGTAGTGGTCCATGTCGTGACCCTCGCTCGACTGGCTGGAACGCCCGTGGCCGCGACGGTCATGCGCGATGACGCGAAAGCCGCGGGTCACGAAGAACATCATCTGCGCATCCCAATCATCGGAGGAGAGCGGCCAGCCGTGCGAGAACACGATGGGCTGGCCCTTGCCCCAGTCCTTGGAATAGATCTGGGTGCCGTCTTTGGTGGTGAGATTCATCGAGTGGTTTCCTTTGGCTTCTGTGGGAAAGCGCGCATCGGCGGCCTGCGCAATTGAATTGAACGGCAGGCTCGCCAGGGCAGCGGCGCCGACTCCGGTTGCGAGCAGGCGGCGCCGTGTGATGTCGAATTCGTATCGATCGGGGGTATCGGTCATGGGCGGAGATGCTCGTTCAAGAAGATTTCTGCGTGGACTCGTAGAGAAACCAGACGCGCCGTTCGGTTTCGTCTAACCAGTTTTCGATCAGGCTCGCGCTTGCCGCGTCGCCGGCCTCATCGCACAACGTTCGGGCAATGCGCAGCCTGCCGGCGAGCGCGCCGTTGTCCTCGCACAGCTCTGCGAGCATCTCGTGGGAGCCAACATAGTCGGCGTCGTTGTCGAGTACTCGCTGCAGCCGGGCAATGTGTGCGATGGATCGCAAGGTCGTCCCGCCAATTTTGCGTACGCGTTCCGCGAGCGGATCGGTCATCGCGAACAGTTCGTCGCCATGCGCATCGAACATCTGGTGATACGAGGGGAAGTACGGCCCCGCCACGTGCCAGTGAAAATTCTTCGTCTTGAGGTACAGCGCAAATACATCCGCCAGCAGGGCGGTGAGAGCGGCCGCGATGTCGCGAGTCGCTTCCGACGATATGCCGACCCTCGGGCGCAGCGGCGCCATGCGCCTGTCATTCAGTTGTTTCTCATCCATAGCTAGTTTCCTTGGTTGGTTAAATGGAGTCGGGTGGTATCGCCGATCGCCGCCGAGCGCTGTGCGTTCCGGGAATGACTGCGACGCCAGGAGGACGGTGTGGAGCGAGTGACCGCTTTGAATATTCGGGAGAAGTGCGCCTGGTCGCTGAATCCACAATGGAACGCGATCTCCGCCAGTGAACAGTGTCGAGCGTTCATGAGCGTCTTCGCCTTCTCGATGCGCCTGAGCACCAGCCATCGGTGCGGAGGGATGCCCACGGTCTGTTTGAAGGCGCGGCAGAAATGGCCTCGCGACAAGCGGCACGCCTTGGCAAGATCGGTCGATGAAATATTCCTCTCCAGGTGATCCAGCATCATCTGTTGAGATTTCCGCACCTGCCACGGCGCAAGTAACCGATTCACGACCGTGTCGGTCGGCGAGGGGCGGTCGTTGCAGGCTTCGAGGGCGCTCTGCAGTAGGCCGACGATCCGCGGGCTACGATCGTCCTGCGAGGAACGCACCGCTTGCAGCGCATAGGCAAGCATGTTCGCGATGGAGTCGCTCGTGACGTCGGCGTGAACGGCGATCGGTTGTTGCATCGGTGTCTTCCCAGGCTGGTGATCCGTGTGCGCAACATAACTTCGGCGGCGGACGCATTCGCCCTGCGAAGGAGGGATTTTGACACCCTTCGAAAGAGGGTGGCCGCGAGCCTCGCGTTGAGATTCTTGGTGCGGCGTCCGCTTCGATTGACGATAATCGGACGATGTCATCGATCCCAGCACCGATCCGTGTACTCGCAGTCGACGACCACCCGCTGCTGCGGGAGGGCGTGATCGGCCTCATCTCGAACCAGCCGGATTTCGTGATGGTGGGTGAGGCGTCCACGGGGCAGGAGGCGATCGAGCAGCATCGGCTGGTCCGTCCGGACATTACTTTGATGGACCTGCAGATGCCCGACATGAGCGGAGTGGAGGCAATCTCCGCGATACGCAGCGAAGCGCCGGACGCGAGAATCATTGTCCTGACGACGTTTGCCGGCGATATCTGGGCCGAGCGTGCGCTCAAGGCGGGAGCCCAGGCTTATGTGCTGAAGAATTCCGTCAGGAAGGAACTGCTTGCGACGATGCGAGCCGTCCACCAGGGGCACAAGCGGATTCAATCCGATGTCGCCACCCAGTTGGCGCACCACATGAGCTACGCATCGCTCACGCCGCGAGAAGTGGAAGTGTTGGCGCTCATTGCCCAGGGCAATTCGAATCGCGCGGTTGGCGATGCATTGTTCGTCAACGAAGTGACGATCAAAGGCCATGTGAAGAATATTCTCGCCAAGCTCGGCGCCAGCGACCGCACGCATGCCGTCACCATCGGACTGCGGCGGGGAATCATTCAGTTGTAGACCCCTCGAAAGTAGTGCGTCGAACTCCTCCCACGGAAGCTGGGGCTGGGGGTCGAATACGCTTATCGTCGCATCGATATGCAGCGTCTATTTTCCACGTTCCCCAACTCCTGGCCCGGCCTCGGACTGTTGATACTGCGCCTTGCGGCGGGTTTCTCCCTGGTTGCCGATTCCGGCTCCGTCACTACATTGCCGGAGACGGTAACGGGCGTAGCGGTTCTCGGCTTGACGCTCGTGGCGGCCGTCTCATTGGGCTTGGGATTTCTTACTCCGTATGCGGCTGCGATGGCGGCGATCATTCGCATCACCGAATACTTCGGCGAAATGCCGGGCCTTGGGGCCACGGTCGTGGCAGTCAGCCTTTGCGTTGGATTGGGCATGATAGGTCCAGGCGCGTGGTCCATCGACGCGCGCGTGTTCGGGCGTAAACGAATCACGCTCGCAGGCAGACCCGACGAATGACCCGTCAGCGGCGTTCGAGCGAACGCTGCGCGGAAAACCATCGCGACCAGAGGCCGGGCTTTTGCTCGTTGTACGCGACCGCTGCCGGCACCACCAACGCAATTTCGGTTCCCGCGCCTGCCCGGCTCCAGAAGTCGATGCTCGCCTGGATCTTTGCGGCGCGTTCCCGCATGCCGATCAAACCCCAGTGACCGGGCTTGGATCCGGCCGCCAGGGTGTTGGGATCGATGCCGACGCCATTGTCGCGAATTCTCAATCGCCATTCGCGACGGCCGAAGAACAGCTCGACCTCGATCTGCGCCGCATGGGCGTGGCGAAATGCATTGGACAGCGCTTCGCATCCGATGCGTATCGCCTCTTCCTGCACCAGCGGATGAAGAGGCTGCGGCTGGCCTTCCACGGTGAGAGCGAACGTCGATGAATGATCCTTTGCCAGGCTATCCGCAAAGGCCGCCAGGATCTGCGCAAGATCCATGCTTCCAAGCGTTGCGCCACGCAGGCCGGCGACCTGGTCGCGGCCTTCGGCCAGAACCGCGTCGGCACGGTCCAGTTCCTTTTCCATCAATTGGCGCGCCGGTTCGTCGGACGAGAGACGCTCGGTGATGGTTTGAAACCGGAAGATCAGCCCTTGCATGCTCTGGAGCAGAATGTCGTGGAGGGCGCGGGCGATCCGTTCGCGCTCCGTCAGCCTTTCCTCCAGGCGGCTGCGCATTCGTTCCGCCAGTGTTCGCACGCGTAGTTTGTAGAGCGCCCACAACAAAGCGGCTGCCGCCGCCGCGCAAAGGACGGCGAACCATTTGGTCTGATACAGCGCCGGTGGAATGTAGATCGTCGAGAAATCGCCTGCCGCGTTCCAGACACCATCCTCGTTCGCTGCCATGACGGAGAAGCGATGATCGCCGGGCGGCACGTTGGTATAAAAGGCCTGGCGTCGAGCGCCTGCGTCCTGCCACTCGCTATCCACTCCCTCGAGCTTGTAGCGGAAGCGAACGCGGCTGGGAATGGCAAGGCTGAGCGCCGTGTAGTGGATTTCGAAGTTGGTCGCATGCAGGGGAAGGCTGACGGTCGCTGTGTTCGCGTAAGTGCGGCCGGCGGCGATCACGCCGAGTACCTTCACCGTCGGCGGCAACGGATTTCTCTGGATGTGGGACGGATCGATCCAATAGACGCCGAGGTCGGTGAGAAACCAGATTCTCCCATCGCCGCCTTTCAATGCCGTTGGCAGCGGACGCACTTGTGGGGCGGCGCCGTTCAGGCCGTCCTCGTAATTGAATGTTTCGGTCATGACCCGGTGGCTCGGATCCTTGAGGAAGCGCTGCACTTGCCCGGCGGCTATGTGCACGACGCCGGAGGTGCCGTTCAACCAGAGATCGCCTGCGTTACCCAGGACGATTCCCGACTGTCCCGACAACGGCAAACCGTCGCTGTCGGTCACGGAACTGAAACGATTCAGGGAATAGACAGCGACATTGTCCGCGCCGGCAATCCAGGCGTGGTCGCCGTCCGGATCGATCGCCAGCACGGCGCCGACGTTCAGTCCGTTGCTCGCGTCGAATAGCTCGACCTGGTCACGATCGACGACGGCGATGCGATTGTCCGCATAGCCGAACCATAAACGACCGCGTCGGTCCTGTCGCAGGATCACCGGCACTGCATGCGGCAGTTCCGCCATGCCGCCATTCACGACCCAGCCGCCGTTATCCAGTCGATACGCCGCGTCTCCGGAAATTGACACCCACAAGGCGCCGCTGCGATCCCGGGCGACGGCTTGGACGGTGGTGAGCTTGGTGCGTTCAGGGACGCTCACCGCTTGGATGCGACCGCCGGCATGACGACTCAGCTGTTGGCCCTGTTGTGCAATCAACAGGCTACCGTCGGCATCGACCGTGAAGCTGCTGAGCCAATGCGTGGCATCGCCAGTGAATGGCTGCACGTGCGGCGCGGACCCATCAGAGCCGAACGACACGACGCTGGTATTGTTGGCGAACCACATGTTGCCACGAGCATCCAACGCCATTGCCGCCCGAGCCAGCGGCGTGGGCTCCATCGCAGAATGCAGTTTATTGGACCTGAACCGGTCGAGGCCGCCCAAAGTGCTCAACCAGACGTTGCCTTCGCGGTCTTCCAGGAATCTACCGGGCTGTTCTCCGGAGAGCTTCTCGCCGGCCCGTAATTCCTGGACGCCAACCGTCGTCGCGGTAGTCAGCGCGGTCTTCGCGTCGGGCAGGCGGATGAGTCGAGAGACATCCTTCGTATAGACGACAGTCCACAGGCCGCCATCGCGATCGCACAGGATGGCGCCGGTTCCTGCTTCGCCGCCGGACAGCGCTATGCCGGAAACGGCTTTTCCAGGCTCGTTGACCGGATGCAATCCCGATTCGAAGTCGGATACCCACACGGAATCGTCGACGCAATTGGCAAGCCAGCCTTGGCCACCATTCAATGTCGATTTCTGAAAGGCGGTGGCGCCAGGAGGAAGATAGAACGTTCCATCGGCGCCGCGCGACCACAGTGTTCCTCGCGAATCCAGCAGGACCGAATAGCCGACGGACGCGGGGTATTGCCAGTCCCTGCCGACTTTGCTCCATCGCGTCTGCTCGAAACGATAGAGTCCCCCCGGTGTCTGTGCCCACATGGAGCCATCGCCACGGCCGGCGAATTGAATGATGCTGCGACGGGGCAGCCCGGCGTCTTCGCCATAGTGAGTGAAACTATGTTCGCCGATCCGGTACGCGCCGCCGAATCTCATCCCGACCCATAACTCGCCGCCCGGCAAAGCATGGAGTGCGGAGACGTTGCCGGTGATGGGTTGGCTTCCATCCGCCAAGGTGAAACGCGTGAAGCGCTCGCCATCGAATCGGTAGAGGCCGTTCGCTGCCCCGATCCAGATGAATCCGTCGCTGCCCTGGGTGAGTGCACCGATCTGGGCTGGTGCTCCCTCACGGACCGTCCACTGCGTGTGGTGCAGCTCGGACAGAGTTTGTGTCGAGTCGATCGCGAGCGCACGCGCGCCAACGAGCAGCGCCACGCCTGACAGCAATAGACACAGCCATTGCCGACGCAGGCGCCGAACCATCAGAGGCTGGCAGCGACGGTCATCGTCGAAGACTCGGTTTGCATTCCATCCCACGCTCATTCGTTGTCGAAAACGACAGAATTGTAGCTGAGTGACCTTGCGAGCAAATACGCAATCAACTCAGGGAATCTCTGATTCTCCACCTCGATCATGAACGTTCAAGCGCTCGTTCCAAACGCGCAAGACCTTGAGGTCGGTGGGGTTGCACAGTGTCCACACACTGCCACCCAACGACCAGAGAGATAGCGCCATGACATTGAAAGCGACACCGACACCGGGCTCCAAGCTGCTGACCCCACGCGATCATGCGTTGATCATGATCGACTTCCAGTCGCAGATGGCCTTCGCCACGCATTCGATCGACGGCGCGTCGCTGCGGAACAATGCGGCGCTCGTGGCGAATACGGCAGCCGGGTTCGGCGTGTCGACAATTCTGACGACCGTCGCCGCGAAGAGTTTCTCGGGTCCGATGTTCGAGGAAGTCACCGCGGCGTTTCCCGGCCAGGCGCTGCTCGATCGCACCTCGATGAACTCCTGGGAAGATGCCGCGGTGATCGCGCAGGTGAATGCCATCGGCAAGGGACGAGTGGTCCTGTGCGGATTGTGGACATCGGTGTGCATCGTCGGTCCGGCGCTGTCGGCGATAGAGCAGGGTTACGAGGTCTACGCAATCGCCGATGCATGCGGCGACGTTTCCGCCGAAGCGCACGACCGTGCAGTAGACCGCATGGTGCAGGCAGGCGTGAGTCCGATGACTTCGCTGCAATACACGCTCGAACTGCAGCGCGACTGGGCACGCAGCGAGACCTACGACATGACCACCGGCATCGCTCGAAAATTCGCCGGCTCGTACGGTCTCGGCATCACCTACGCGAAGACCATGTTCGGCGCGTCGGAAGGGCACTGAAGTCCTCTCGACCAAAGGGCCGGCGATGAAAATCTATCTACTTTCCGCTGCCGCCGGCCTGTTGGTCGGCGTCATTTACGGGCTGCTGGGTGTGCGCTCGCCGGCGCCGCCCGTCGTAGCGCTGGTGGGATTGCTCGGCATTCTCGTGGGCGAGCAGATCGTGCCGGTCGCCAAACGCCTGCTCACCGAGAGGCCCGTCACTGCAGCCTGGGTTCGCGAGCAATGCGTTCCGCACGTGTTCGGTGAACTGCCCAGCGCAACGACCCGGACGCACGCCCCAAGCAGGGATGCATCGTGAAGTGGTCGCGTCGACAAGTGACCGCCGCCGGTTCCGCATTCGCGGTCTCGCTGTTGTCGGGCATGTCGACGAGTTCTCAAAACCGTTCTCCCACAGGTGATTCCGTGATCGCAGACCTGATTCTCGTCAATGGGCGCATCGCGACGCTGGATCGCAGTCGTCCACAGGCCGAAGCGCTCGCCATCGTCGACGGAAAATTCGCGGCGGTCGGCTCCGCGGCCGACATGCAGCGGTTGCGAGGCGACGGCACCAAGGTCATCGATCTCAAAGGCAGGCGCGTCGTGCCGGGCTTGATCGACAGCCATATGCACATCATTCGCGGCGGACTCAACTACAACATGGAGTTGCGCTGGGATGGCGTGCGTTCGCTGTCGACAGCGATGCGAATGCTGAAAGAGCAGGTTGCACGTACACCGGCGCCACAATGGGTCCGCGTCGTCGGCGGGTTCACGGAGCATCAATTCGCGGAGAAGCGGCTGCCGACCATCGCAGAGCTCAATGCGGCTGCACCGGATACGCCGGTCTTCATTCTGCACCTGTACGACCGCGCGATTCTGAATGCAGCTGCGCTGCGTGTAGTGGGCTATACAAAGAACACACCGAATCCTCCCGGCGGCGAGATCGTTCACGATAAACAAGGCAATCCCACCGGCCTGCTGCTCGCCAATCCCAATGCGACCGTGCTCTACGCGACGCTCGCCAAAGGCCCGAAGCTGCCGCCGGAATATCAAAAGAATTCCACGCGACACTTCATGCGCGAGGTGAACCGGCTCGGGGTGACGGGCGTGATCGATGCAGGCGGAGGCTTCCAGAACTATCCCGACGACTATCGCATCGTCGAGGAGCTGCATGCGGAAGGCAACCTCACCGTACGCATTGCCTACAACCTGTTCACGCAGAAGCCTCGCGAGGAACTCGCCGATTTCCGCTCCTGGTCGAACAAGGTCACGCCGGGGCAGGGCGACGATCTCTATCGCCACAATGGCGCCGGCGAAATGCTCGTCTACAGCGCCGCGGACTTCGAAGACTTTCGCGTCGAGCGCCCCGAGATGCCGGCGAGCATGGAGGGCGACCTGGAACCCGTCGTGCGCCTGCTGGCCGAACAGCGTTGGCCGTGGCGAATGCACGCGACCTATGACGAAACCATCTCGCGGGCGCTTGATGTGTTCGAGAAAGTGAACCGGGACGTGCCGTTCAACGGCGTGCACTGGATGTTCGACCACTGCGAGACCATCACCGATCGCAACATCGATCGCATCGCGAAGCTCGGTGGCGGCATCGCCGTCCAGCATCGCATGGCGTTCCAGGGCGAGTACTTCGTGGAGCGCTACGGAAAACAAGCCGCGGAACGCACTCCGCCGATTCGCCGCATGCTGGCCGCGGGAGTGCCTGTTGGAGCAGGCACCGATGCAACTCGCGTCGCTTCCTACAATCCGTGGGTGTCACTTGCTTGGATGGTGACGGGCAAGACACTCGGCGGTCTCACGCTATATCCGCCCGAGAATCGGCTCGATCGCGAACTTGCGCTGCGACTGTGGACGGATGCGAACAGCTGGTTCTCATCCGAAGTGGGCAAGAAGGGGCAGATCCGCGCCGGTCAACTCGCGGACCTGGCCGTGCTGTCGGAGGACTACTTCAGTGTTGCCGAGGATGAGATCCAGGACATCACGTCGGTGCTGACGCTGGTGGGTGGCCGGATCGTGCATGCCTCCGCTGATTTCTCGAACCTGTCGCCGCCGTTGCCGGCGCCAATGCCTGACTGGTCGCCGGTGAAACATTACGGCGGCTACGGTTACGGTGAAGGTCGCGCCAGTCTCGAAGTTGCGCCTGCCAGCATGGCCTCCAACGCGAACTGCGCTTCGGGATGTGGAGTGCATGGATCGACTCGCAGCACCGCCTGGGCACAGCACGATTCCCCGTCGCTCTCCACTTCGTTCTGGGGTGCGTTGGGCTGTTCGTGCTGGGCGTTCTGAAAATGAGCAGGCTTGACTGCATTGCCAGCCGCTTCGCGATTCCCGTCGTGCGGTGGATTGCGCTGCTGCTCATCTGCGGCGCCTATCTGCAAGGCGGCCTCACCAAGGTTGTCTATTTCGATGGCGCCATCGCGGAGATGAGTCACTTCGGCCTGGCGCCGGCGGTGCCGTTTGCGGTCGGAACCATCGTGCTGGAACTCGCCGCGTCGATGCTGATCCTGACTGGTTACTACCGATGGATCGGAGCGTTGGCGCTCGCGGTGTTTACGTTCGGCGCGACCTTCCTTGCGAATCGGTTCTGGGAATTGTCGGAGCCTGACCGATTCATGGCGACCAACGCATTCTTCGAACACCTGGGGCTGGTCGGCGCTTTCGTGCTCATCGCCTGGCACGACCTGCGAGCGCGGCCAGCCTCATGAACGATCAAGCCACCGGCAGCTTTGCGCCGCTGCGCCGGCCGACCTTCACGGTGCTTTGGATCGCGACGGTGCTGGGGAACACCGGCAGCTTCATGCGCGATGTGGCGAGTGCGTGGCTGATGACGGATCTTTCCGCGTCGCCAACGTCGGTCGCACTGGTGCAGGCAGCCGCTTCGATTCCAATATTCCTGCTGGCGATTCCGGCCGGCGTGCTCTCCGACATCGTGGATCGTCGCAAACTCCTCATCGCGATCCAGGTCCTGCTGGCCGGGGTCAGCGGTTCGCTGATGTATCTTTCCTATACAGGTGCGATGACGGTGAGCCTGCTGATCGCTCTCACCTTCGCGGGCGGCATCGGCGCCGCGCTGATGGGGCCGACGTGGCAATCCATCGTGCCGGAACTCGTGCCTAAGCCCGAGCTGCGCAGCGCCGTTGCTTTGAACTCGCTCGGCGTCAATATTTCCCGGTCCATCGGCCCGGCTGTCGGTGGCTTGCTGTTGGCTGGGTTCGGCGCAGCCATCACTTACGGCGCCGATGTTGTGAGTTATGCCTTCGTTATCGCTGCGCTGTTGTGGTGGCGTCGCCCGGCCGCCGCCGCCAATGAACTGTCGGAGCGATTCGGCGGCGCGTTCGTGGCTGGCCTGCGTTACGCACGCGCCAGCAAGCCCCTGCATCGGGTCCTGCAGCGTTCCATCGTCTACTTTGCGTTCGCAAGCTCGGTGTGGGCACTGCTGCCCATCGTCGCCAGGACTTCGTTGCAGGCCGACGCCGCGTTTTACGGAATTCTGCTTGGTGCTGTCGGCATCGGCGCCATTCTCGGTGCGCTCCTGTTGCCGCGAATGCGTGCGTGGCTCGATGTCGATGGACTGTTGTTCGCTGCCGCCATCGGTACGGCGATTGCGATGGCGGCGTTGTCGTTCGCTCCATCGCGCTGGCTGGCTCTGCTGTTGCTGCTATTACTCGGCGTGGCCTGGATCGTGGCGCTCACGACGTTGAATGCGACGGCTCAAGGCATCCTGCCGAACTGGGTTCGTGGCCGTGGGCTGGCTGTCTATCTCACGGTATTCAACGGTGCGATGGCGGCGGGCAGCCTGTTGTGGGGAATGGTGGCGCAACGGATCGGTGTCGACACCGCGTTGCTCGTCAGCGCCATCGGTCTCACTGTCGCCGCCATCGCCTTGTTACGCGTCAAGCTGCCGACGACGGAGTCGGACCTGATGCCGTCGAATCACTGGCCCGAGCCGATGGTGGCGGCACCGGTACCTCACGATCGCGGGCCTGTCCTCATCCTGGTCCATTATCGTGTCGGCTTCGGCGATCGTGCTGAATTCCTTGCCGCGTTGAGTCGGCTTGCCGAAGAAAGACGTCGCGACGGCGCTTACGCCTGGGGCGTGACCGAGGACGCCGCCGATCCATTGCACATTCTCGAATGGTTCATGACCGAGTCGTGGGCCGAACACCTGCGTCAGCACCAGCGCGTTTCACGCGACGATGCGGACGTGCAGAGTGAAGTGGCGCGCTTCCAGATCGAGGGAAAGGCTCCGGCGGTCGAGCATTACCTGTCATTGCCGACGCGGCCCGTTGCTGTCATATGACGCGGCGGTGCTGGGCGGCAGCTCTCGTTCTCACCGTGTTGAGTTGCAACGTCGCGAACGCGCAGTCCCGGGAATGGTCGGTGTCCTACGGCGGCCAGTTGCGCGAACGATTCGAATCCGTCCGCAATCCCGTGTTCGGCCTGACTTCGCAGCAGGACGATGACTACCTGTTGCACAGGATTTTCCTGTCCGCGGATATTCAGCAGCAGGATCGCTTTCGCCTGTTCGGTGAGTTGGTCAGCGCGCAGACGTCCGGGTGGGAAGGAACGGCGCCGCCCACCCAGGACGACGAACTCGATCTGTTGCAGGCGTTCTTTGAGGCGAAATTCGATTTGCGGGGAAGCGAACTGCAGGTGCGCGCAGGCCGACAGGAAATCAGCCTGGGCTCGTCCCGGTTGGTCTCGGTCAGGGAGAGTCCGAACGTGCGTCGCGTGTTCGACGCTGTCCGCAGTTCCTCGATGCTCGACGACAGCTTACGCATCGACGGTTTCGTGGCGAGGCCCGTGAGTCCGCAGGACGGGCACTTCGACGATCGCAGTTCATCCGAGCAGGTGCTATGGGGCGTGTATGCGACTCGCAAGCCGTGGGATGTCTACTATCTGGGTCTCAAGCGCAACGACGCGATGTTTTCTACGGGCCGCGCTGACGAGCGTCGTCACACGGTCGGCACCAGATTATTCAGCGAGACGGATGACTCTGCTCACGGCCCCGACTGGAATCTGGAAGGCGCGTGGCAATGGGGCAGCTTCGGCGATTTGAATATCAGCGCCTGGACACTGTCCGCCGATGTGGGCTACACGTTTACTACCACATTCTCGCCGAGGATCGGCTTGAAGGCCGATGCGATCAGCGGCGATCGCAATCCAGGCGATCGAACCTTGGGCACCTTCAATCCGCTGTTTCCCAAGCTGCCGTACTTCTCAGAAGCCAATCTCGCGACGCCTGCCAACCTGCTCGACCTGCAACCCAGCCTGACGCTGTCGTTGCCGGGGCACGTTACATTGGCGACGAGTTGGAACGTCTTATGGAAGTTCGCGCGCCAGGATGCATTCTATTCACCTCCGCTCGCGCCCGTAGCACGCACTGCTGCTTCGCAAAGCCGATCCATCGGCGAGCAGGCGAGCGTCGGCATCGGATGGGAGATCACTCACGGGCTTAGCTTTGCAGCAACCTACGTTCGCTTCGATCCCGGTGCGCTCACTCGCAATGTCGGCGGCGAGTCGGGAAATTTCGGCACGGCGTGGGTGCAGTTTCAGTTTTGATGGCGGTGCGATTCAGAGCTCTGCGCTCCGCGCGCGCCTGCGGCGCGAGAACCCCTCACCGGCGCTACTTCGTCGCGCCACCTTTCCCCAAAGGGAGAGGTAAAAGAGGGCGAGCGAGACAACAGCAGGGCCTTCCCGGGTTTTTACTGATGGCTATCGCCGGCGTTCTCCCAGATCCTTGGCGCTCGGCGTCATCAATCCCGATGCGGGCCGTGGCTCGCCCGCAGAACGAGGAAAACGCCTGTCCAGATCGAGAATCGTCCCGCTGTGGCTGGCCTGCTGTTCGCTCGGTTGCGTAACCCCACCTTCAGCTATCGATCGACTCGATAGCGCCCGGTCACTGGCAGCGAGCCACGACTGGACGTGCGAGTCCTTCAGTTACGACGGACTGCCCGTTACATCCTGCAGGCCGCGCGATCTCGTGGACGCGGAGATTCAAACGGTCTACATCGAGGGCGACGGCTTCGCCTGGCGGTCCAAAGAGAGGCCTTCAGCCGATCCGACGCCGCTGGATCCGATTGCATTGCGCATGGCGATTGCTCAGCCCGCGAATCGCGCAGCCGTCTACGTGTCGCGGCCTTGCCAGTTCGCCAGTGATCTTAGACTCACCGGATGCAGACTGTCGCATTGGACCAATGAACGCTTCTCACAGCAGATCATCGACGTGATGAGCGCGGCGCTGGATCGTCTCAAGCATGAGGGCCATGCCCGCAGCTTCCAGCTCGTCGGTTATTCGGGCGGTGGCGCAGTCGCACTGTTGCTGGCGGCGCAACGCATGGACGTGGTGCGTGTAGTGACAGTCGCGGGCAATCTGGACACGAAGGCATGGACGTTACATCACGGCGTCACGTCGCTCGACGGTTCCCTGAATCCCGCCGACGCGGCAGCGCGACTTCAGCATGTAGCGCAAGTCCATCTCGTGGGCGCGCGAGATCGAGTCATGCCTCCCTCGATAGCGCAGTCGTATGTGCAGCGTTTCCCGCCCGGCGAGCGTCCGCAGGTCCATGTCATGGATAACTTCGAGCATCGTTGTTGCTGGGCGGAGTCATGGCCGCAGTTGTGGTCCACGTGGGTCGCAGATCCATGAGCGGCCCAGAATTGATCAGACTTGCTGAAGAGCACGAGCGCGCCGGCGACCTGACGCGGGCACGTGCTTGTCTGCGGGAGTTCGTCAGTGAAAATACAAATCATCATGGCGCCTGGCATGCATTGGGATTGCTCGCACATCGGGACGGCGATCTCGTCAATGCCGTCAGCTGCCTCGAATCCGCGGTAGCGATCGATTCCGCATCGGCTATGTACGTTCGCAACCTGGGTGAAATGTATCGTCGCCAGGGGGAAGTCGTGAAGGCGATCGCGGCCGGCAACAGGGCGTGCATATTGGCCCCGCGTGATGTGAATGCTCACTACAACCTCGCGGTCGCGCATGTCGACGCCGGGGAATATCACCGTGCCATCGATCACTATCGGCGTGCTCTGCTCATCGACGCGAAGCACGACATGTCCTGGAACAACCTGGGATCGGCACTGGAAAAGATTGGCGATAAGCCACGGGCACAGGCGGCGTACGAGTCCGCGATTGCCGCCAATCCGCTGCATGCGGAAGCACGCAACAATCTCGGCGCGATCTACCTGGAGCAGGGCCGGCTCGTGGATGCGCGAACCTGTTTCGAAGCGGCGGTCGACGCACGCTCCGACTTCATCGAGGCGCATTACAACCTCTCGTTGCTCAAGACATTCGGCGATGACGATCGCCACATTGAGCAACTGCGTCAGCTTTACGAGCAGCGCGAGGCGCTGCCCGTTGCTTTGCGGGTCCGCCTGTGTTTCGCCTGGGGAAAAGCGCTCGACGATCTCGGACAGTACGATCGAGCGTTCGACGCTTTCGAGACAGGCAATTCGCTGCAGCATCGATCGCTGCCAGTGGACGAGGCTCGCGCCGAGCACGATCTCGTGACATCGATGGGCGGCTTCGATGAAAAGTTCTTCGCGGCGCGTCGCGGATGGAGCGGCGTTCGGGATGACAAACGCACGCCTGTGTTCATCATCGGCATGCCTCGCTCCGGAACCACGTTGCTCGAACAGGTCCTGTCGAGTCATCCTCAGTTGCATGGCGAGGGCGAGGTGTCGGCCTTGCACGATGCCATCGCCGCGGTGGCCGGGGGCGAGCGGCAGTCACCTTCGCTGGTGCATCGAATTACAGCGCTGACGCAGGAGGATCTGCGGCGCATCGGAGAACGCTATCTGGCGACGGTCTGGAAAGCGGCGCCGGAGAGCCGCTTCATCTCCGACAAGATGCCGGCCAATTTTTTCTATCTCGGCCTGATCCACCTGGTGTTTCCTGGCGCAAGGATCATCCATGTCCGGCGCGATCCGATGGCTACCTGCGTCTCCTGCTACCTGCGGTTGTTCAACGACAGCAGCATGGCATTCAGCTACGACCAGGCCACGCTTGGACGTTATTACGTGCGCTACCGGCGCTTGATGCAGCACTGGCGCGACGTGTTGCCGCACGACGCTTTTCTGGATGTCGCTTATGAGGAGTTGGTCTCCAGCACCGAGACACAGGTTCGACGCGTGCTCGAATTCGTGGGGCTGCCGTGGGATGCGCAATGCCTGCAGTTCCACACTAACGATCGCGTCGTGAAGACCGCCAGCAACGCCCAGGTGCGTCAGCCAATCTACACTGAATCGGTGGCGCGTTGGCGCCACTACGATCACCGCTTGCAATCGCTGCAGCAGATCTTGAATAACCTGGAAGGGCGATCACCAACCGAGGCTGTCGTCCGGCGCAGCGCCGAGGCGTATCACGTGGAAGGCGTCGAGCTGTATCGCCAGGGCAAGTTGCCGGAAGCGCTGCTCTGTTACGAGCGTTCCATCGAGTTGCGGCCGGAGAATGCCATCGTCCTGAACAGTCGAGGGTTCGTCCTGCAGGACATGAATCGTCTCGACGAGGCCCGGGCATGCTTCGATCGTGCAGTCGAACTGGATCCGCAGTTCGCGATGGCACGGCTGAACCTGGGCCTGCTGCAGTTGAAGCTCGGAGAGTGGGAAGCGGGCTGGGAAAACTACGAGGCGCGATGGACAGGCTCAGCCGAAGCGGGCCATGGCAAGTTCGAGCGAATCGCATGTCCGTTGCCTCATTGGGAATCGCGAGCTGACACCGCCGGCCAACGCCTGCTCGTCATCACCGAACAGGGATTCGGCGACTGTTTTCAGTTCGCAAGGTATCTGTCCCTTGCCCGGGAGCGCTTCGCCAAAGTGGGCTTGCTCTGCTCGGCGCCGACGCAGCGCCTGATCGAATGGACCTGGGGCGAATCGATCACCACGCTCACCCATGTGCCCGCGGATTTCTCCGGCTGGGACCTGCAATGCTCGTTACTTTCATTGCCGCGACTCTTCGGCACGAGACCGGATACGATTCCGGCGAACGTGCCCTATCTACGTGTGACGCCGGCAGCACTCGACTACTGGCGTACGCGCTCACAGGCTGCTGCGCCGGATCGATTGCGGGTCGGAATTGCCTGGGCCGGCCGTCGCTCGCATCAGAACGATGCCCGCAGGAGCCTGCGATTCGAACAACTGCGACCGCTGTTCGATGATCGGCGCATCGCATGGTTCAGTCTGCAGAAGTGGTCTCCGGAAGATGCGCGACCGCAGGTTCCGCACGACCTGCACTGGACCGATTGGACGGACGAGCTGGATTTCGCGGATACCGCCGCGCTCATCGCCAATCTCGACCTGGTCGTTTCCGTGGACTCGGTGATGGTTCATCTCACGGGCGCCCTCGGCCGGCCGGTGTGGATGCTGAATCGCTTCGACAGCGAATGGCGGTGGTTTCACCGGCGCACCGACAGTCCCTGGTATCCCAGCCTGCGAATCTTCAATCAACCCGTCTTCGGCGACTGGGCCGGCGTTCTCGATGACGTTGCGCATGCGCTGCAAGCGATGGACGCGCCGCCTGCGTCCTCCGCCGCTCCACGGGGCAGGACCGACAAGGCGTCACCCGCCAAAGGAACGCCATTTGCGCCTTTACCGGAACACCCGCTGCAGCATGTGGCGCAACTACAGAGCGCGGGTCGTCTGAAAGAAGCGGAGGATCTAGCCGCCAGGGTGTTGCAAGCGAGTCCGCACGATGCGCATGCCGTTCATCTGCTAGGAGTGATCGCATGGAGCGCAGGCGAGCAGCAGAAGGCAACGCGACTCATCGAGCAGGCGATCGCGCTCGATCCGTCTACGGCGCTGTTTCACAGCAACCTGGCCGAGATGCTGCGTCAACTGCGTCAGCCGGATGCGGCGATTCGATATGGTTTGCAGGCAACGCAGCTCGACCCTGCGCTCGCTACTGCGCATGCCAATCTAGGTATTGCCTATTACGACTCCAAGAACTACGAGCAGGCCGCCGCATGTCAGCAACGCGCCTTGCAACTGGCGCCGCACCTGGTCATTTCGCTCAACAACCTCGGCAGCATCGCCCGTGCATGCAAGGATCTGACCACGGCAATCGCGTGGTATCGAAAGGCCCTGGCGGTCGACCCCGACTTCGTCGAGGCGCTCTCCAATTTGTCCGCGACGCTCATCGAACAGGAAGAGATCGAGGCCGCCGAAACGTACGTGTTACGCGCATTGCAGATCCAGCCGCGATGCGCCGAGGCGCTTTGCAATCTTGGGCTCGTCCGCTTCAGGCAGGACCGAATCGACGAAGCGCAGACCCTGCTGGAGCGTGCGCTACAGCTGCGGTCGGGATATGCGGAGGCGTTGATGGGGCTCGGCATGGTCATGCTGGAACGTCAGCGTTTGCCGGATGCCGTCGCCTTTCTCGAGCAGTCGCTCGATAGCCAGCCCGAACGCGTCGGTGCCTGGTGCGTTCTCGCGTCCGTGTACATGGAGAGCGCAGACCTGGCGCTCGCCGAGGCGGCATATGAGAGGGCGCTCGCCATCGATCCCGATTCCAGCGAAGCATTCAACGGGCTCGGCAATCTGCGACTCGAAGAGGGCAGGATGGCGGATGCGCAGCGTCTGCTGGAACGGGCCATCGTCGTCGATCCCACCAATCTCGCCGCGCGCTTTCATCTCACCCAGGCACGAAAGGTGACGGCTGACGATCCGAATCTCGCAGCGCTTCAGGAACTGCTCCCCAACGCGGCGGACATGCCCGACGGCCGCTGTATCTCGTTGCATTACGCACTTGGCAAGTCGTACGACGATCTGCAGGAGTGGGACCGTGCGTTTCCGCACTTCCTGGAAGGAGCGCGACTCAAGCGTGCAAAGATCCAGTACGAAGCGGATCTGGATGCGGCACGCGTGCAACGGGTTATTTCATTGACCGGCGCATCCGCTTTGCAGCGCCTGCGCGGGGCGGGGGATTCCAGCGAGCTGCCCATCTTCGTGCTCGGCATGCCGCGGTCGGGGACGACACTGACCGAACAGATCGTCGCGAGCCATCGCGATGTTCATGGCGCGGGAGAGGTGCGCGATTTGATGCAGACACTGCACCAGCAGTTCCCCGCTTCCGAGCCGCCTTTCCCCGAGAACCTCGCGCTGTTGACCAAAAAGAATATGAGCGCTTGGGGCGCAGCGTACGTCAGCCGATTGCGAGCGCGTGCGCCTGAAGCCAGGCGCATCACTGACAAGATGCCGGCCAACTACATCCTTCTGGGCATCATTCCGCTGGTCCTGCCGAACGCAAGGATCATCCATGTGAAACGCAGTCCGGTGGACACCTGCGTTTCATGCTTCACCCGCCTGTTCAACCGGCACCAGGAGGCAACCTACGACCTGCTGGAACTGGGCAGGCACTACGCAAACTACGCACGCCTCATGCAGCACTGGCGCGCAGTCATGCCGGCGGGCTCGTTCATCGAAGTGCAGTACGAAGACATCGTCGACGATGTCGAGGCCCAGGCGCGTCGCCTGGTCGAGTGGCTGGGATTGCCATGGGACGAGGCGTGCCTGGATTTTCACAAGACCCAACGACCGGTGCGAACGGCAAGCGTCACGCAGGTTCGCCAGCCGATCTACCGCCATTCGCTGGCACGATGGAAGCACTACGAGCGTTACCTCGAACCATTGATCGAGGGCCTGGCTGAGTTCGCCCCCACGCGCGACTGACAACGCTTTGCGTCGATACGCGCGGTGTTTTCCAATTGCTCCCGTGCGTCCGTACGTATGGTCGAGCGGCCTTGCTGAGTGGAGAGTAGCCAGCAGCGCCGCCTGCGAGGGCAACAGGCAGTTCACTTCCTTAGGGAAGTCGGCTGCGCCTCTATTGCCTCAACAGGACTGCCATGAACCATATCTACAAGCTGCGATGGGATGCTCGCACCGGCGCGCTGGTCGCCGTTTCGGAAGTAACTGCCGGACGCGGTAAGTGTGGAGGCCGGGCATCGACTGTGGCTCGCGCGGTGTCCGCTGCATTGCTGGCGTTGGCAGCGCATGAGGCGATAGCAGCCGACTGCAGCACGCCCATCACGAGCGATAGAACGATCGCCTCGGCGGAGACGTTCTCCGGCACCTTTCCCTGCAGGCCGAGCAATAATGCGCAGCTGACGATCAGCGGCACCGGCGTATTGCATGCGACAACCGCCAGCAACGGCGCCGCCGTCCAGGTGGTTGGAGGCGCCACTGCCGGTGCGATTACCAATAACGGCACGATCATCGGCACCACTCGCGCGATCATCATCGACAGCGGTGGAACGCTGAGCGGCGGCCTGCTGAACAACGGCCTCATTCAAGGTGCGAACGTCGCACTGGATGTCAGTGGCGTCGTCAGCAACGTCGTCAACAATGCCGGCGGCACGATCATCGGCACCGGGGGCTATTGGGCTGTTCACTTCGGCGGCGCCATCTCCAACACGCAGATACTCAACAGCGGGCTCATCGATGGCCAGGCAGGCGTTGCGTTATCGGTGGAGAACTCCACCGTCAGCGGGGATGTCCGCAACGAAGGGCAGCTCAACGCCCGGGGATTCGGACTCGTGGTGGAGGGCTCCCTGGTGCAGGGGAAGATAGCGAACACCGGGTCATTCATCAGCGGCGCAGGCATCGGAATCTTCACTTCGACGGTCACGCAGGATGTCGTCAACGAGGGGGAGATCGTCACGAGCGGGCCGGCCATCAACCTGGGAGGCGCCACCGTCGGCGGTGCTGTCTACAACGCCGGCTTGCTTGACTCGACGAGCGGCACCGCGCTCTTGATTTCCTCCAGCGCCGTCAGCGGCAGTGTCCGCAATGTGGGGACCATCGTCGCCGCTTCGGCGGGGATGGGAATCAGCGGGGGATCGGTCAGTGGCGGCGTCCACAACAGTGGCAGCATTACAGCCGACGGCAATGGAATCGAGCTCGGTTCCTACTATTCGACGTCCTCCGGCTCGGGCTCCTCGTCCACCAGTTACTATGTGCACGACGGCGCCACTGTCTCGGGCGGAGTGACCAACACCGGTTCGATCGTCAGCAACTCCGGCGATGGCATTCGCATCAACGGCAGCAACATCACGGGCGACCTGGTCAACGACGCCAGCATCATCGCGCCAGAAGGTGCGGGCATCGCATTTCAGCCCGGCATCACCGGCTCGTCGACCAACTATATTCGCAACACGCTGACCGGATCGATCGTCAACACCGGCACGATTACCGGCAACTCGGGCGTGCGCTTATTGCAAACCGACATGTCGGGCTCCATCGGCAATGCCGCCGACGCAACGATCACCGGTAGCGGCAGGGGCGTGGACATCAGGGAATCCACTGTCACGCAAGGCATTACCAATGCGGGCCTCATCTCCAGCGCCAGTAGCGATGGCGTCTTCATCGGCGGCAGCGAAATCGGCGCATCGACCATCGGCGCCGATATAAACAACAGTGGCACCATCACAGGCAGCAATGGGTTGGTCCTGCAAACGGATGTCACTGTCGCGGGCAGCATAGTGAACACCGCGCTGATCGAAGGCACCGGCGGGCTAAGCTTTGCCATCGGCATTCAGGCCGCTGGAGGGTCAGGCATTGCCATGAGCGGGGCGAGTGTCTCGGGCGCTTTGCAGAACTCATCGCGGATCACCGGCCTCACCTACGGAGTTCTCATTCGCAACGATTCGCGCCTCGATGGCGGAGTGGCGAATGCTGCCGGCGCCACCATCTCGGGCGCCATCGGCCTGCAGATCGGGAGCGGTTCGACAGTCAGCGGCGGCATTACCAATGGAGGCTCGATCCTGGGGACTGCGGGCTCGGGCATCGTCTTGAACAACGCCACCCTCACAGGCGGCGTGCACAACCAGGCAGCCGCGATCATTTCCGGCGCCGCTCCCAATCCAAGCAACGGTATCACCGTGGAAAATGGCGCCATCGTCAGCGGTGGCATTGCCAATGCGGGCACGATAGATGGCGACAACGGCATCCTCGTGTCGAGCGCGAGCCTGGCAGGCGGTATCGCGAATGCGGCAGGCGGCGTCATCACCGGCATCGTGCCAGGCGTGAGTGTGGTCAACAACGCGACTGTCACCGGCGACATCGGCAACTCCGGTTCCATTTCCGGACTGTTCGGTGTGCTGGTGTCCACTGCCATCGTGGATGGCGCGATCACGAACCAGGCCGGCGGAGTGATCAGCGGAACGAACGCAGGCGTCAGCGTCGACGGCGCAGCCACCGTGACCGGCGGCATCGTCAACGCTGGGAGAATCTCAGGCGGTACGCGCTCACTGTCGCTCACCAACACAGACGCCGCGTTCACCGTGGACAACACGGGTACGTTGTCGGGCGACGCCGAATTGGGCATCAACACTCTCGACCTGGATGGCGACACCACGCGGCTGATCGGCAACACGACGGGCAGCGGCGCGACCGTCAATATCAACGGCGAGTTCGCCAGCGAAGGCACGTTCGATGTCGACACGGTCAACATAGGCAATGCAGGCGTATTCCATATCGCCCATGCCGTAGGCGTCGCCGGTGGATTCAATAACGATGGCGTGCTGATCGCGCCTGCGGGATTCACTGCGCAAGTGACCGGCAGCTACACGCAGACCGCCGGAGGAATATTTCACATCGCGCTGGCCGACACCTCCAGCAACTACGGAGAGCTCGCTGTCTCCGGCAACGTCATCTTGGCATCCGGTGCCACGATCGACGTCGACGTCGTCGACGCTCCGACGCTCGCGGCCAATGTACGAGTGGTGGATGTGATGCTCGCCGGTGGCGCGCTGACGAGCAGCACGATCGATGTCACGGATGACAGCTATCTGTTCAACTTCACAGCGGACAGCACGCGCGATCCGCACGCCGTCGATCTCGTCATCGTGGCTGCTGTTACACCGGTGCCCGATCCAGATCCGGATCCGACGCCCGATCCGACTCCTGATCCGACACCGGATCCAACTCCGACTCCCGATCCAACTCCAGAAGAGCCGACCGCCGATCCGGCGCCTTCGGTCGTCACGGCATCTGTGCAATCGGGCAACGATCCCGGCCTGGGCGCGGCTCGTGTATTCGATGCGCTGATCGCAAGCGGAGGCGGAAGCACCGACATGAAGGACATCATTTCGGCGCTGGGCCGTTTCGAGACGGTGCAGGAGGTGTCGGATGCATTGAGACAAACATTGCCGCTGATGACGGGAGCCGGCGCCATGGCGTCTACCAACGCACTTCACAGCATGAACCGGATCATCCAGTCGCGTGTCGAGAGCAATCGCGGCCTGTCTTCGGGCGATGCGTTCGAGGCAGGCGAGGAGCACGTCTGGATCCGGCCGTTCGCTTCGCGCGGCAAACAAGATGACCGCGACGGCGTCACCGGATTCGAATCCCATACGGCCGGCCTCGCCATCGGTCTCGACGGGGCCGCAAGCGACTCCTGGCGTCTCGGCGGAGTATTCACGTATGCCGACAGCAGCGTGGAGAGCAATGGCTCCATCGCGAGACAGCGCACCGATGTGAAGACCTACGAAGCCGTCGGCTATGCGAGCTACAACCTCGATCCCCGCACCGACATCAACTATCAGATCGACATCGGCCGTAATACCAACGACGGCAGGCGGCACATCGGGTTCAGTGGCCTGAATCGCGTGGCGACTTCCGATTACGACAGCCTGGCGATACACGCCAGCGCCGGAATTGGCCGCGGGTTTCCTTTGTCTGCGGCTACCAGTGTCACGCCGTCGATGCGGCTGGACTACACACGCGTGAAGAGCGATGGCTACAGCGAGAACGGCGCAGGCGCATTGAGCCTGGCGGTCGATTCGTCGACCTACGATGAACTGCTCATCTCCGCCGATATCAAGCTTGCCCACAATTTCAACGATCGATGGAAACTGGTGAGCAACGTCGCGGCGGCTTACGACACGATGAACGATTCGGCGCAGACCACCTCGGCGTTCGTCGGTGGCGGCGCAGTGTTCGTTACCGAAGGGCTGGAGCCTTCTGCGTGGATTGGCCGGCTGGGACTCGGCCTGCTGTCCACGGATCCGGTGCAAGGTGTCGAGTGGCAGCTTCGGTACGATGCCGAAGCGCGCGACACCGGCTATCTGAACCAGACGTTGTCCGCCCGATTCAGGAAGGCGTTCAACTAGATGCGGGCAGGGCGCTACCGCCGGTGAGCGGCCACGTAATCCGAGAACGTCGACAGGTCGAAGTCCACGGCGATCCTTTCGAGTTTGCGGCGTGTGCCGCGGATGTTCACATAGCTCTGGAAGCGGCGTTTCATCGACATCGGCAGGCGAGGCTGCTCGGTGTCGATCTCGCGGGGATGAACGTAGAACACGATCGGGCGATGCTCGTTGGAGATACGCCGGCCGAGCGACCGGATGATCACGTACGGCGACAAGCGCAGATAACCGCCGCCGAAGCAGCAGATCCTGCGGCCGAGCAGCCGGGCCACTGAGATCGGAAACTCCATCAGCGGGCCGCTCTTGGTCTCGATGATATACGGTGCCAGTTGAGCGTCGGCCAGACCGCCGTGGCCGCGTGACGCAGGGAAGACGGACGAGTCGTAGGTAAAGCCTGCTTCGGCGACCTTGTCGAAGAACCATGGTGTCGCCGTCGTTGCGGAGAATCCCGGGCAACGATATCCAGACACCGGCGCGCCCAGGGCTTGTTCGATGATCGCCTTGCCCTTGACGATGTCCTGGTAGAACTCGTCGGGCGTCATCGAATAGGCGAGCTGGTGCGAGTATCCGTGACAGGCGATTTCATGGCCGCGCGCGGCTGCTTCACGGACCAGGTGGGGAAAGCGCTCCGCGACCCAGCCGAGGAAAAAGCAGGTGACCCGCGTCTGCGTGCGTGAGAACAGGTCCAGCATCGACAGGAAATTCTTCTCGACGCACGACGGCAATTGCACCCACTTCGACACATCTGGCGTCTGCGGCAGGTCGAGGATGTGGAACCAGTCCTCCACGTCGACCGAGAGTATGGCCGTGTTGCCCCTGCTCGGCATGAAGCGCTTGGGTTGCGATGGCGATTCCCAGGACGCCATCGACGCAGGCGACGCCGGACGAATTCCTGGATCGCCCAACAACGGCAGATCGCGGAATGCATCGTGCGTCACTTTGCTGATCAGTTCATTCAGCTCGGGGCTTGGATTGTCTTCGACGCGAAAGCGGGCACGCAGGTCGTGCGCATGGATCCGGCATTCGGTCAGTCGCTGCGACGCCTTACCCGCAATGTAACGAGTTTCCCAACGAAGTCCCACGTGCGCCAGGTTGCCGTCTCGATCGAGCGCGCGATGCGACAACTGAACCTGCTCCACGCCAGTTCGAGAAGTGACACGAGTGATCTCCCAACGCGCATCGTGCGAGCTGTCGATCTCCTTGAAGTCACGCGCCACGCTTCGAATCAGGTCGGCGAGTGCCTGCGGCGGAAGCCGTTGGACTCTCTGCCGCAGGCGGGAGCCGATGCCGGCCTTCTCCAGCAACAGCAGCAGCGAGATCAGTAACAATCCGCAGGCAATCGCTTCGCGGATATCGCGCTCCTCGAGCAAGGCAATGGCGCCGAGGCAGAACATCACCGAGAAGCCGTAGATATCCAGCACTGCCTGCCGATGAGAAACGCCGAATGTCAGGAAGCGATGATGCAGGTGTTCGGCATCGGGCCTGAACGGGCTGACGCCGCGCAATGCGCGTCTCAGGAAGGCGAGCGCGGTGTCGAGTATAGGCACGCCGAACGCGATGATGGGAATCGCGGTGGCAACCACGGTCGCGCTCTTCATGTTGGTCCAGACCGAGATGGCGCCCATGACCAATCCCAGGAACATCGAACCGCAGTCCCCGAGGAAAATTTTCGCCGGGTTGAAATTGAAGGCCAGGAAGCCGATGAGTGAACCGCCCAATGCCAGGGACAGCAGAGTAAGCAGCACGGAACCCTGCACCAGCGACACACCGAAGAGAATGGTGAGTGCGAACAAGGCCACTCCGGCGGAGAGTCCATCGAGGCCGTCGATCAGGTTGAAGGCATTGGTGACGCCGACGAGCCAGAAGACGGTGACCGGTAGCGACAGCAAGCCCAGATGCGTGCCGCCTAGATCCTCGATCCGCAGCCCCGCACCCCACATGCCTGCAGCGATGAGTACCTGCAGCAGTAACTTCGCCGGAGCACGAATGCTCCTGAGATCGTCGTAGATACCCAAGACGAGGATGGAGATTGCGCCTAGCGCCAGCGCGCCGAGGAAACCTTGATGGCGGTGTTCATGGAATACGCTGGCGGCTCGCGGATCGAACAGGATCACCGCGCCGGTGGCGACGAAGAACGCGAAGGCCACTGCGATGCCGCCGATGCGGGGAATGGTTCGAGCGTGGATCTTGCGTTCGCCGGGCAGATCCAGGGCCCCGACTTTTCTGCCTATTGCTACAGCAACAGGTGTGGCCAGGAGCGACGCGACCATCGCTGTGGCGAACGCGATCACGTAGCCCTGCATCGACGGCCCATATTCCATAATTCACGTCCGTTCGGCGAACCTGTTCTTCGATTGGAGCGAGCAGCGGCCTCCAGAGTCGAGAGGATAAGTCACATGGTGGGATGTGTTGGGACTTTCGGTGATGCGCGTTGGGTGACGCGTTGCGGCAGCAGGTGCCGGGGACAGGTCAACGGTTGGTGTTCTTCGCTTCGCGGGCTCGTTCCTCGCAAGAACCCCTCACCGGCGCAACTTCGTCGCGCCACCTCTCCCACAAGAGCAGAGGTTGAGAGTAAAGAGTTGCGCCGTAGGCGCGTCAGGCGAAGCAAGTGCCCTCATCGCGAGGCGCTCGATGACATCGAGCGCAAATCATCCTTATACATAAAAAGTATTTTCTACTGTCATCCATCTGGATGACGCGCTGCACGCACACAGCTGGCATCATCGCCGGAAAATACTCATCCAGCCACGCTAAGAGAAATATCGATGCGCCCCGATCGTGCAGTTGTCCGGAAATCCTCCTTGCGGCCGTTGTCAATTTTCTGGCGCATCGGCATGACGCTCACTCTCCTGGCGCCACTGCACAGCTTTGCCGCCAAGCCGGTGAATGGCGACGACTACCAGCTCGTGATCACACATCGCGTGACTTCGCAGGCCCAACTTGCCGATGGCCGCGTGGGCCTCGAACTGGAGCTGACGCTCAAGAACGGCGGCAGCCACGATCTGTACGACCTGCACCTGTACCTGTCCGACGCCGCTCTTGCTCCATTGACCAAGGGATGCGCTCCGGCACGCCTGCGAACGTTGGGTGCGGGCGACCAGGATGGAGTGACGTGGACGTACGAGTGCCTGGTGACCGAGTTACCGGACCTTTCGTTGTCCGAAGTGAAATTGCGCATCGAGGCGGTCGACCGCGCCACCCAGGAAATCGTGACCTTCCAGGGCACGAGCGCGGAGAGTCGCTGAAAATGTGCAAGCTGAAATTCTCGATGCTGGCAGCGTTGGCCATGATGTCGGCGCCGCTCGCCAATGCGGCTCCCGGCACTACCGAGCTCATGAACGCCGGGCTGCTGGATTACGACAACCCCGGATACAGCGTGACGCCCAGCATCAGTAGCGACGGACGCTACGTCGTCTTCACCTCCACGGGCACGACCCTGGTCCCCGGCGACACGAATAGCCGCGCGGACATCTTCGTTTACGACCGGCAGGCCGGCACGACGGAGAGGGTCAGCGTCGACAGCTATGGAGGACAGGCCAATGGGGAAAGCATGTCCGGCTCCATCAGTGCGGACGGCCGCTTCGTCAGCTTCTTATCGCGCGCCAGCAACCTGGTGCCGGGAGACACGAACAGTGCCGCGGACCTGTTCGTTCACGATCGGACCAGCGGCCTGACCGAGCGCGCAAACGTCGATACTTACGGCGTCCAGAGCAATGCAGACACCTTCGAATCCGCCATCAGCGCCACCGGTCGGTATGTCATCTTCACCTCCGGTGCATCGAACCTCGTCCCCGGCGACACCAACCAGGTATCCGACACCTTCCTGCGGGATCGAGACACTGGGACCACCGAGCGCGTGGGCGTGGGCGCGGGCGGCGTTCAAGGCAACGGCAGCTCCCACAGCTACGCGGTCAGTGCCGACGGCCGTTACGTGACATTCGGCTCGACCGCATCGAACCTGGTGGCGGGAGACACCAACGGTGTCGATGACACATTCGTCCGCGACCGCCAGGCGGGCACCACGGAACGCGTGAACGTGGGGCCGACCGGCAAGCAGGCGCTCAGGTCTTCGCAAGGAGCCGATATGAGCGACGATGGACGCTACGTTGCGTTCGTCGGCTTTCCGAGCGAACTGGTGCCTGGCGATACTGGCAGGTTCGAGCAGATCTTCGTTCGCGACCGGCTGCTGAATATCACGGAACGGGCGAGCGTCAACAATGCCG
>JBEVKB010000116.1:0-5537 GCA_040509875.1 Steroidobacteraceae bacterium | reverse complement strand
CGGCGTGACGCCGATCACCGATCTGGAATTCGCCTACCAGGTGACGGACGCGGTGAAGTTCACCGTCGGCGCCAACAACCTGTTCAACGAATACCCGGACAAGAAGAACGCAGCGCTGCAAAAAGTCTATTTCGACAGCAACAACAACTCGGCCGTCACGACTTATCCGACGTTCTCGCCGTTCGGCATCAACGGTGGGTATTACTACGGCAAGCTGAGCTTCAACTTCTGATCGGCCGCCTTCCTGATTATACTTATTTCCTCCCCCGGGCGCCGGGGGAGTATTAAGGAGGGGGCATCTTCTTCAGGGAGAATTCAAGCAGAAGGCATCTTTATCTTGGGGGCGCGCTGCCAGGGGGCGCGCCCCCTCCTCGGTCCTCCCCCGGTCGCCGGGGGAGGAAGTTAAGAATGGGAGGGGTCGGATCTACTATTTCTTCTTCGCCAGCTGCACCTCGATCTCCACGAGCATTCCCGGCGCCACCAATCCCGCCACCTGCACCGTCGATCGCGCGGGCAGATTAGGCTGGGCAGCCGTTCCAAACTGCTGCGAGTACGCTTCCATGAAGCCGTCGAAATCCATCTTCCCGCCCTTCGCCGGATCGCCCACCAGGTAGACCGTCATCGCCACGACGTCGCCGAAGCCGAGCTTGAGTTCGTCGAGCGATTCCTTGATGCGCGCGAGTGAGCTGATGGCTTGCGTCTTGGTATCGCCCCAGTAAGCGGCCGAGCCCACGGGCGCCTTGGGATCCTTAGGCGCCGGCGTGATGCCGCTGTGGAAAATGATCGTAGTGCCTGCCGGCACTTCCACGGCGCGTGCAATGGGAAATTTCGAGCCGCCGGCCAGCGGATGACGAACGACGTCCGCCGCCTGCGAAGTCGCCGCGATGCTCAGCAATACCGTCGCCGCCAGGGCGCCATGACGAAAATGACGCGCGCGCGCGAATGAATTCATAGTGAGTCTCCGTGTTGAGCTGCGTCAGTGCAGCGTGTTGATATAGGCAACGACGTCGTCGATGGCGGCATTGTCAGTGAGCGACTGTGCGACCGCCCGCATCTGGGCTGACGGTGCATCCGTGGGATCGCTGCCGCGCACGCCGCTCGCATAGTTCTTCAGTTGCGTGACCAGGTACCAGTCAGAGCGTTCCGCCAATGCCGGCGCACTGAGCGAGGCGTTGCCTTCACCCTTCGCGCCGTGACAAGCCGCACAGGCAACATAGAGAGTCTTGCCACGAGTGGCGTCGCCGGTGACGGTGGCTACCGGCGCCTTCGCGTCGAACGTGCCGACGAAAGCAATCGCCCGGTCGGTGATGCCCGCCTCCTTCAGGCGGACGGCTACGGGTTGCATCTCGTGTCCGGCTGTGTCCGCAGGACTCACGCCGCGAGTGCCCGCTGCGAATGCATCGAGCTGGCGTTTGATATACCAGGGCTCCATGCCGGCAATCTTCGGCGCGCGAATGGCGGGATTGCCGTTGCCGTCGGCGCCATGACAGGTAATGCAGTACGTGAGATCGAGCGACTCCGCCGCGGCGCTCAATGTCGCAAGCGCCAATCCCAGCGCGACCGCGGCCCGAACCGAACGCCAGTTCATGAGGCCACCAGCTGGGGCGTTTCGACACGCACGCGCTTATCTATATCGGCAATCGCATGGAAGGCCGAGTGAATGGCGCCCTCCTGCCAGCCCGGATGAAAGCTCACCTGGTCGCCGATCAGGTAGTGATTGCCCACCGGCGCCTGCAGGCGCTTGAACCATCGTTCCCATAGCGGCTCACTCCACTGCGCCGCGCACCCGAGCATGTGGTTCATCCGGTGCCACGAGATGCTGACGCCGTTCTCGACATAGCTTGCGTAACCCGGATGGATCTTCTCGCCTTGAGCAATGGCGAGCTTGATGCGCTCCGGCGGCGTCATGCGCGAGAATTTCTCGCCGGCGTCGTCGCTGAAAGTGTAAGCCCCCAGCACCACTCCCTTCTGCCGGTGGATGCCGTGCGAGGGATACCAGATCTGCATGATGTCCTGCATGGTCCAGGAGATGCCGCCATAGATGGCTTCGCGCTCCCAGAAGCGCTCCTTCATCTGCAAGCCGATCTTGAACAACTTGCCGCGCGGCACCTGCGTGAAGCCATCCGAATATTCGCGCGGGAAATTATTCTCGACGCCGGCGAGCAGGTGCATGGGAATGCAGGTCAGGCAATAGTCGGCCTGCAGGGTCTGCAGCTTCTCTCCCTGCTTCCATGTGACATCGACACCGCCGTCGCGCACTTTGATCGAATGCACCTGCGCGTGCGTCTTCACCAGCGAACCCACTTTCGCCATGAAACCCGCGACCACGCGATCCATGCCGCCGACCGGCTCCATCATCATCGCCGACTGGTCCTCGGCTTCGCCGAAGCTCATCAGGTTGACGAAGCCCGAGCGCATCATTTCCACCGGGTCCATCGGCTGCTTCAATTTCTCGGGCGACGTGTAGTCGTGCGTCATGTACCCCGCGCGCGCCGAACCTCGATATTTGAAGGTCGCGTCGAGCTCGCCGAACTGGCGGACATAATCGAGCAACTGCGTGTAGTCGGCCCGCGTGAAGGGCGCCAGCATCTGTTCGGGCTTGAGCGATTTCGCCAGCAGCTCGGCGACGAAGCCACGGGTGTCGGTAATGTATTCGCGATTGCGGATGGGCTTGCCGCCGAACATCGCATCGTCCTGCACCCAGGCGTTGCGATTGTCATTGATGAACGGCGTGAGCTGCACGCCGAGCTCCTTGCAATAGCCGAGCAAGGCAGTGTGATGCCCGGGAATGCGCGCGGGGCCGGCGTTGAAATACAGGTCCGGGTCTTTGTCGAAGCGGCACACCTGCGGGTAGCCCGACTCGTCGATGATGTCGCCCGATCTCAGGGTCATGTTACGACCGCCGGCACGGTGCGAGGCTTCGAGAATCTGCACCTGGTAGCCCTTGCGGCTCAACTCATACGCAGCCGTCAGTCCGGAAATGCCGGCGCCGAGAATGACCACTTTCTTCCCGCGCCTGGGTCCGAGCGCCGCTATGTCGGGGCGATCCGCCTTTGCGACGGCGGGCACGAGCCCCATGCCGAGCGCCGCCTGATAAACAGCGGTGGAGCCGCCCATGGCGCCGACCATGTGCAGGAAGCCGCGGCGCGAGACCGGAGTAGTCATTGTTGTGGAGTCATCCGTGAGACTTGAGGTGCGCTCCGACTATTCAAGTCGTGTGCCAATAACAAGAACGTCACAACGGTGCCGACAAGCATCTCATTACATTTTGCAGTCCCTGTCTATATGCACTGCTAAAGGTCGGCGACAGATCGCGCTGCATCAGTACAATGCAATGCCGATACCCGTTTCCACCCAGAAGGATGCCTCGATGCGATCATGGCTCGCTGCACTGTCGCTGGTGGCCGTACGCGCTTTCGGTGCGGACCCGACCGTGATCTACCTCGCCGGCGATTCCACCATGGCGGAGAAGACCGCCGAGGTGCGGCCCGAAACCGGCTGGGGCGAGAAGCTGTCGAAGTTCTTCGACGCAAGCTCGGTGCGAGTCGACAATCGGGCGATGAATGGACGCAGCACGCGCAGCTTCATAGCGGAAGGACGCTGGTCGGCCATCGTAGAGAGCCTGCACGCGGGCGATTACGTGTTCATACAGTTCGGCCACAACGATTCCAAGATCGACAAGAAGGATCTCTACGCCGCGCCGGACGAGTATGGGCGCAACCTGGCAAATTTCGTGGCGCAGGTGCGCGCGCACCAGGCCAAGCCGGTGTTGCTGACGCCGGTCATGCGCCGCCGCTTCGATGAGAAGGGCGAACTGCACGATTCGCATGGGGCGTATCCCGACGTGGTTCGCAAACTGGCCGCGGCGCAAGCCGTGCCGTTGATCGACATGCATCGCGACAGCGCCCGGGTGCTCAGGGAGTACGGCGCCGAGGGTTCGAAGAAACTGTTTCTGATTCTTGCGCCGGGAGTCGATCCCCATTATCGCAAGGGCATCGAGGACAACACGCATTTCTCCCCGCTCGGGGCGCAAGAGATGGCCGCGATTGCCGTCGATGCGATTCGCGAACTCCTGCCGGATCTCGCCGCGCACCTCAAAGAGAAACCCGCGCCATGAGCCGTTTCACCGCTGCGATCGATCAAGGCACCACCAGCACGCGTTGCATGGTGTTCGATCACGCGGGCAATACGATCGCAGCGGCGCAGCGCGAACATGAGCAGATATATCCGAGGCCGGGCTGGGTCGAGCACTCGCCCATGGAGATCCTGCGCAACACACAGGATGTCATTGCGCAGGCATTGACCACCGGCGGATTGGCGGCGAAAGACATCGTCTCCATCGGCATCACCAACCAGCGTGAGACCACTGTGCTGTGGGATCGCCGCAGCGGTGAGCCGCTGCACAATGCGCTCGTCTGGCAGGACACGCGCGTCGATCCGCTGGTGGGTTACTTCACGGCGCAAGGCGGCAAAGATCGTTTCCGGTCGATCACCGGCCTGCCCATGGCCAGCTACTTCAGCGGACTCAAGCTGCGTTGGCTGCTGGACAACGTGCCGCATGCGCGTGAGCGGGCTCGACGTGGGGAATTGTGTTTCGGCACCGTCGATAGCTGGCTGGTGTGGCACCTCACAGGCGGCTTGCATGTAACTGACGTCACCAATGCCAGTCGCACGCAGCTCATGAATCTGGCCTCGCTGCAGTGGGACGAGCAGATGCTGCAGGCATTCGATATTCCGCCCGAGGTGTTGCCGCGCATCGTGTCGTCGAGCGAGATCTATGGCGACATGAAGAACGGCGCGTTGGCGGGTGTACCGCTCGCCGGCATTCTCGGCGACCAGCAGGCCGCGCTGGTGGGGCAGACCTGCTTTCTTCCCGGCGAGGCCAAGAATACTTACGGCACCGGTTGTTTCCTGCTGATGAACACCGGCGACAAACCGGTGTCCTCCGGCGCCGGCCTGATCACGACCGTGGCTTATCGATTCGGCGCCGCGCCGGCTCATTACGCGCTCGAAGGATCGATTGCGATCGCCGGCGCACTGGTGCAATGGCTGCGCGACAATCTCGGTATCATCAGTTCGAGTGCCGACATCGAAGCGCTCGCTGCGAGCGTCGCAGACAATGGAGATGTCTATATCGTGCCCGCGTTCTCCGGCCTGTACGCGCCGCACTGGAAAGACCATGCGCGTGGAGTGATCGCCGGCCTGACCCGCTATGCGAACAAGGCTCACATCGCACGAGCTGCACTCGAAGCGACGGCGTACCAGACTCGCGAAGTGATTGCGGCCATGGAGCAGGATTCGGGTATTCGCTTGAGCGCACTGCGCGTCGACGGCGGTATGGTGGTCAACGAACTGCTGATGCAATTCCAGGCCGATATTCTCGATGTGCAGGTAGTGCGCCCGCGAGTTACCGAGACAACGGCGCTTGGCGCCGCTTACGCAGCCGGCCTCGCCACAGGGTACTGGCGCAACGTCGAAGAATTGCGTAGCAACTGGCGCGTGGAAAAAACGTGGTCACCGCGAATGTCCAAGGCGCG
>JBEVKB010000115.1:0-7576 GCA_040509875.1 Steroidobacteraceae bacterium | reverse complement strand
CCGTGAGCCGCACCAGCAACAGCGGGCCGAACGACGCGCCCATCACGTTATAGGCAAACAGCCATTGATTGAGAAGACTGGTGGGTTCGTAGGCCACCAGGCAAGTGGCCAGCAAGGCAAATATCGCGGTGATGGCGCGGGCGAGATCGATGGACGCCGGTGTGCCGGGACGTTTCAGGTCGATCGAGAAAGTCGCCGCTGCCACCAGGAACTGATTGACGATGCCCGACAGGACCGCACACAACAACAAGGTGCTGACGGCGCCCGCGAGCCACGAAGGCATGATGCGATTGCCGAGCGTCAGCAATGCAAATTCCGGCTGGATCATCCCGGCATAGACGATGCGCGCCGACCAGCCGCAGAACAGCATCTCGGCGAGCAGCAACAGCACGGCGACGCCGGAAATCCAGCGCGCAAGCTTGATGGTGCGATCGTCGCGGGCAGACATGAAACGATTCAATGCCTGCGGCTGTCCCACCTGCGCCATCCCCAAGCCGAACAGCCCGATGGCGAATGCCACGGCCACGATGCCCGGCTTGCCGGCGAACCAGCTCATCGCCTTAGGCCCCGCCGCATCGACGCCGGCCTGGATCTGCGACCAGCCATCGATCACGACTGCCGTCGGCAGTATCAGCCCAAGCGTCACCAGGATCAGCACCTGCACGACATCGCTCATGCTCGCCGCCCAGTAACCACCGGCAATCGCGAACACACCCAGGAAAATCACTAGGCAGGACACGACCATTGACAAGTCTACGTCGAGCTCGGCGGCCAGCGTCGACCCGGCGAAATGCAGTTGCGCGCCTGACTGCAGCAGCAACGCGAAAAACAGGATCAGCACGCCGGAGCGCACCACCATCGGCTGCAGCCGATCGCCGGTCGCAGTACAAAGGGATTGCAGTACCGTGAGATTGCCGTGTCCCACCGACAGCGCACGCAACCGCGGAGCCACGAAGAACCAGTTGAGCAGGTAGCCGATGAACAGCGCGAGTACCGCCCACACCACGGCGAGACCCCAAACGTAAGCGGCGCCGCAAACGATGAACAGCAGCCACGGCGGCGTGGCATTGGCGGTGAAGCTCAGTGCCGTGAGCCACAACGACAGCCGGCGATTGCCGAGAAGAAAGTCATTGCCATTGTGCGTCCGGCGCGCCGCCCACATGCCAATGCAGAGCAGGCCGGCGCCATAGGCCAGCAGAATTGCGACGACGGCGGTGGATCGATTCACGCGCTTGCCGCCATGTCGAGGTCCAGCAGTCCATTCAGCTGCTGCCAATCGAAGTACGGGCCGGGATCGGTCTTGCGTCCGGGCGCGATGTCGCTGTGTCCGGTAAGGCGGTCGCGCGACAACGACGGATAGGCTGCACACAGCGCAGCGATGGCGCGACTCAAGGATAGATACTGGACCAGCTCGAACGGCTCGTCATCGCTGCCTTCCAGTTCGATGCCGATGGAAAAATCGTTGCAGCGTTCGCGACCCCGATACACCGATGCCCCGGCATGCCAGGCACGTCGCTCGAAAGGGACGAACTGCACCAGTTCGCCATCGCGGCGAATGAGCAAGTGCGATGACACCTGCAGATGCGCGATGGTTGCGAAATAAGGATGCTGCGCGGGCGGCAACTGGTTGCAGAACAGCGCTTCGATCCAAGGCCCACCATATTCGCCGGGAGGCAGGCTGATGTTGTGTACCACGATCAGGTCCGCGATTACGCCCGGCGGACGGCAGTCCTGGTTCGGCGAATCCACGAGGCGCGCGCCGGCCATCAAACCGGTGTTTGTGTCGATGTCGAACATTCCGGCGGTTGCAGGCATGAAAAAGGTGCAGGCCCCGTGATACGCAATGGCTGGCTGGTGTGGCAGGCTCGGCATTTTCCCTTAATACGCCCTGCAAGCATACCCACGCGCCTCGCGCGGCGAGCGCAGCCATTGCACACCTGCGTCAAACACCTCAGCCGGACAGGTGCAACTGGCAGCAACAGTTGCGGCCCAACCCGATAGAATCGTGCCTACCCACTGAGTTGGCCCCTATCGATCTGGCCGCTCGCCGCCCGGCGACACCGTCACGAGAAACTGCATGAGGTTGAACCGAATCTATTGCGAAGGCCCGCTGGCCCCCGCCACCGAACTGGCGTTGCCGCCGGCAAGCGCTTACCACGTATCGCGCGTGCTGCGTTTGCGCCCCGGCGCGCCGCTGCGCATTTTCGACGGCAGCGGCTCGGAATTTAATGCGGAGATCATCCGCGTCGAGGACGAGATCGTCACCATCCGTGTGGGCTCGCCATCCTCCGGCTCGGCGGAATCGCCACTGCGCATCACGTTGGTACAGGGCGTCTCGCGCAGCGAGCGCATGGATTGGACGCTGCAGAAAGCGACCGAACTCGGTGTGAGCGCCATCGTGCCCGTACTCACCTCGCGCAGCGTGGTACGTCTCGACGACAAGCAGGCAGAGAAAAAGCAGGCGCATTGGCGCGGCATCGTGATCGGCGCCTGCGAACAATGCGGCCGGTCGAAGATTCCGGTCGTCAGCACGCCTGCGCCGTTGCGCAGTTATTTCTCGAACGTGAAGAAAGAAGGCATGCGCCTGGTGCTGAGCCCCGTTGCTCCCGGCTCGCTCGCCGGCCTGTCCAGCCTGCCGACGAAAGTCGATCTACTTATCGGCCCGGAAGGCGGCCTGGACGACGACGAACTGACGGCGGCGCAGAAGGCGGGATTCATGCCTGTACGGCTTGGTCCTCGTGTGTTGCGCACGGAGACGGCGGCGGTCGTGGCGTTGACGGTGCTGCAGGCCTTGTGGGGGGATCTGCAGTAGGAGAAGGGCTACGGTCAACGGAGCAGATTACGAGAGGGAATGAAGAATTCTCTCGCGGAGCACGCCGAGCACGCTGAGCAGAGAAGAATAAAAAGGGCATGACTCCGATCAGATCCGAGTCTTACCCTATTCCTTGCTGCTCAGCGTGCTCGGCGTGCTCCGCGAGAAATCTTCCGAAGAACCTCACCCCTCGCACAACGCACCCTGACAACAGCAGCTACCTACGCCGCGCGCGACTCTTCGCTGATCATCTGCTCCAAGCACGCGAAGTCCGGAATCAACGGCGACTCATTGAGCATGCGCACCTGGCACAGCACCGGGCCGCGTTCGCTGAAATTGCGGCTGGCGTCAGGCTTCACCACATCGGCATTCACTCGCACCAGCTGCGGAAAGCCCTGCGTGATGATGCCGAAGTAGCCACTCGTGAGTTCGCTGCTCAAACCCACGAACACCACGATTCGCGTGCGGGTGCCGGGAGTCGGAAGACCCTGCCCGCAGATACCTTCGAATGAGATCACCGGCACCGGGCGACCGCTCCAGTGGATGGTGCCCAGGTACCAGGGCGGCGTGCCGTCTACTTTCTCCGGCGCCTGCCAGGTGATGACTTCGGCTACGCAGGCGCGAGGGACGATGAGCCGTTCCTGCGCGAGCGGGATCAGCAGGCTGTAAAGCTCGTGCGAGGATTCGTTCATGATGCCTGCCTCTGGCGCCTGGCTTCGACCAGCGGCTCGATGGCGTCGAGCAACTCGTTCTCCTGGTACGGCTTGCCGAGATAATCGTTGACGCCAAGTTCTATGGCGCGGGCGCGATGCTTCTCGCCCACACGCGAGGTGATCATGACGATGGGGATGTCGCTCGTGCGTGCGTCGGCACGGACATGCGATGCAAGTTCATAACCATCCATGCGCGGCATTTCGATGTCGAGCAGGATGACGTCGGGCAGGTGCTCCTGCAGGATCGACAACGCATCGACGCCGTCCTTCGCCGTCATGACTTTCATGCCGTTGCGTTCGAGGAAACGCTGCGTAACTCGCCGCACGGTGATCGAGTCGTCGACCACCAGTGCGAAGGTGCGCCGGTCGACCACCGGCCCCTGCACTTCCAGGTTCTTGCGCGAACGCCATTCGGAACGCACGAGCGCGCCCATGTCGAGAATCACCACGATGCGCCCGTCGCCGAGAATGGTGGCGCCCGAGATGCCGCGAATGGTCGCGATCTGCGGACCTACTGCTTTCACCACCATCTCGCGACTGCCCACGAGTTCATCGCAAACGAGCGCCGTGGAATGTTCGCCGGCGCGAATCAGGATCAGCGGCACGGACACATCGGCCTCCGGCAACTGCGACGGCCCACCGCCGACGAAAGCGCCGAGGTGCTGCAGCCGATAGATCTGTCCGCCGTAATTGAATGTCGGCACTTCTTCGGCGAGATGCTTCTGCACGTCCGACTTCGGCACGCGCGCGACGCCTTCCACCGTCGGCAACGGCATCGCGTAAATCTCATCGCCGGTGCGCACGATCAGCGCCTGCGTGATGGCCAGCGTGAACGGCAGGCGGATAGTGAACTTGACGCCCTGCCCCGGCACCGACGAAGTAAACAATGCGCCACCCAGCTTCTTGATCTCGGTGACGACGACATCCATGCCCACGCCACGGCCAGCGTGCTGCGTAATCGAACTCGCGGTGCTGAAGCCCGGTTCGAGGATGAGCTGCATCGCTTCCTCATCGCTGAGCACACGGCCCGCTTGCAACAAACCACGCGCAGCGGCGCGTTCACGCACGGCCTTGACGTCGATGCCGCGGCCATCGTCTTCGAGCACGATGACCATTTCCGAGCCTTCGCGATGCAGGCCTACCTTGATGGTGCCGCTCTCCACTTTGCCGCGAGCGAGACGCTCCTGCGGCGTTTCGATTCCGTGCACGACCGAGTTGCGCAGCATGTGTTCGAACGGCGGCAGCATGCGTTCAAGCACCTGGCGATCCAGCTCGCCGGACGCGCCCACCACGACGAGATCGCAGCGCTTGCCGGTATCGCTCGCCACTTGCCGCACGAGGCGACTGAGACGCTGCACGTGACGCTGGAACGGCACCATGCGCGTGCGCATCAGGCCGTTCTGCAATTCGGTGACGACGCGTGACTGTTGTAGCAGCAGGTTCTGCGCTTCGCGCGTCAGATTTTCGAGCAGGCCTTCGATACTGCCCACGTCGCTGACCGATTCGGCGAAAGCGCGCGTCAACTGCTGGATGGTCGAGTAGCGATCCATTTCCAGCGGATCGAAGTCGGTGCGATCCGGGAATTCCTCCTGGTGGCGATGCAGGATTTCCGCTTCGGTTTCCAATTCCAGTTTGCGCAACTGATCGCGCAGTCGGGTGACAGTGCGACCGAGTTCGGCAAGGTTGAACTCGATCGAACTGACCTGCTGCTCCAGGCGCGATCGGAAGATGCTGACTTCGCCTGCGTTGTTGAGCAGAGTGTCGAGCAAGTCGGCATCGACGCGCGCGAATTCCTGGCGCTCCTGCGTGACTGGCTCGCGGCCCGGTGGCAAGGCCGGCGCCTGTATCGGCGCGACAGCGGAAATCGCCGGTGCTTCGACGGCATCGCTTTCCTGTCGATCAGGCTCGAGCTCGGGCGCCTGCGCGGCGACTTCGTGAACGTGCTGCTCGGAGTCGATCTGTGCGGCGTGATCTTCGACGCGGACTGCTTCACGTGGCGCGGCTGCGCCCAACTCGTCGGCGCCGAATTCGGCTTCGATCTCCATCGACTCATCGGTCGCGGGCTGCAATGCCACGGGGTCGAGCGACGCCGCTTCGCCGACAGTTTCCTCGGCGGGGGCGAATGTTTCCGACTGCTCGACAGAGGCGTCGTAGTCGATGTACGGCGGAGGAGCGCTTTCCTGCACTGAGAAAGCAGGTGCGGAGTGTTGGGGATAGTCGTACGACGCCGGCTCTGCGCTTGCCGCTACCGGCGGCAGCTCGACACGCGCCGGTTCCTCCACGGCTGGACCATAGCCACCCAGCGCACGAATGCGAGCCATGAGGTCGCGTGCCAGCGGACTGCGTCCGCCGGAGCTGACTACATCGCGCATGCGATTCAGTTCGTCGAGACTCGACTGCAATGTCGAGAACACTTCCGGCGTGGCGGGGACTTGTCCGTCCTCCACCCGTTGCATGAAGGTTTCCAGCTCGTGGCTGAGATCGCCCATGGCGCGGATGCCGGCCATGCGCGCGCCGCCTTTCAGCGTGTGGATCGCGCGCTTGAGTTCGAACACCTGCGCGGTGTTGCCCCGATCCTGCATCCAGGACGACAGCGAACTGTCCGCGGCTTCCAGCAATTCGCTGGCTTCCTCGGTGAATATCGCGGCGATGTCCGGATCGAAGTTGGCGTCGACGTCGTCGCCTTCTGGCTCCGCAGGTACGGCGACTGCCGCTTCCGCGTGCGCAGCTGGCTCGGGTTCAGGCCGATATTCGGGTTGAGGCGCAGGTTCCGGTTGCGACTCGGGTACCGGCTCGACGTAAGCGTTGAAATTCTCGCGCGCGGCTTCCCGGTACGGTTCCGGTTGGTGACCTTCCGGCTGGAACTGCGACTGAAACTCCGGCTGGTACGCGTCCTGTTGACTCGTCACCGGTTCGGCCGGAACGTCAGCCCAGCCCGGCAGCGGCGCTTCCAAACTTACCTCTCCCGGTTCCGGGAGAGCGTCCTCGCGCCGGTGAGGGCTCTGCGGTGAAGTCTCAGGTGCAGGCGGATTGAACAGCGGGGTGAACGACACGCCCACGACCGTCGCCGCCTGCTCCACCAGCAGCGAATCCGGCACGGAGTGCAGTTCGTCGAACGGGGACGTATCCAGTTCGGGCTGCGCCTGCAGTTCCTCTTCGGTGAGGAAGCCCGTCGCGAAACTGTTCTGGCTGGATGCCGGCTCGATTTCCTCGAAGCGGAAAGCGCCGGAATCCGTGTTCGATTCGAGGCCGGGTTCGAAATCCGGGTCGTTGCGGCTGGCTTCCTCTTCCAGCGCCGGCTCTTCGAGAACGATCTCTTCGGAGTCCTCGCCGAGGACCAGTTCTTCGAGCGCGCTGGTGCTGTCCGGCATATCCGGCGCCGATTCGAGGACGATGTCTTCCATGGAAGAATCCGCGGATTCCTCCGTCGTGGCCGGCGTCTCGGGCGCAGTGACGCTCGCGGGCGCGGCATCGTCGGGAAAATGCTTGAAGCTCCAGTCCAGCATGGCCAGCGTGGACACTTCCGGCGGCTGCGGTTCGCTCTCGGCTTCGGGCTGCCACTGCGGCGCAGGCGAATTCGACGGCGCCGGGAATTCGAAATCGAGCTCCGCTTCGGCTGCTCGCCGCGCAACTGGAAAATCCGGCTCGTCGACGATGACCGAGGTCATCGCGCCGACAGTTTCGGCCATGCGCGAGATCTCACTATCCAGCGCGTGTTCCAGACCGACGATGCGCGCGATCAGGTGAGCGTGATCGGGAAAGAAGCCGGTGTCTTCGTTGATGTTCTCGACGACGTTGCGGATCGCGTTTACCGCATCCTGCAACGCCTCCAGGCCGGCGGCGGGCAGGCCCGCGGAATGGTCGTATAACTTGCGGATGTACCGGTTCAGGGGCTCGGCGATCTTGATACCCTGGCGCGCGCCCGCCGTCTTCGCCGTGCCCGATAACTTATGCACCGAGCGATGCAGGTCGTCGGTGACGACGTAAGGAGCAGCCGCCTGCGCGCAGGCCGCGATGTACTCACGGATTACGGCGAGATGGCCCGCGGTTT
>JBEVKB010000114.1:0-6632 GCA_040509875.1 Steroidobacteraceae bacterium | reverse complement strand
GGCATTGCTGTGGAAGAACGACAGCGGCGCGCGGGATCTCGAAACGTTGCCTCGCTATGTCGAGATGGGCTTCGGCGAGATGCCCGAGAGCCTGACGGTGGAAGAGGGCGGTGTGCATTACCAGCTGCCGGTGAGCACCGGCCAGAAGACGGGCTGGTTCTTCGACCAGGCCACCAATCGCGCCAGCTTGCGCAAATACGTACAAGGCGCGCGAGTGCTGGATGTGTTCAGTTACCTTGGCGCCTGGGGTCTAGGTGCGCTCAAGGCTGGAGCGGCGGAAGTGACCTGCGTGGATTCTTCGGCATCGGCGCTCGAATTGCTGGAAGCGACTGCCGCGGCCAACGACCTGCGACCCAAGGTGATTCGCGGCGATGCCTTCGATGTGATGGAGTCGCTGCATGCATCGAAGCAGCGCTTCGACGTGGTGATCGTCGATCCGCCGGCCTTCATCAAGCGCAAGAAAGACATTCCCAAGGGCGAGGCGGCTTACAAGCGACTCAACCAGCTGGCCATGCAGCTGCTCGAGCGCGATGGCATCCTGTCGTCGAGTTCCTGCTCCTATCATCTCGAGCCGGAAGGTCTGACCCTGGCCGTGCAGCGTGCGTCACGCACTCTGAGCCGGTTCGCACAGATCATCGAAGTCGGCGGACAGGCGCCGGACCATCCGATTCATCCGGCCATTCCCGAGACGCGCTACCTCAAGTCGCTGGTATGCCGGGTCGTGCCCGAGTAAGGGCTCCCGGTCAGTTCATTCGAGTTCGAGCAGCCAAGGTCCCAGGCGCGAGCGTTCTGTCATGCTGACGTATCCCTCCATCGATCCCATCATCGTTGCGGTCGGCCCGCTGGCCGTGCGCTGGTACGGACTGATGTATGTGGTGGGCTTTGCGGTGGCATGGTGGCTGGCCCGCAAGCGCAGCGCCGACCCCGCATCGACCTGGAAGCCCACCGATGTCGACGACCTGATTTTCTACTGCGCGCTGGGTGTGATTCTCGGCGGGCGCATGGGCTGGGTGCTGTTCTACGGCTTCGAACGGCTCAAGGACGATCCGTGGATGATCTTCCGCATCTGGCAGGGCGGGATGTCTTTCCACGGCGGACTCGCCGGCGTCATCATCGCCGGAGCACTGCTGGCGCATCGTCAGCAGCGTCGCGCCGCAGATGTGCTCGATTTTCTCGCGCCGTTGCCTTGCATCGGAATCTTCGCGGGCCGGGTCGCCAACTTCATCAACGGTGAGCTGTGGGGCAAGCCGACCGACTCGCCGTTCGGCTTCCTCATCGATCCGAGCAAGCTGCACTCCATCCAGACCGACGAGGCGTTGCGACTGTGCAAGCGCTTCGGCATCGACCCATGCCTGTTGCATGTGCATGCATCGCAGCTCTACGAGGGCGTGCTCGAAGGGTTGGTGCTGTTCGCCATCCTGTGGACTTTCACCGCGAGGCCGCGGCCGCGTCTTGCGCCGGCCGGGCTGTTTCTGTTCTTCTACGGCGTGTTCCGTTTCGCGATCGAGTTCGTACGGGTGCCGGACGAAGGTCGCGGTTACCTGCTGTTGGACTGGGTGACGATGGGTCAGTTGCTGTCCGCTCCGATGATACTGGCCGGCGCCTACCTGGTATTCATGGCGTATCGTTGGAATGCGCCGAGCGGCAACTGGCAGAATCGCAATTCGCGCGTCGATCAGACCAAGCACTGATGCAACAGTATCTGCAACTGCTGAAGCACGTTCGCGAGGCGGGGGTGCGCAAGGACGATCGCACCGGCACCGGCACGCTCTCCGTGTTCGGCTACCAGATGCGTTTCGATCTCGCGCAAGGCTTTCCGCTGCTGACCACCAAGAAGCTGCACCTGCGCTCCATCATTTATGAATTGCTGTGGTTCCTGCGCGGGGACACCAACGTGCGTTACCTGCGCGACAAAGGCGTCACCATCTGGGACGAGTGGGCCGATGCCAAGGGCGAACTCGGCCCCGTCTATGGGCGACAGTGGCGCTCCTGGCCCACGCCCGATGGCAACTCGATCGACCAGATCAGCCGCGCCATCGAGCTCATCCGCAAGAATCCGGATTCACGGCGCATCATCGTCAATGCCTGGAACGTCGCCGAACTCGACCAGATGGCGCTTACGCCCTGTCACGCGCTGTTCCAGTTCTGGGTCGCGGACGGCAAGCTGTCGTGCCAGCTCTACCAGCGCAGTGCCGATGTCTTTCTCGGCGTACCGTTCAACATCGCGTCCTATGCTTTGCTCACGCACATGTTCGCGCAGCAGTGCGATCTGCAGGTCGGCGACTTCGTTTGGACCGGCGGCGACTGTCACCTGTATCTCAATCATGTCGACCAGGCGCAGACGCAACTGGCGCGCACGCCATATGCGCCGCCCCGACTGGCATTGAACCGTCGTCCGCCCAGCATTTTCGACTACGATTACCAGGATTTCGAAATCATCAATTATCAGTCCCACGCGCACATCAGGGCGCCCATCGCCGTATAGACGGCAGCCTGGCGCGTCACCGCGGCGGACGTTCCGTCGATCCCTTTCCCGAGTCATCATCTACCACTACCGGTTGCCTCAATGCCTACGTCGAAGAAGAGCCGCAAGAAATCCGTCAAACGACCCGTTGCCCAGGACGTTCCAAAGACGCGCGGCAAGACTGCCCCGGTCGCGACGCTTCCTAAGAAGCCAGTAAAGAAACCCGCGAAAAAGCCGGCGAAAAAGAAGGCTCGCAAGGCCGCCGGCCTGCCGCGCATGGAAACCTCGCCGCTGATCGAAGCGCGCGACTCGGCTATTCACGGCAAAGGCGTCTATGCGGTCAAGCCGATCAAGAAAGGCACGCGCATCATCGAATACATCGGCGAGCGCATTTCGCATGCCGAAGCGGATCGTCGCTATGAGCGCAAAGGCGCCGATGACGGCCACACCTTCCTGTTCATAGCCAGCAATCGCACCGTGATCGACGCCACCGGCGGCGGCAACGATGCGCGCTACATCAATCACAGCTGCAATCCGAACTGCGAAACCGTGATCGAACAGAGCCGCGTGTTCGTCGAATGCATTCGCAACATCAAGCCGGGCGAGGAGCTTGGCTATGACTACCAGCTTACCTGGGACAGCACCGACGAACCCGAAGACCTGGCCCTCTACAACTGCCGCTGCGGCGCCAAGCGTTGCCGTGGCACCATGCTCGACCGCGAGCCAATGGATAAGAAGGCCTTGGACAAGAAGAAAAAAGCGGCGCGCAAGAAGAAGTAGCTGGCATGTTGAGCTGCGTCGTCGCGGTGGCGGAGAACGGTGTCATCGGCAGTCGTAACGCACTGCCATGGCACCTGCCCGCCGACCTGCAGCGGTTCAAGGCGCTGACCATGGGCAAGCCCATGATCATGGGCCGCAAGACCTGGGATTCCATCGGTCGTCCGCTGCCGGGCCGGACCAGCATCGTGGTCTCGCGCCAGCCGCAACTCGACATTGCAGGTTGCATCGTCGTCGGCTCGCTGGCGCAAGCCATCGCGGCCGCCGGCGATGTGCCGGAGATCGCCGTGATCGGCGGAGCCGAACTGTTTCGCATAGCGTTGCCGACGGTGGCCGTGATCCACCTGACGCGGGTGCATGCACCGGTTCCGGGTGACGTGTTCTTTCCGGAGCTGATCTCCGACGAATGGAGCGAGACCTCGATCGAGCGCCACGAGGCCGATGCGCGACATGCGTATGCCTTCAGTTTCCTGGAGCTGCATCGAACGTGAGGGACGGCCTCGCCGCTCATCGCCGCCAGTTGTGCGGCAGGTTTTGTTAAGCTCGCGAATGCTGCATCCAGCAGCGGGTGGGAATCCGCATGGCACGTTATAACTGTCTCGCCTGTCCGGGTTACTGTTGCAGTCACTCCCGTATCGCGGTGAGCGAATTCGACATCGCGCGGCTCGCCCGCCATTTCGGGCTGAGCGTCGACGACGCGCGCAGGAAGTTCACCTATCATTACCAGACCAAGGATGCGGACGAGCAGATCCTGCGCCACCAGCGCGATCATATCTACAAGACCATCTGCCGCTTCTTCGACACCAACGAACGGCGTTGTACGATCTACGAGGCGCGGCCCAATGTCTGCCGCAAGTATCCGTACGGCAATTCCTGCGGCTACTACGATTTCCTCAAGTTCGAGCGCAACCACCAGGACGATCCGGAGTTCATTCCGTCGGCCTGAGGTGCGGATGCAGCCCGTTCGTAGCTTTTCCAATTCTCCATGCGTCTCAATAAATACATCAGTGGCACCGGTGTGTGTTCGCGCCGCGAAGCTGACGCGTGGATCGCCGCTGGGCGGGTCACTATCAATGGTGCACTTGCGACGTTGGGAACGCAGGTGGGTGCGGACGATGTCATTGCCGTGGACGGCAAGCGCGTTGGCGAGGCGAAGGCGCATGTCTACATCGCCTTGAACAAGCCGGTGGGAATCACCTGCACCACCGAGCCGGACATCCGCGGCAACATCGTCGATTACATCAATTACCCCGAGCGCATCTTTCCCATCGGCCGGCTGGACAAGGACTCCGAAGGGCTCATCCTGCTGACCAACCATGGCGACATCGTCAACCAGATCCTGCGCGCCGAGAACGAACACGAGAAAGAATACATCGTGACCGTGGACCGGCCGGTGACCTCGATTTTCCTCGAGGGCATGGCGGGCGGCGTGCGCATCATGGGCACCGTCACCAAACCCTGCAAAGTGCGACGCCTCGCGCCGGCCACCTTCGGCATCGTGCTGACGCAGGGCCTGAATCGGCAGATCCGGCGCATGTGCTCGTTTTACGGTTACCAGGTCGAGCAGCTACGGCGGGTCCGCATCATCAATATCACCCTGGAAGGGCTGAAGCCCGGGCAGTGGCGGGAGCTGACACCCGCGGAAGTTCGCGGCCTGCTACAGGAGAATACCCACAGGACGGCGTAGAGCGCGCTATTTCTGTCGGCTGGTTCTCATTCCGGACTTTCACTAAGTATCTGCTGCAAAAGCGCCGGCATAGGCTTTTCCACCCGCAGCTGCTTGGAGCCGGACCGGCATGAAAATTCTGCATCTGGAAGACAACGCCAGCGACTCGATCCTGATCGAGCGCACGTTGCAACGAAACGGTATCGAGGCCGACGTGTTGTGTGCGCGTTCGGGCGATGAGTTTCGCAACGCCTTGGACAGCGGTGGGTTCGATGTCGTGCTGGTGGACAACGGCGTGCCCGGGTTCAGTGGCAAGGCGGCCCTGCAATACTCCCGCGTCAACAACGACCACATTCCCGTGATCTTCTGTTCGGGCGCAGCCCGCGACGAAGATGTGGCCACTCGCCTGCGCGAAGGCGCCAGCGATTACGTGCTCAAAGACCACCTATGGCAACTGGTCGCAGCGCTGCGTCGGGTCGAGGTCAACCGCACGCAAGATCCCACGGTAGGTCGGCTGACGCGCGAACTTGCGCTCGCCAACCAGGAACTCGAAGCCTTCTCCTACGCAGTGGCGCACGATCTGCGCACGCCGCTGCGGGGAATCTCCAGCCAGCTTGAAATGCTGGCCGATTCGCTGGGGACGCAGTCATTACAGTCGTTGCCGCGCATCGATGCTGCCCGGCTGCACGTTCGCCAGATGAGTTCACTGATCGATGCGCTGCTGCGGCTGTCGCGCATCAGCAAGCTCGACCTGCGAGTCGAGCACTTCGACCTGAGCGCGCTCGCCACCGAAGTCGTCAATCGCCTGCAGGCCGAGGAGCCGCAACGGCAGGTGGATGTGCGCATCGAGAGCGGGCTGGAAGCGGATGGCGATCGTGCGCTGCTGGGTGTCGCGATCGAGAACCTGCTCTGCAATGCCTGGAAATACAGTTCGCCCCGGCCCCGGGCCACCATTCAATTCGGCTCGCTCACCGAAGCCGGGCGCCGTGTCTACTTCGTCCGCGACGACGGCGTGGGCTTCGATCCGCATTACGCCGACAAGCTGTTCCAGCCTTTCCAGCGACTGCACCGCCAGGATGAATTCCCGGGCACCGGCACGGGACTGGCCACGGTCCAGCGGATCGTCAAACGCCACGACGGGGAAATCTGGGCGGAATCGGCGCTGGGGCAGGGCGCGACGTTCTTTTTCACGCTCGGAGCTGGCTGATCGCGGTCGGTCAGCCAGCACGCTGGCCGTCGCAACATCCACTGTGAACTCGCTACGCTGGCGCACGAGGCTTACAGGCATTACGCTTGTGGATATTCTCTTCTCGGCCAGCGCCAGTGGACTCCGACTACGACATCCAGACGCGGATAACCGGCCTCGATCAACTCAAGCTCAGGCGGGTGGGCGAGGATTGCCTCGTGATCATCCATGCTCCTGTGCAGGCAGTGCTGGGTCGGCGTCACGTGCTGGATCGCCCGATCACCAGCATCGGCCGCGGTCGCGACAATGACATCGTGCTGCCCAGCGACTGCGTGTCGCGCCGGCATGTCCAGCTCGAACACCGGGCCGACGCGCTTTATGTCGTGGACCTGGACTCGACCAACGGCACCTTCATCAACGACGATTCCAAGCTGACCCAGGAACATCGCCTGCGGCGCGGCGACCAGCTCACCGTCGGCGATACCATTTTCAAATTCCTGTCGGGCTCGGACGTCGAGGCGCAGTACCACGAGACGATC
>JBEVKB010000113.1:0-53228 GCA_040509875.1 Steroidobacteraceae bacterium | reverse complement strand
ATTTGAATGATTTAATCGTTATAGTTGACGTATGGGATCAACTATAGAGTCATTTTCATTCAAAGATGCTCTGGCCGAACTCCCCAGGGGCGAACCTCTGAGTACCGCCACACTGGCAGAACACGGCGTAAGTGCATTCAGGGCGTCTGCATTGGCGCGGACCGGCTGGCTGCTTCATCTTGCCCGTGACGTCTACATGCTGCCAGGAGACACCCTGACCAGAGACGGGTGTCTGGCATTTCTCAGTCGGCAGAGCCCTGGATTTCATGTCGGTGGCAAGACGGCGCTCGCTTGGCGAGGAGTGCGTCAGAACGTCAGTTTTCGTGAGGTGCTGACTCTCTGGGGTGATGCTTCCAGGTCATTACCGCCATGGTTTACAGATCGCTTCGACAGCCGATACCAAGCGACGCAGTTATTCGACTCGAAACTCAAGAAAGGCTTCGGCCTGCAGCCTGTGCCAAATGGCAGGGAAAACGTTCTCGTCTCGGTTCCAGAACGTGCGCTATTGGAGCTGCTCAGTGATGTGGGCAAGAACCAATCATTGGATGAAACGAGGCAACTCGTCGAAAGCCTGCGTTTGCTTCGCGAGAAGGTGCTCGATGAGCTCCTGGCCCATACGAGTCGTATAAAGGTAGTCCGGCTTGCCGAAATGCTGTCCACCGAATTCGAAATGCCCTGGGCCAGCCTGGCCAAACGTCACAGTAAACGCCTTGGTGGCGGCAAGCGCTGGGTAGCCGTGGCCAGCAACGGCGAACGCATCGATCTGAAGCGCTCGTGAACGAGGCGTACGTCGATACAGTCCGGCTCCTCCTGGCCGTTGCTCCGGCGGTATTCCAATCCTCGCGCTTTGCCATGAAGGGCGGTACGGCGCTGAATCTCTTTGTTCAGGACATGCCGCGCCTTTCCGTCGACATCGATGTCGTATTCACGGATCACGGACCCGATCGCGCAGAGGCGCTGCGCCTCATCGGAATCGAGGTTGCGGCCGCAAGGAAAGCGATTTCGGCTATGGGGTTTCGCGCAATTCTCCCGACTACGAAGACGGGAGACGACGTCAAGCTTCTTGTTTCCGCCAATGGCGTGCAGGTGAAGATTGAGATCAATTTCGTTTTCCGTGGCACCGTGATGCCTGTGAAGAGGGCCCAGCTCAGCGCTGCAGCTCAAGAACTATTCACCACCGACCTTGCGCTACCCATGCTCGACAGCAGCGAAATATACGGAAGCAAGTTGGTGGCGGCCATGGATCGACAACATCCACGTGACATGTTCGACGTGATGAAAATGCTGGAAGTGTTCGGCTGGCAGTCGTCGTTTGTCGATTGTTTCGTCGCGTACCTTGCGGGCCACAACCGCCCTGTTCATGAGGTGCTGTTTCCCAAAGTACTACCGCTGGAGCAGGCGTTCACGAATGAATTTTCGGGAATGACGCGCGATGACGTTGATGTTGCAGTCCTGCGAAGTACGCAAGCACAGTTGATTTCGGAGCTGCCGAAAATGTTGACATCGGAGCACAAAGAATTTCTGCTCTCGCTCACGCGGGCCGAACCTGATTGGAAACTGCTGCCCTTCGCTCATCTGCAGGAGTTACCAGCGATCCAATGGAAACTGATGAACTTACGAAAGCTTCGTTCCCGCAACCGAGCCCGGTTCGATGAGCAATACGACGCACTTGCCGCGCGCTTCCCATCGCATCACGCGAAAAGGTAGCGAGCGGTTTTTCACCCTGGCACCAACCTCGTGAATGGCGGCACATACGCCATCAGCAGCACCACCAGTCCGACGAGCGACGCCAGTACAATGCTGTGAACGAAGACATAGCGCAGGATGCGTCCCTCGTTGCCATACCAGCGCGTTGCGGTGGATGCGACGACGATGCTTTGGGCGTCGATCATTTTTCCCATGACGCCGCCGGAGCTGTTCGCGCCGGCCATCAATACGGCTGACAATCCCAACTGCTGCGCCGTGACCTTTTGCAAGCTGCCGAACAATACGTTGGATGCCGTGTCGGAGCCGGTGACGGCAACGCCGAGCCAGCCGAGGAGGGTGCCAAAGAACGGATACAGCACGCCAGTCATCGCAAAGGCCAGTCCGAGTGTGGCGTCGACGCCTGAATATCTCGTCAGGTAGCCGAGCGCGAGCATCGCGGCAATCGTGAGCAGCGAGGCCGAAACCGTGCGGAGAGTGCGCAGATAAGTGCGGGCGATCTCGAGTGGCTTCGCGCCGAGCAGGAGGCCGCCGATGATTGCAGCAAACAAGATGGCTGTGCCGGTGGCCGACAGCAGGTTCAGGTTGTAGACGGCTTTCTCGATTTCGGGCGCGGCCACGACCGGTGGCACTCGTTGCACCATCTGGTCGAGACCGCTCAGGGGTAGCGACAGGCGGAAGATGCCATCGAGGAACGCCTTCATTTCGGGAAGTCCCCAGATGAACACGACCGCGCTCAGGATGATCCAGGGCAGCCAAGCTTTGCGTACTGCGCGAGCATCGGGTTGCACTGCCGATTTGCGTGAACCTGCTTCATCTTCATCCAGGCTGCGTTCGTCGCCCGCGGTCAATGGAGCTTCGTTGACGTGCATGATCCGTTTAGGCTTCCAGATGCGCAGGAAGCCGACCAACGTGACAATTGCCACCAGCGCCGAGCCGATCGATGTCAGCCACGGACCGTGCAGGCTGGAGATCAGCAGTTGCGTGATCGCGAAACTGGACGCAGTCACCAGCACCGCGGGCCACACCTCCCAAGTGCGTCGCCAGCCGCAGTAGGCGATGAGCATCCAGAACGGAACGATCAGCGAGAACAGCGTCATCTGCCGGCCGATCATGGTGGAGAGTTCCAGCAGCGGCAGGTCCGTCACTCCTGCCAGAGTGATGATGGGCGTACCGAGTCCGCCGAATGCGACCGGCGCCGTGTTCGCTATCAACGATAGTCCCGACGCTTGCAATCTCGTAAAGCCCAGGCCGATCAGCATCGCGCCGGTCACCGCGACTGGCGTGCCGAATCCGGCCGCGCCTTCGAAGAAAGCGCCGAGACAGAACGCGATCAGCAATAACTGCAGGCGGCTGTCATCGGTGATGCCGGCAATCGAGTTGCGCAGGATCTCGAACTGGCCGCGCTCGTTCGTCAGCTGATATAGAAAGATGATGTTGAGAACGATCCAGCCGATGGGCAGTAGTCCATACGCCGCTCCAAACCCGGCGGCGCGTAACGCAAGGCCGGTGGGCATGCCGAAGACCACGATGGCAATGACGAGCGCTGTGGCAAGCCCGGCGAGTGCCGCGATATGCGCACGCATCTGCAGGATGCCGATACATCCCAGCAATACCACCACTGGCGCCGCTGCCAGCAGCGTCGACAACCACTGCTGACCCAGCGGATCGTAGCTTTGCGACCAGATCATGTTCGCTCCCTGTCGGTCTCATTCTTATTCTTGTGACGGTGCGCATGCGATGCGCGCATCGAGCCACTCGATCCAATGCTGCACGCGGACCTGCGACGCACCCGCGAGGTGAGTGATGCAGCCTATGTTGGCGGACAGGATGATATCAGGCAGCGGCGCCATCAGGGCATCCAGTTTACGATCGCGTAAGCGCTGCGCCAGTTGAGGTTGCAACACAGAGTAAGTCCCCGCCGAGCCGCAGCATAGATGACTATCGGCAAATGGCAGGACGGTGGCGCCGAATGTGCTGAGCATTGCTTCCACCAGGCCGCGGATTTTCTGCCCGTGCTGCAAAGTGCAGGGCGGATGAAAAACGACTTGGTCCGGCGACGCGTCCCGCTGCAGTGCTTTGAGAGGCGCTGCATATTCAGCAAGGAGCTCGACGACGTCACGCGTGGCCGCGCTGACGCGGGCAGCCTTTTCTGCATACCGCGGATCGAGCCTCAACAGATGAGCGTATTCACGGACCATGGCGCCACAGCCGGAAGCATTCATGACGATGGCTTCGGCACCGGCCTCCAGATACGGCCACCACGCATCGATGTTGCGGCGAGCGTCGTCGAGACCGCCATCTTGATCGGCAAGGTGATAGCGCAGAGCCCCACAGCATCCGGCATCGCTTGCAATCGCCATTTCGATGCCGAGTGCATCGAAGACGCGAGCGGTCGCGGCATTGATGTTGGGTGACATCGATGGCTGCACGCAACCGGTCAACAATAGCATCTTGCGCTCATGTGTGCGTGTGGGCCAATCACCTGCGGATTGTCTTGGTGGCACTTTGTTTTTGAGCGCGCCGGGCAACAGAGGACGAATGGCTTGCGCGAGATTCATCGCAGGTGCGAACGCCTTGCTGGTGAGGCCTTCTTTGAGCGCACCTCGCAGCAAGCGTTCGCCGACGGGCCGCGGCACGACATCATCGACGAGCTTGCGACCGATATCGACGAGCCGTCCATACTGCACGCCCGACGGGCAGGTCGTCTCGCAAGCGCGGCAGGTCAGGCATCTATCCAGGTGTTGCTGCGTTTTCTCGGTGGGCGCGACGCCTTCGAGCACCTGCCTGATGAGATAGATGCGTCCACGCGGGCCATCGAGCTCATCGCCGAGCAATTGATAGGTGGGGCAGGTCGCAAGGCAGAAGCCGCAATGCACGCAGTTGCCGACGATAGCCTTGCCTTCCTCGCCGTCCGGCGTGCCCTTGAGGAAGTCGGCGAGCGTGGTCTGCATCTTTAGAGAGTCTCGAACATGCGGCCGGGATTGAAGATACGCCGCGGATCGAATTGCGCCTTGAGGCGCTGATGAATGCCGGCCAGCGCAGGCGAGAGGGGCGAGAAGACGCCTTGTGTGCGATCGCCGCCGCGAAACAGCGTGGCGTGGCCTCCGAGGCTATGCGCCAGGCGACGAATTTCCTGTGCGCGAAGATTCGTACGCACCCAGCGTAGCGCGCCGCCCCATTCGATCAATTGCGGAGCGTCGATTCCCACAGGCTCTGCGGTTGATGGCAACGAGAGTCGCCACAATGGCGCATCACCATCGAAAAAAGCCGCGGTGTGTTCGCGAACGTCGCGCCAGAAACTATCTGCTTCGATCGCTTCACCGCCCAATCGCGCACACGCGGATCGAACGGCAGCGCGTGCGCCGGACAATCGCACCGACAGGACTCCGTCCGACCAGGCCGATGCCGAAATCGCCAGCGGCTCGCCGCCCCAGGCGTTGAGTTGTCGCAGCGCTGTCGCTTCATCCATCTCGAAACGCAGCGTCGCCTCGCTCCTCGGTCGCGGCAGGACTTTCAACGATACGTCGACGATGACGCCGAGAATGCCGAGCGAGCCGGCGAGAATACGCGCGACATCGTAGCCCGCGACGTTCTTGATGACCGTGCCGCCAAACGCAAGCACGTTGCCATGGCCGTCGAGCAGTCGTGCACCCAGCAGAAAATCGCGCAGGCTGCCGTACGTGTAACCAGCCGAAGAACGTCTCGGCCCGGCCAGTCCAGCGGCAACGCAGCCACCGATAGTGGCCGACTCGCCGAAGTGCGGCGGCTCGAATGCCAGCATCTGTCCGTGTTCGTTCAAGGTGCGTTCGATTTCAGCGAGCGGCGTGCCGGCGAGTGCCGTGATGACGAGTTCATGCGGTTCGTACGCGACGATGCCGTTCAGCACGCGAGTATCGAGCAAGGAGCCTGTCGGTGTATTGCCGTAGAAATCCTTGGTGCCGCCGCCGCGAATCTGCAAGGGCGAGCGATCGGCGCCCGCGGCGAGCACACGATCGACCAACGATGTCAGTGCGTCGCTCATCTAGAAGCGCGGCAGATCGGGAAATTTAACTTCACCCGCGTGCACGCGCATGCGGCCATATTCGGCGCAGCGATGCAGTGTGGGGATGACCTTGCCTGGATTGAGCAGTCCGGGCGGATCGAAGGCGCGCTTGACCGCAGTGAATGCATCCAATGTCGGCCGGTCGAATTGCGAACACATCTGGTCGATCTTTTCCAATCCCACCCCATGCTCGCCGGTGATGCTGCCACCGAGGCGCACGCTTTCTTCGAGAATCGCCGCACCGAAGGCTTCCGCCCGGCGTACCGATTCGGGATCGCCGTCGTCGAACAAAATCAGTGGATGCAGATTGCCGTCGCCGGCATGAAATACATTGGGACAGCGCAGGCTGAAGCGGATCTCCATAGCCTGGATGGACTTGAGCATCTGTCCGAGGTGCTTGCGGGGAATCGTGCCGTCGGTGCAGTAGTAAGCGGGCGATGCGCGACCTGCCGCGGGAAATGCATTCTTGCGACCGGCCCAGAAACGCAGGCGCTCGATCTCATCGACGGAAACCTGCAGTCGCGTGGCGCGTGCAGAGATCAATACTTCGCTCATGTGCGCGATTTCTTCGGCAACTTCTTCGGGCGTGCCATCCGATTCACACAGCAGGACAGCGGCGGCATCGAGATCGTAGCCTGCGCGTGCGAAGGGTTCGACGAGTTGTGTGGCGGCCTGATCGAACATCTCGAGCCCGGCGGGAATGATGCCGGCTGCAATCAACGCCGCGACCGCAGTGCCCGCATCTTCCACATCCGCGAAGCTGGCCATGATGCAGCAGGCTGCTTGCGGTTTAGGCACCAGCTTGACGGTGACTTCCGTCGTTACTGCGAGCATGCCTTCCGAGCCGATCACCAGGGCCAGCAGATCGAGACCCGACGCATCCAATGCATGACCGCCGAACTCGACGACTTCACCGGTCACGGTGAGGCCGCGTACGCGCAGTACATTGTGCAGAGTCAGCCCATATTTCAGGCAATGCACGCCGCCGGAATTTTCCGCAACGTTGCCGCCGATGGTGCAGGCGATCTGGCTGGAAGGATCGGGTGCGTAATAGAGACGATACGGCGCCGCCGCCGCGGAAATTGCCAGGTTCTGAACACCCGGCTGCACGGTGGCCGTGCGCGCCAGCGGATCGACTTTGACGATGCGATTGAATTTCGCCAGTGACAGCAATACGCCGTGTGCATGGGGCAGGGCGCTTCCCGCCAGTCCGGTGCCGGCGCCACGCGGCACGACGGGCACGTTCAGTTCGTGGCACAGTTGCAGAATCCTCACGACCTGCGCTTCGTTTTCCGGCATCGCCACCAGCATCGGCAGTTGCCGCAGCAACGTCAGTCCATCGCATTCATAGGGACGCAGGTCCTCTTCTTCCGTGAGTACACAATGCGCGGGCAGGAAGCCGCGCAATGCCGCAATCACTTTGCGTCGGCGCTGGGTATCGATGGGGTCGGCGAGGGTGGCTTGAAGCAAGAACGAATGCTGCGTTGATATGACGCAGGCATTCTAGTTCTTTTTTTACTCTCCCCTCGTACTTCTAACTTCCTCCCCCGGTCGACGTGGGAGGACGGAGGAGGGGGCGCGCTCAGTGGCAGGATTTTCAAGACCAGGAAACCTTGTGCGTAAATTCTCCAAGGCGGACGATGCTCCCTCCTTGATCCTCCCCCGGCGACCGGGGGAGGAAACTAGGAATCGCTCAGTGATCCTTCCGCAACGTCCCCGCTACCGTCGAATTTCCCGACACGAACAATGTGTAGACACCGCTGCCTTCGAACGTAAGCTCCGTCTTGGTCAGCAGGTTCGTATTCGTGCCGGTGTCCGCCACGTCGATCTGGTAATCGGCGCCGGCATCGAACTCCTCGTAGTCGGATGCCTGGCCGACGGGCACGCCTTCGAAGATGGGTGAGAGATTCACCGCCATGGTCGTAGGTTGTCCCAGCGCGGACAGGCCGTTCAGGAATCGCAGCCGCGCCTTGGCGCTGGTGGAGATGCGATTGTCGTCGCTCATGAGGCTCATCTGTGGGCCGGCCGCATTGCTCCAGAACAGCATGGTGTAGTCGGCACCGGGGACGAGCGTCTCGGTGTCGCGTGGAATGACGACACCGTCCACTTTCAAAGTGACAGCTGCCGCGCCAGCGTCCACTTGCAGATACTTGTTGCTGATGGCGCCCACACCGGCTCCGGTCAACACAGTCGTCCCTGCGATGGCCGCACTGACACTCGATCCACTCGCGATGCCTACAGCGCCGCGGACGCGTGCCTTGGTGTTGTGATTCTTGGCGAGTTGTCCGCCCTGCGGCAGCAGCAGTCCATTGACGAGAACGCCGCCCTGGGTTTCAGTCAGGATCAGCGAGGCTACTTGCTTGCTTTGCAGGACCAGGTTCGGTATGTCCAGTCGCACGTCGGTGTTGTCGCCCACCAGGACGACTCGCAATCGGTACGTGCCGCTGTCGAGATTGACGACGGTGGAAGAGGTGCGGGAGGCCACACTGGCGAACTGCGGTGTCGCATCGTCCAGATCCACGGACGCATCCGTGAGATAAACATTCAAGTTGCCAGCGGTCGTGGCGTTCAGCACCTTCAGCTTGGTCTTGCCGCTGTCGGCAGCGCCCTGGTCGTCGCTGAGCTTGAGCATGCCGAAGTTACCGAGCGCACCGAACGCCACGTACGTCAGGTGAGTATTGTCGGCCTGCTTCTCGTCGACGAACGTCGTCAGCGTGCCGACGACGCCACTGCGTTTCACCTTGATGTCATAGGCCGTGGAATCCACTTCGCTGTAATCGCTCAGGCCCTCGTAGCCGACGGCCTGGAATTTCACGATGTCGTTGTCCTCGCCGTTCTTGCTGACGGACAGGTCCAGCGCCTCGTAACCCGGGCTGACATTCAGCAGCCGGATCCTGGCGTAATCGCGATGGCCATCGTCGCTCGAGCAGCCGCAGAGGGCCAGCAGGGCGGCAACGAGTACGATGGGCGCTGCGAGAACGGATCGGGACAGGCAGTGGAAGGCACGACGCGGGCGGGCGCAGGACATCGATGAAACGGAAGGCATTGGCTGTCTCATTAAGTGTGACGACTGAGGAATCCCGCGGCCCGCAACGAGGTGCGCACAGCCCGGCGGTCGAGATAGCCGTCAATCTATCGGCGAGTTGTAAGCCAACTATTTCGCGTTTTTGACGAAACGTAACGAGTTGTATGTGGGTGGGCTTCGATTTGCGTGGGCGGCGCGCTTCGCTGCGGGACCCTCACCCGCGCTCCCGCGCTTACGTGCGCTCTCCCGAAACCGGAAGAGGTTGGAGAGGTCGATTTTTTTTATTCTCTACCTCTCCCCTTGAGGGAGAGGTGGCGTGCAGCGCCGGTGAGGGGTTCCCGCGCCGCAGGCGCACGCGAAGCAAAGAGATCGTTACGCGTCACCTTTTCCACAGGGGCCGAAGCAGCAAGCTGTTCGCACCGCTTGCATTGCAGTTCCGGTGCGACGAGATGGAAGAGCACGCGACGATCGACGATGCGGCCGCAGCGGGATTTCGCGACGACCGCGCCGAAGGCGGGATCGTAGACCTGCTGCCAATCGTGGACGGTGAATTTACGTCCGACGATGATGTAGGCTTTTACGAAAAATTTATCAACGGCGGTCAATTTGTTTGATCACGAAACTAGCCTGTGCCGGTAAGACAAACTGCTGTGGCGGCATTGACAGTTATTTGCCCTGTGGCGGTGCATTGCATGAAAAGCGCGACACTGCTGCGTGCACGAAATAGTGACGTGGTTATCGAACCGTCGCCGTGGCGATGGCGCCGTTCGGCGCGAAAGCCTGTGATAGTGTTCGACGAGGATCGACAGGACCAGCAAGGCGCAGCGCCATGAAGAAACTCAAGCACGAAGCCGAATTGTTCAAGGCGGCGTTGCCTGCTGCCATGAAGTACGCTGAAGGCCGCGGCGCGGTGGTGTTCGAGCCGTCGGACTCAGCCAGCGACAAGCTGCTGTACGTGTATCGACTGCTGGTGCACGACAAGATGATCCATGCATTGCCCGAAGACCAGGTGGCCGAGAACTCGATGCGCCACAAGATCGCCATCTGGTATTCGAAGCAGCTGCCGAAAGATCATCCGCTGCTGAATTGACGCGGGGATAAGAGTTTCTCGCAAAGGGCGCAAAGCACGCCAAGGTAGGAGCTAGGAGTGAAAATGGCTGGAGCGAATCCGCTGCGGCCGTTTTATTTTTTTCCTTGGCGATCTTTGCGCCCTTTGCGAGAGATCTCGCCTTCATCCAGACTGACGGCTCAACAGCGCTTGAGCGTGATCCCCATATGCTCGATCTGGAAGTCGGTGAGGTTCACGCAAGTAACGCGCTCGCCGGTGTCCAGGCCGAAAGATTTCTGGGTCAGTTCCCGTCGCGTCTGGTCCAGCATGCCGGAGCGTGCCGTGACGGTGAATTCGAGCACGGTGTAAAGAGTGCCGTCCGGGCCCACCGCGATGAACTCACCGGTCTTCTTGGTCTCGTTGCGCAATAGTTGCACCGAATGGATTCGGGGGCTCGTGTATGAGCGGTAGGCCGGGGTGGAGATGTGCGCCACTTCTCTCTCGATGAGCAATTGCAACAGCGGTTCGTCGGTGTGAACCTGGTCGAGCAGTTCCTTGGCGGTTGCGCTGGAGGTAAGAGAACTGCGCAGCTCCTTGGAGACTCTCGCCTGCAACGCGAGTTGTTCCGCCGCTGTTGTGACTTCATGAATCGGCGCCGGCGCCAATTCGGCGAAGACGGCGCTCGTCGTACCTGCCGGATGCATGCCGCGCTGATCGGGATGCGGAGGCACTATCTGTGGCGTAGCACCGGGCGAAGCCGCTGCCAGGCGCAATTCCGGCGGCTGGTCGCCATCCGCCGAATCCTTGTGAAATCCGAAGTGACCGCGCATGCGGCGCTTGGAGCGGTACATGGCCGAGTCGGCCGAATGAATCAGGATGGAGGCGTTGTCGCCGTCGTCGGGAAAAATGGCGATGCCGACGCTGGCCGACAAGCTCAGCAACTGCGTGCCGACGCGCATCGGCGCAGCAAGTGCGGCAAGCATTTTCTTGGCGATCACGGCCGCCGCGTAGGAGTGGGTCAGCTCCGCCAGCAGCACCACGAATTCATCGCCGCCATAGCGGCTGACAGTGTCGGAAGCACGCACGACCGATTCGAGGCGGCGTGCAACGGCATTGAGTGTCTCATCGCCCACCGTGTGGCCCAGCGTGTCGTTGATCTGTTTGAAGTCGTCCAGGTCGATGAACAGCACGGCGATGAGCGAGACGTGGCGCCGGGCCACGGTGATGGCGTGTTCGAGCCGGTCGAGCATCAGCGCGCGATTGGCGATGTCGGTCAGCGGATCGCGCTGGCCGGCCATGGTCGCCTCGTGCAGGTTCTCCACGGCCGTCTCGGCAATGCGATCCGCATGCAGTGCCGCCAGCACCAGTCGTTCGTTGGCCTCGATGAGTATGCGATCGGAGTCCGCGCCGGAGTCGCGTCGCAAGTCCTCCGCGGTCTGTTTCAAGGTCAATACTTCCTGTCGCAGCGCTTGTGCCTCGAGATTCAGGGATTTGACGGTGATGGCGGCAGAGCCTTTGCGCTCGTGTTGGGAAGGCCGCTTCATCGAGTCGGCGTGCGGGTCATGCATGACCTGCGTCCCGGCTGAACGTGAAGAAGAACGTGGCGCCGACGCCGGGCTCGGCCTGGGTCCAGAGCCGACCCCCATGTCTGCGCACGATTCCTTCCACCGTAGCCAGGCCGGGGCCTGCGAACAGTTTGTCTGCCTGGCGCATGTCGAAGCCCAGGCCGTTGTCGCGCACGAAGAATACTTGCTCGTCTTTCAGGCGCGCCTGCCCCACCTCGATGATGGCCGGATCGCGGTCCTGCGAATATCTCAGGGCGTTGGTGAGCAGTTCGACGAACACGTATCGAACCAGTTCGGCATCGCCGAGGATGCAGCCCAACTCGCTTATGCGCCAGTCGACGGCGCGACCGGAAGACTGCCGGCGCAGCGACTTCACCGCGCCGCGCACGATCGGATCGAGCAGCGTGAGTTGCAGCGGCAGCGCTTGCCGGCCGATCGGTATTCCAGCGACGGATGTCTGTCGATGTGTCATGCCCCTTGCCTCGATCTCGCTATGTCTTTGGGAAAGCCGTGGGGCACGCGACGATTTCTCACTGCGCCCATTTGCGGCTAGTTGCGCAGCGGTGGCAATCAGAGATAACACCATTTCGGAATGGATCGCGCCGTGGGTGTCACGGTTCGCGGTGCGGGGCTTGTGCTGATCGAGGCGTGGGAGGGAGTGTGCCACGCTGCCCACCCACTGCATGGTTCCGTCATGCCCGCGCCACTTTCGGTGACAAGGATATTCCGTGTACCTCGTAAACTGTATTGCGAAGTATCGCAGCGCTATGCTGCTGGGATTCGCATTCGCGCAGGCCGCGACGGTAAATGCCGATGCGTTGCAGCCTGACTGGGAGTTTGCGGGCTACGGCACGCTTGGGGCGGTCTATCACGACGAGCCCGGAGTCGAGTATCGCCGCGATATCTCACAGGGACGCGGCGCCAAGCCAGGCGAAATAGATCTTGGCGTGGACTCGCGCCTGGGCCTGCAATTGAATGCGCCGCTCAGCAGCCGCTGGGAAGTCGTGGTGCAGACGGAGGCCGGCCTGAGAACCGACCGCAGCTGGAAGCCGACGTTCAACTGGGCGCTTCTCAAGTACACGCCGAACGATTCGCTGACACTGCGCGCAGGCAGGCTCAGCATCGATCCGTATCTCAGCAGCGATTCCCGCGGCGTGGGCTACTCCTCGGTGATGGTGCGACCGGCGATCGAAGTATTCGGTGTGCTCAACGCGCAGCGCTACGACGGCGCCGACGCGGTCATAGGTCATCCACTGGGTTCGGGACAACTGGAGGTCAAGCTGTACGGCGGCTGGACGCAGGGCTCCATCACTTACGGAACGCTGGGCGGTTTCAATCTCGACGGATCGCTTACCTACGGCGGCCATCTGCAGTGGACAGATCAACAGTGGGACCTGCGGCTGAGCGCGTTGACCATTACATTCGAACGCAACCTGGCCGATCCATCGTTGCGCAATGCCCTGCGGAGCATCGGTACGGCAGCTTCGCTGGAGGCGGCCGAAGCATTCACCTACCGCGACCGCAGGATTAGCATCCTGAGCTTCGGGGCGCTGTTCACCCGTGAGGAGTTGCAAGCCCAGTTCATGGTGAGCCATGCGAGTACGCGCCAGCCCGGTCCGGAGCTGCCCGATGTCGGCTTGGTGAGCGTCGCGCGCCGGATGGGGCGCTTCATGCCTTATCTCGGCCTGTCCGCGGCGAGGAGCAAGCGCCACCTTTTCCTGGGCACCGGCATTCCCGACGCCGCCGGTCCCGAAATTGCCCGGCTCAATGCCGGCCTGGACTTCGCGCAGCGAGTGAACTGGGACAATCAACAATCCCTGACGGCCGGCGTCCGCTACGATTTCATCGCGGACTTTTCCCTGAAGGCGCAGGTGGACCGTGTGCATTTTCAGGATTCCTCGGTGCTCATTGACCGCTCCGGCGGGTTGCTCACCGACAGGACCTTCGCCGTGTTCAGCCTGGCGCTGGATTTCGTGTTTTGAACGCAATCCATCGCCGGTGCTGCGCTTTGCTGACCTTGGTTGCCGTGTTCGGTTGCACCGCCGTCGCTGCGGCCGACCTGGTCGTCATCGTCAACCCGGGCAGCGGCGTGCGTTCGATGACGCGCGACGAAGTCGCGAAGGTATTCATGGCGCGCTATCGACAGTTGCCCTCCGGGACCACCGCGCTGCCAATGGACCTGGGTCCGGATTCCCTGGAGCGCAAGGATTTCTACATGCGACTGCTCGGCAAGCAATTGCCCGATATCAACGCTTACTGGGCGAGGTTGCTATTCAGCGGGCGCGCATCCCCGCCGCACCAGGTCGCAAATTCCGCCGCAGCGGTCGACGCAGTGGCCGAGAACAAAGGGGCGATCGCATATATAGACAAGCGCCAGGTCGACACGCGAGTACGGGTGGTCCTTGAACTGGACGACTAACACCATGCGCTTCGCGCGCCACACGTCAATGCGCCACAGCATTGCCCTGCGCAGCGCGAGCATCGTCATCATGTTCACGTTCGGCGTCGGGCTGCTGTTCGCACTCGTCAGTGTCCCGCTGATGCAGCGGCATGAAAGCGGCCGGCTGGAAGCGATGGTGAGCGAACTGGCCGCCACCGTCGAACCCACTGTGAGCATTGCTTGTTTCGTCGGCGACAAGGCGCTGGCTGCCGAAGTCGCGCGCGGCTTGTTGAAGAACCATGCAATCGCGTCGGTTCGCATCGTCGCGGGCGCCAACGTGCTGGCCGACCTGCATGGCGAAGGCCGCGTCGCATCGGATACCGCGGTTGCCTCGATCCAGCGGTCGATCGCGTCGCCCTTCAATGCCGAGGAGATCGTCGGTGAACTGACGCTGGTTCCGGACGTCAGGGAGATTCGTGCGCAGGCGGGTTCGTATGCGCGTTATCTCGGCGTCATCCTGGTATTGCAGGCGATAGCGCTGGCCGCCGTCGTCGTCTACGTTGGACTTAAAGTCGTGGTCGGGCCGATCAAGAAGATTTCCGACGAGCTGCACCTGCTGGAAGTCGAGAACGGCAAGCACCTTGCCATGCCGGTGGGCAACGAGCGCAATGAGTTCGGCCGCCTGACGCTCGACGTGAATGCGTTGATCGACCGGCTCAGTGCGCTGCTCGGCAGCGAGCGCAAGCAGCGCCAGGAACGCGAACACAGCGAACGCCGGCTGCGACTGATCTTCGATAATACCGAGAGCGGCATGTTCGTAGTAGACGCCGCCTTTCGCCTGCTGGATTGGAACGCAGCGCTGGCGCGCGAACTCGGCCTGAGTGCGGAACGTGGAGTCGAGCGATCCGTCCCCAGACTCGACCTGCTGCTGGCGCCGCACGGCGAGCGGGTGAGGGCATTGGTGGAGCGCACTCGCTTCGATGCGCGTGCCATCGCCGAGGATTTCGAAATTCACATTCCCGGCCAGCGTGCCGCGAAATGGCTGAACCTGCTGCTGCAGGCCATCGAGCCTGACCGGCTGCACGGCATGATCCAGGATGTGACCGCACGCAAGTTGACCGAGGCGGCAGCGTTGGCGCTGGCGGCAAAGGATGCGCTCACGGGCTTGCTCAATCGTCGTGGCATGGAGCTGGTGATCGACCGGCAATTGCAGGCAGCGAAGGCCGGCGAACTGCCGAGCATCACGCTCATGATGCTGGACCTCGACTGGTTCAAGCAGGTGAACGACACGCACGGACATGAAGGCGGCGATGAAGTCCTGCAGGTAGTGGCTCGCCGACTGCAAAGTGCGGTCCGGCCGGCGGACATCGTGGCGCGGTGGGGCGGGGATGAATTCGTGCTGCTGCTGAATGAGACTACCGACGCGGCGAGTGCTTCGATTCTGGCTACGCGGCTCATCGAGCGCTTGTCTGAGCCGATCACGTTGGCGAACGGGGCGGTCGCGAGGATTGGCGCGAGTATCGGGCTGGCTACGTTCGGTGGCGAGATAGACAGTCGTGAAAGCCTGTTACACGCGGCGGATGGTGCGATGTATGGAGCCAAGCAGCATGGGCGTTCGCGGGTGGGATGGTCATCGCCGCTGTCGGCGGGCGGGCGGGCGGCGGGGTGAAGAACGGAGGCGCATCCGCGCGCTTCGCCATCGCGTGGGCCGGCTTTGCCGGGAGACCCTCACCCGCGCTAACTACGTCAGCGCGACCTCTCGCGAAACCGGGAGAGGTAAAAGCGAAGCCGCTACTTCCGCTGAACCGCCCCACGCGGCCCCGTCCGCTCCGCGGCCGGCCGCCGATCGATCACCGTCGATTCGAACTGACCCGTCATCATGAAGCTGGACACGTCGCTGACGCTGCCACGCGTGCGCGCATCCATCCACTGCATGAATTCCAAAATGGGCATGGGCGGCGCGATCATGAATCCCTGCACGGTGTCGCAACCCATGTGCAACAGCGCCTCCATCTGCGATGGCGTTTCGACGCCTCCGGCAACAGTGTGCACGCCGATCTTCTTCGCGAGCTGCACCGTCGCTTCCACCAGGTTCCACACCCGCGAGCCGACCTGCATCTGGCTCGTATGCGTACCCGCGAGCTTCCACTCGCTGAACGGGCCGGTGGCCACCTGGTTGAGCGAGGAGCCGCCGACCAGGTAATTGTCGATACAGACTCGGAAGTTCAGCAGGCGCAGCCGCGTGAGATTCTCCATCAGCGCCTGGCAGGGTTCGCGCAGCGCCGACTCGACGATTTCCACGATGATCTGGTCGGGACGCGCGCCGCCGTCGACGATGGTGCGATGAAACTCATCGACGAACAGCGGATCGTCCAGCAGGCTGGGCGTGACATTGATGGACACCGAGAAATCCTTCTCGCGTCCGATGATGAGATTGATGCACTCGGCGGCGCAGGTCATGGTGCGCAATGTGACGTCACGCGCGAGCCCATGAGCCTCCAGGTGCGGCAGGAAAGTGCGTGGCAACCGGGTAGAGCCATCCTGCAGACGCCAACGCAACAGCGCCTCTACGCCGATGATGCGGCCCGAACGAATCTCGAGCTTGGGCTGGAACCAGGGCTCGAACAGGTTGCGGGTGAAGGCATCTTCGATATCGCTATCCGTGAAAGCCGGTGCATCGTCGTGGTGTTCATCCTCTTCGAAGGAGGCGCGTCCCACGAGTTTGTCCAGCGCTTCGACGGTCGCCGGCATTGGAAGGATGCCGACAGGAACCAGGCCATAGTCCCCGGCGAGCGATTGCAGCGACTCGAGGATGTCGACGGGCTTGGATGAATGGATCAGCACCCGCGTGCCGGGAGCGGCTTTCGCCACGTGTTGCATCTGACCGAGAACGTCGCCTGTTGACCCGTCCACGACCATCGCGATCAGGCCGGGCGTCACGGTGTCGCGTAACGCGCTGGTGGCATCCTGGATATTCGACGCACCGGTCGCAAGCGCCAGACCCGAGCTCCTGAAGAGCGCGGTCAGCTGTGTCAGCCGGAGGGCATCGGTGTCGAGGATGACCGTGGCGAGTCGAGCATGCGATTTGTCCAAAGCGAAATATCCTCGAGAAGTGGCGCTACCTGCGGGAGCATAGGCCATGTGCGCGAAGTTGTTCCATGGCGGGCACCCTCCAGCCATATGCGGTCGATGCTGAATCGCCTGCAAGCAGAAGCTGTACCGCCATGGCAGTGAGCGTACCGCGGTCCGACTCATAAGTCCTGCGCCCCGGCAACGCAAGGATGCACGTCTCAGGCTTCGAAACTACGTCATCAGACCAAAACGAACCGTTTTTCCGTCCGCACCGGGGGGCGTGTATTCCCCCTGTACAGCCGGCAGGGAAACGTCCAGCAACTCTCGCTGATGCGAAAACCTCACGACCGTTTCATTGCCTGGCATCCGAATTCGACGGGCGGCAATGGAGGGGACATGAAGGGCGGACGACGGGGACAGGATCGGGGAGCATCGAAGGGGTTGACCGTCGAGTTGCCGGATGGCTCGCAGCTGCCTGCACTGATGAGCTTCACGGTCACGACGATTCGGATCGCCGGCAATTCCGTTTTCGACACGGCCACTCTGCATGCGCTGGTGGCGGCATCGTTTACGAGACTCAGCTCAACGGGAAAGGGACGCCCGACCGGAAGTCTATGTTGTGGGTGCAGGCGGGGTGGGGGCTCTAGGCACCGACGGGCATTCAAGCCCCGAGATTGAAGTCCGAGTTCTTCTCCGCCATCTGCAACTCTTCTTTGAGCCGCTCCACGTACGCACGGATGCACTCGTCTCCTTTCTCTGTAATCGCAACGAAGCTGCGTCGCTTATCGATAGGGTCCGCCTGCTTTTCCGCGAGCCCTGATGCGATCAACTCATCGATCCTGCGCAGCGCTGTCGTCAGCGGGACGCCAGCGCCGATGCATAGGGCGGTGACGCCGAGGCGTTTGCCGTTGACGTGGGAAAGCAGCAGGTCGAGCAGCATGACCCACGCGGCAACGTCGATGACGCCTTGGCCGAAGGTAGCCTGTTGCAGTGACTGCAGGCGGAGCAGGGTTTTGATCATGCCCGAGCCGACCACGGCGCTAGGTTGATGGACGCCGGTGTCCAGCGTGTCGACGGGATGAACGTCGGTAGCGACGATCCTGGGCAGCGGCGCGGTGACGCGTACCGGATGAGCGCCGGTCTCGTGAAAGACTCCATCGTCCATGCGGCCCAGTAATTTTCCGGCCTGATCCTGCATGGCATTGAGCAGGTCGAGAGTGGAGTGGCGAAGTTCGTCCGCTCGACGCGAACTGTCGCACCACTGTGCGGCCTGGCGGGCGGCGGTGACGAGATCGTCATCGGCAGCCGGGTGGACCACGATTTCGACACCGCTCAGGCGGGCGATGTCGCGCATCACCGAGATCAAGGTATCGGTCACGAGCAACACTGCGGCGAGCGGGCGGCCAGCGTGGTTGCGTGCGTCGGTAATGAAATCGCCGGCAGTGAATTCCTCCGCGTGGCCCTGGATGATGACGATGCCAATGTCGGGATCGCGGTCGAGCCAGCGCATGGCGGTGGCGGAATCGGATGCGCAGATCGGGCGGAAGCCGGCCTTCTTGAGAATGGATTCGGTGTGCAGGCAGAGTGTAGCGTCACTCATCACGACCAGCGTGCGAAGCGTCGTCGCCGTAGCGGCGGTGGCGCGGGAGCGCGGCACTTGCATGATGCTTGGCGCGGCGGTCTCGTGTAACTGGCTGCTTCCCTGTGAGAACAGCTTGCCGACTTCGTCGGCTTTACTCGAATGTCCTATCGCCATGTGTGTGCCCCCGTATCACTGACCGTATCCAATCGGACTTTCAGACGCCATCCCGCTGCATGCAGGGCAGAACACGGGATGCCATCGTGTTCGAGCAAGCTGATTTAAATGTTGTTCGTCGAACTCGAGTACGTCGCCGCACAGCGCCGGCGTCACAAGCGCTCAGGTTGGCCCACCGGCAGACTACCGCTTGAGCCCCCCGGTTCGTAAGCGATTGCGGTAGGTAATTACGTCTCAATATCCGCTGACTTATCCATTTTGAACGGATATGGAGCAGTGGTAAGTGCGGATGTCCTGTGCGTGGCGAGAGCGCAGAGAGTGACCGCCGGCCTTCTACTTCAATCTACATTGCTCCAACAGCTTTGCGGCGTCGTCGAACTGCAGATTCTGCACGCAAATTACGCCAGTCCGAAAGGATAGAAGACAGAAGCTGAATGGTGTCAGGGTCGTCGTCGACCAGGATGTCGTCGTGGGTATTGCAGGTCACGATAGCATCGGACGCTGCGCCGGCGATATCCGCACACGAGCGTTGACCAGGTGACGCCAACGTTCGCGCACCTTTTCGACCCAGGTATTTTGGGGTAGGGATGATGTTGCACGTGTGGTGAGGGTCTTCCGCCCACTACCCCCGTCGCACCGCCCGCATTTTCAACGTCGTCGTATGCGTCCTCGATGCCGCCAACTGTACGAGCCACGAGCGACACCCCGCCGACTGCATCGGCCGGCTGAAGTAATAACCCTGGCCGAACTTGCACCCCAGTTGCTGCAATCGTTCCGCCTGCTCCGCCGTCTCGATACCCTCCGCAACCGTATCCAGCAGCATCTGCCGCGCCATGGTGACGATGCCGCCGACGATGGCAGCGTCGCTCGAGTCGGTGGCGATGTGGCGCACGAAGGACTGGTCGATCTTCAGTGCGTCCACCGGCAAAGTTTTCAAATAGCTCAAATTGGAGAACCCGGTTCCGAAATCGTCTATATAGATTCGCGAGCCGGCCTTGCGCAGCGCTTCGATCATCATCGTGTTGCGGCTGGAGTTCTGCATCCACGCCGACTCCGTCACTTCGAAAGCAAGCAGGCGCGGATCGACATCGTGATCGATCGCCGATCGCCCTACGTAGCTCGCGAATTCCGTGCGCTCCAACTGCACGGCGGAGACATTGATGGCGATGGCCACCGGCGTCAGCCCCGCACGTTGCCAGTCCGCGAGCTGCAGCAGCACGATGCGCACGATCTGCTCTCCCAGGCTCACGATCAGGTTGCTCTTCTCCGCCACCGGAATGAAACGACCGGGCGACACGCTGCCCCAATCCGGATGATTCCAGCGGGCCAGCGCTTCGAACGAAGTGAGCAGGCCGCTGTGCAGGTCGACGACGGGCTGGTACTCCACGACGATCTGGTCGGTGTCGATGGCGCGTCGCAGGGCCTGCTCGATCGCGACCTGCTCGCTGAGCTGCGCATTCATGTCGCTGGTGTACATGCGACAACAATCGCGGCCCGCTTCCTTGGCCTGGTACAAAGCGATGTCGGCGTGTTTCAGCAGCGACTCGCTGTCGATGCCGTCCATCGGATAGATGGCGATGCCGATACTAGCCGTGAGTTCGGACGTGACGTCTTCTATCACGACGGGCGCACGCACCACGCTGAGCAGTCGCTCGCCTATGATGAGCGCGTCATTGACGGGACCGGTGAGCCGGCCCACCACTACGAATTCATCGCCGCCCATGCGCAGCACCACGTCCTCAGTCGCGATTTCATTGCGCAACCGGACCGCGATAATCTTGAGCACCCGCTCGCCGAAGGCGTGCCCCCTGGAGTCGTTGACGTTCTTGAAATGGTCCAGATCGATGTAGATGAGTGCGAGCGAGTCTTTGCCGGCTGCCACTTCGCGCAGCAGTCCGGGCAATGTCGTCTGCAGGTATTGTCGATTGGGCAGGCCGGTCAACGCATCGTGACTGGCGAGATGATTCAGTCGCTGTTCGTTGTCGCGCCTATTGCGTTCCACCTGGTGGCGATGCGTGATGTCACGCGCCACGATGCAGATCAGTTCCTGGTCCTGCGCGCCGACCTTGGTGGCGCTGACTTCGGTTTCGATCAGGTTGCCGTCGCTGGTGCGCATGTGGCATTCGCGCAGAGCGAACCCGGCCGGCGTATCCACCGATAGCGTGATCGCGGGCATGTCGACATAGAGTTGCTCGAGGGTGAGTTGCGGCAGTTGGTCACGCGTATATCCCAAGCTCTGCAGCAAAGCATCGTTCACTTCCACGATGCGGCCGTCGATGGGATCGGCGAGCACGATGGTTTCCTGCAGGCAGGCGAGAATGCGCTGGTGCTGCTGGGTTTGCGCGAGCTGCTCGGTCCAGTACTTGCGCATCCGCTGCAGCATGGCCAGGAGAATGCCCATGAACGCCAGCACCATGATGCTGATGATACTCATCAGTGCAGTGGTAGTGCGCCTGCCGAGCTGGCCGATCTCCCGTTCGCCGCTGACGCTGATGAGTGCGAGCGGCGCGCCACTCCAGTCCCTGATCAATCTATACGCGGTGATGTGACCGCTATCGGGCAGCAGCGTACCGCCGTTGCCTCGATGTTTCGCCCACGCCTGCAGCACCGGCGTAATGCGATTGCCGCCGATGACGGCGAGTTCGACCGGCAGCCGGCTGGTGCGCTGGAGTCTCTCGATTTCATCTTTGTCGATGAAGCGGCCGAAGAACAGTTGTACACCGGTCGGATCGGTGAGATTCGAGCGGCTGATCTCGACGATGGAGAAGGCGAACAGTCTGCCGTCGATGTGCAGGATCCGTTCCGATGACGCACGCAGGGAGGCTGCCGCGGCTTGCGGCTGCAGTTCGCGAATGGCGCTCAGCAGGGCAGGGGACAGCGTCGGGCCGACTAGATGGGCGACTTCGTCCACCTGCCCGGCATGCGTGATGGTGCCGTCGGCGTCGACGAACGCCATCACGTCGACCTGCAGGCCCTCCAGGGTCACGAAGGAGAAACTGGTTTTGACGAACTCGGCATCGCGCGCCGCGACGAAGTCGTACGCGTCGTCCCATTGGGCGTAGTCGCGCGTGGACAGGGCGAGCTGGTTCAGGTCGGCTTCGAGCGCACGCAGCGCCTGCGCCGCCTTTTCTCCAGCCAGATCGGATTCGATGGCATCGAAGCGCCGGATCAGGATGCCGGATGAGAGCGTGATGGCGATGCCCAGGCTGACGATGGCCACGCCGAGCGCCGCGACGATGAAGCGCACACGCAGTTGAACTTCTCCGGTTGACGAGAGTAACGCGTCACGATGCGCCTGATCCGCGCCTGTTGCGACGATAGTTCGAACCGGAATGGTGTCGTTGTGCGCATCGAGGCGAACCGGCCCGCCTCCCAAGCTGAGAATTACTGGCTCAGCGACTCGGACTGCGAGCTGCGCCGCTCCTGTCGCAATTCGCGGATCTGGGCGTCTTTCGACGGCATTGCCTGGCGCAGATCCGATTCGGTGGCTTCGGCGTGCTCGCGACGGCGGCGCTCCTCCACCAGGAAATGCACGGCGGTCTGGAGAGTGAGTTCGCAGGACTCCGCGACCGCATGCGCATGTTCGCTTTCACGCGCATAGTCGAGCAGGCGCAGCGCCAGCACCAGGTGAATGGCAAGTTGCTCCAGGATGCGCGCGTCCTCGGCAGTGCAGCGGGATGTCGAATCGTGATGGGCTATCCACAAGGTGCCTAGTGCCTTGTGGCTCGCGTCGTACAACGGCACGACCAGGTTCTCAACGATCGGCGGATCGATCTCGCTCAACGAATCGAATACGCGCTCGGGTCGCAGCAGCAGGATGGTGACGCCCAGGTCGAGGCACATTCCGCAGGGACTGAGGTCGCGAAGCGTATCGATGCCCTGTTGCGCGGCCAGCGCACCGCTGATCGCCTCCCACCGCACGACTGCCTGGCCCTCGGCATTGTGCTGTAACAGGCTGATGCCGGCGCTGCCTGCGTTGCATAGGCCGAGGGAAATTTCGAGCAGCCGGCGCGAGGCGCGCTGTGGCGTCTCGGCGATGACTCGCGACAATTCGTAGAATGAAGCCAGTTCGGCGGACAGATCCGATGCGCGAGGCGAGCGGGGCAGCGACGTCCCGAGTGTCAAAAGGTCCGGCGGCTGGATCGTGGCGGCGGCAACGGTGCGATTCACGGATTCTCCTGCAGTAACGAGTCCTCGAGAGCAGAGCTGCCAAGCCGACCGCTATGGCTCATAGCTTGAAAGTCTAGTCCAGTTGAGTCTGTACGTTATCGAACATTATCGGGACTCCGCCGTTCGGTCGGCGGCTGTAGTCAAAGGAATTACTCGATCCATTGTGAACATGTTCGACAGCCCAATGCTGTGCATTGCGCGTAGTGTCCAGTTCGATCTCGGCCGGCGCTCCGATTTCCCCTGCTGTTGCGAAGTCCACGGGCCGCGGCCTGCCGAACTCTGAATCCTTCTTCTCCCCCTGGCCTCGCGTCTCCTGCCCCGGAGCGCGGGCTGAGGATTCAGATTTGACCCGCTCGCATGCCCTGTGCGAGCGGGTCTTTTTCCGCGGGCAGGCAGGTTCATCATCTTTCCTCGGCAGCGAGCGGGGCGTCGGCCTGCGGGCCGTCGAGGTCGGTCTGTTCGAGCAGGGTCAGTGCGGCGTCGATCTGCTCGCTCTGCGTTTCGAGATGGACGTTCCACGCGGCGTGGGTGCCGGTGGCAGAGGTGTCGAGTGCGCCGTTGGCGAGCCTCGCATCTTCGGCCCGTCGGGCCGCTTCGATCATGAGCCGCCTGTCGGCGTGCTGGGAATCGGTCATTGCTCGATACCTCCCGGTAAGAGAGCCAAGGTGCCGTCATTGATTGCCAGTGGAGGCCCCGCAGGACGGCGGTCTGCCGACGGAATCGAGTTTCGTATCACGCGGGTGGAGCGGGGCGAATTGCGTGAGCTGGCGGGATCTAGAGTGGACCATCGCCGCGGCGTCGTGGGGCGAGACGCGTCCAAAATGAACGCTCCGGCGACGTCAGACATCAGTTGATCGTCACCCCCGTCCCCTGCACCGGCTGCTCGCCCTGGTTCAGCAACGCTTCCAGCAAATGCGGTCCATTCGCGCGAATCAATCTCAGGAACCCCAGCGTGCTGTTCGCCGGGCCGCCGAGGCCGAAGCGCACGTTGTTGAGCTTGGTGCCCACCAGCGAGAAGTCGCCGCCGTAGAAAAACACCACGCAGTCCTTGATCTCGCAGTCGATGAATTCGTTGTAGTCGAGAGTGACGTCGCTGGTGAAAAGCTGCTTGACGAAACGCATGAACGTGCTCCGAGGTGAATGACTTTGGCGTAATTACACGATAATTCAGCAGGCCGCGCGGTGCCAGCACGGCGCACGCCTGAAGTGATTTTGCGAGTCCATGTAGGGAACTAAGCAGCGGCGCAGCGATTAATGCATCAGCACATACGTTCACCGCCGCACCAGAGGTAATACCCATGGCCACACGTCCCGCGAAAAAGAAAACATCCAAGGCGAAGAAGACGCCGGTCGACGCGATTGCGCTGCTGAAGGCCGACCATCGCCAGGTGGAACAATGGTTCGAGGAATTCGAGAAGGCTCGCGCCGCCACGCGCAAGAGCGACCTTGCCAACAAGATCTGCACGGCGCTCAAGGTTCACACCGAGATCGAAGAGGAGATCTTCTATCCCGCGTTCATCGAGGCGACCAAGGATGAGGACATGCATCACGAAGCCGTGGTCGAACACGACGGCGCCAAGAAGCTGATCGCAGAGATCACCGCTTCAGGTCCGGAAGACGACTATTTCGACGCCAAGGTCAAGGTGCTGTCGGAGATGATCAAGCATCACGTCAAGGAAGAAGAGCAGAAGGGCGGCATGTTCGCGGAGGCGCGCGATTCGGATATGGATCTCAAGGCGCTCGGCGAGCAGATGGCGATGCGCAAGCAGGAGTTGATGGCGTCTGCCTGATTGGTTTCGCTCTTGACCCGCTACGCGGGAGGCCCTCACCCGCGCTAACTACGTTAGCGCTACCTCTCCTGAAACCGGGAGAGGTAGCGCGCTTCGCGCCGGACGGTGAATTCGCGGAGACTCACAATTCTCCCTCCCCGCCGGCTCGAAGTCCGGAAGCATCTCAAGCCGTAAGATGCCGGCTCGGCCGTCCACCCAGCAACCCCTCATAGCCTTGCAGTCGCTCCCCGATCCGAATCCCCTCGTCGTCGATGCTGAACAGCCGCAACTCGTTCGAGTGATCGCTGGCGCGCACCTTCACGACGGCCAGCACACGTTGCAGGCGGCTCTCGACCTCGATGTAACGCTGCACGATGATGGCGTCGGTGAGAAACGCCGTGCCGTATGGGCTGAAACGCAGGTCGTCGTAACGATCCTCCAGTTCTGAAGTCATCAGCACCGTGACGCCTGTGGAGGCCAGCGCCGAGATCATTCGCGCAAGCGACTCCCGATAGTCGTCGCGGAACGTGGGCGCCAGCGCCAGTTCGAAACCGGAGAGCGAATCGATCACCACGCGCGTCGCCTTGAGCCGCTGAATCTCGTTGATGAGCAGCATCGCAATTTCGTCGACCGACATATTCAACGCACGCGTGTCGACGACGCCGATACGCCCGCTGTCGATCAATCCGGCAAGGATCGGACCGCGGGATCGATTCGGGCGCTGTTCGAACGCTGCGATGACGCCGGTTTCCCCAATGCGCGCGCCTTCAGCCAGAAACGCGCCCGCGAGGATGCTCTTGCCCGATCCGGAAGGGCCGGCAACCAGTAATGAATAGCCTCGTGGCAATCCGCCGCCCATCATTCCATCGAGCCGCGGCACGCCCATGGCCAGGCGCGTCATCGCGGGAGAGGTCGATTCGGATCCGTCAGACGAACCAGGCTGTGGGGGGGCGAACACGTGCACGCCGTGATGGTCGATGCGAAATGTGTGCAGGCCGGGCAGCGTCGGCGCGCCGCGCATTTTGATGATCTCCATTTTACGTACCACGGAATTACGCTGCACGTTCTGTTGCAGCCAGATCAATCCATCGGCGACGGTGAAAATCGGATTGGGATCGTTCGGGCCGGTGTAGTCACCGATCAGGAAGGTGGTGGCCTGCCAACTCGTCATCAGCACGCCGAGCTGCTGGACGAAACGCTGCACGCGCGTGAACGACTGGTCCGCGTCGCGGCCCGAGAGGATGACGGAGCGGAAGGAGTCGAAGAACACCAGGCCCGGCGCGTGTGCCTGCACTTCCGAGGTGATTCGCGCCAGCGCCTTGTCGAGGTCACCCGCCGCAATCTCCTCGCCGAGATTCACGAAGCGTATCGCGTGGTTGATCTTCGTCGCATCGAAGAACTCGAACTGTTGCTGGTAGCGCAGCATCTTCAACGGCGGCTCGCCGAACACGGTGAAGTACAACGCGGAGCGCGCAGGCGTCGCCATCGCGAACATGATCTGGTGCGCCAGCGTGGTCTTGCCGGAACCCGGCGAGCCCGCGAGGATGTTGAACGAATACTCCGGCAGGCCGCCGCCCAGCACTTCGTCCAGGCCGGGTACGCCGATGTGCAGGCGGTTGATGGTTGCTTTGATCATGATGGAGTTTCCTGCGCGGCAGCGTCGCTAGAAGAACTGGGCAGAACGGACTCGAGCAGGCGTCCCGTGAGGGACTTGCCGATCAAGCGGGAGAGCAGTTGCAGGAAGGCTTCGAACAATGCGTTCTGTGCGACCACTGCCTGTGCGCTGCTCTGTGTAGTGAGCGCGGTACGCAGCACGGCGAAGTCGTTCTCGCCGTCGTTCTCGGGCACCGGGGAGAGGCAGGTATAGGCGACACGTGTAAGGTAAAGACTACGGCCGTACAAAGCAACAACGGCGCGTCTACCGATGACGGGCGACAGTTTCTGCTCCACATCGCGCCATATCGAAACTGCTGTTGCGGCGATCAGTGCCGCATCCGCGTCCGTGTCGAGCAGTTGTATGAGTGCGTTCCGAATGCGTTTGCCCTGATCGTCCATCGTTCTCCAGGTGTCTCTTCGCGCCGCGACGGATGGTACGCGGTATCTGCGCCCTGGCGGGATAAATAGCCTGAATTGCAACTGCCGTTGCGATGAAAAACCAGTGCAATAAAAAAACTAGATGCCGATTCGACGATTGAGTCGTGACGGCGAAAAGATAAGCTATGTATGTGAGGTAGCCAACAGACGCAAAGCAGGGGGACATGTCAATGGATATGAACAGTCTCGACAGTGAAGATATCCCGCAGCGCTACGACGCCGAGTTCAGTCGCATGCCAGACGTCGACCTGCTTGCGGCATGCGCAAGCACCATCTGTCGGCCGCGATCCAATCCAGATAGTTTTTCCCTGCATGCCCCGTTGGAATTGCTGGCAAGGTACCTGCTGAGTTCGATTGCGCCACCGGCAAACATGCCCGCGGCGCGCATCAGGATGCTGATGGTCGCCGCACAGTATGCAGAAGGTGGCGAGTTTCAGGATGTGCCGATCGAGGCGAGGTCGGCTTCCCCCGGTGAGCTGCGCCAGGCCATCGAGAACGGCGATGTCGTCGCGGCTGATGCATGCAGCGCGAATCTATCTCGCGAGCTGGACGATATCAGCCTGCGGCAAGTCTTCGCGCCATTGGCGAGCGAACGACTCGGGGGCGCGGGACATACTCCCATTCTTTTGAATTACGTGGGTCGCTTGTCGACAATCGGCGCTAGACAGGTGCAGTGCCTGGTACGAAATTTCGCGCGCGCTCTTGCAGTGGATCCCAAGCAGAGAATTTCCTGGCACCATCGACAGGATTTTTCTCTCGCGCCTGCGAGCGATGGCGATCTCGTCGATCGACTCTGCGAAGCCGTGCGAACGACGAAGCTCGCGGAGACCGAACCGCCGGGCGGCATTTTCGGCTTGGTCGATGCAGCGGAGCGCGCCGAGGCATTGGCAAAGCAACTCGATTTCATGGTCGGCGTGGACTGGCGCAATCCTGTTCTGAGAATGCATGCAGGAACCGCGTTGAGCAGGATGGCGGCGCTCGGCATGTTGTGCGAGCCTGAGACGCACGCGAAATACGGTTGGACTCATTGCCTGACATTGCCGCAGGCAGCGTGGCTCGCCGCGTCCTACACGGATGAACCGAGTCACTCGATGGCGCTCGCCGGATCGTTCGTCATAGGCATGCGTCGTGGCCTGGCGAAGAACGATTGGAATGCGCCGCAGATTGGGCGACGCGAGCGTAGCGCCGACGACTTGCATGCAGCGTTACGTCACGGGCCGGAAGAGGCGCAGGCGGTCGGGCTCGAATTGCGACCGGAAGAGATGCGGGCCGCGTTTGCTTGTCTCGCTGTCAAGGCGTCCGCGCGCAGCGATGCCCACTTGGTGAAGTACACGCTGGCTTGCATCGATGCTGCCGCTCTCGATCCGGGCAGCGATTGCCTGTATCTCGCGGCGGCGGCGAAGCTCAACGCGATATGGCTGAGGGATGAGCCGGAGCCGGTGGTGAATGCATATCTGGGTTCGATCTCTGCCGGCGCCACTTTTTCCACCTCTCCGCTTGTGGGTGAGGTGGCGCGCAGCGACGGTGAGGCGTAGGACGCTGGCGTTCACGGTAACTTTTGATTGTGCCCGGCGTTCGTTCGAAGTCCGAAAAGCCCTCTGCTTCGCGGGCGCCTGCGGCGCGAGAACCCCTCACCCGCGCTACTTCGTCGCGCGACCTCTCCCGCAAGGGGAGAGGTAGAGAATAAAGAGCGCCAGTAAAGCCACCAATGCCCCGCCCCGCGTGTCGCCTCCGCGCACACGTTACATCTCGTTACGGTTGGTCAAGATCGCGAAACAGCCCGATTACAAGTCGTGGCTACCATCCTTGCTGCCGAATATGCAGCCACTTCGATGTGTCCGGCGTGTTCGGCGGATCCGCTCGCTCGACACAACAGGTGAAAGACTCCATGCAAGTCAACTCGTTCCTAGCATTGGCGCGCCGGCATCTGCCGCGCCAGTTGCGAAGCGCCATTGCCGCGCCAGTGCTGATCTGCGTCGCCTTCATGGCGCTGGGCGGCTGCTCCGGCGGCGATGACAACGACAACGCGGGCGCCAACATCCGCCTGTTGAATCTCAGTTCCGGCTACAACTCGCTGGACCTTTATGTGGGTGAAGGCAGCGCCGACGCGGGTACGATCAAATTCCAGGGCGTCGCTTACGAGGCCCTTAGCGCCTATGGCGATTCCGGCAGCACCACCTTCACGCTCAAGTTCAAGCGTAATGGCATCACCAGTACGCTGCAACAGCTGAGCGACCTGAAGCCCGGGAAAAACGCGCACCGCACCTACCTGGCTTACGGTTCCTCGGGCAACTTCGGCGTTGCCGAGATCAAAGAGGATGAATCAGCTGCCAACGCCGGCACGTCCAAGCTGCAGGTCGTCAACGTCGCCGAAGCCGGCGCCGTGGATATCTACCTCACCGATCCAACCGTCGCGCTCACGGACGTGACACCGCTGCTCAGCTCGCTCGGACACGGCAGCACGTCGAGCATTTTCTATGTCGACAGCGGCACCTACCGGTTGCGTGTGGTGGGCGCGGGCGATACGACCGACGTGCGGCTCGACATTCCCAGCGTGACGCTCGACAGCACCAAGATGCAATCGCTCATCCTCACGTCCACCTCGGGCGGCGTGCTGGTCAACGGACTCATGCTGCCGCAGCAGGGCCAGTTGACCGTGAATCGCAATACCAAGGCACGCGTTCGCGGCGCTGTCGGTATCTCCAACGGCACGAACGCTACCGCTTCCATCGGTGACGTCACATTGTTGGCGAGTGCCGGTGCAGGTGTGGTTGGCGGTCGTTACTCGCAGGTCGAAGCGGGCAGCGTCGCGGTGAATCTCAAAGTCGATGGCACTGCCGTGCCCACCGCCAGCCAGACACTCGTGGCCGGCAACGATTACACCTTGCTGTTCTGGAGCAACGCGAGCGGCACGCAGACCAGCCTGCTCAGCGACGACAATCATTCATCGAGCAGCGGCAAGGCGAAACTGCGACTGGTGAATGGACTGTCGGCGCAGGGCCAGCCGATCACGCTGGCGCTCGACTTTTCACCGGTGGTCGAAGGCATCCCGGTCGGCCAGGCCTCGGCTTACACGGAATTCGACGCGGGCACCGACTATCAGTTCGATGTGTCCGACACCAACACTGCAGCCACCTTGCTGACCAAGACTTCGGTCACGCTGGTGGGCTCGGGTGTCTACACCATGTTCGTGTCGGGCAGTCCGACAGTGACCGGTACGCTGCGCAAGGATCACTGACTCGCCGATCCCGCCCACTGCGCGCGGCAGGCTCCCGGCCTCGCGCAGTGGCATGCCGTTGCAGAAAATATTTCGTCTATCTCACTTGCGTTCCGAGCACCGTGGAAAGCGCCAGCCAACAGCTACCGCACATCCTGATCGTCGATGACGACCGGGACATCCGTTCGCTGTTGAGCGACTACCTGATGCGCAGCGGCTATCGCACCAGCGTGGCGGCCGAGGGCAGGGCGATGAAATCGACGCTCGACAGCACGCCCATCGACCTGGTGGTGCTCGACCTCATGATGCCCGGCGACGACGGACTGACGCTGTGTCGTGAACTACGGAAGACATCGCAGGTGCCGGTCATCATGCTCACGGCGCTGAGCGACAACATCGATAGGGTCATCGGCATGGAAGCCGGCGCCGACGATTACCTGACCAAGCCGTTCAATCCACGGGAGCTGTTGGTGCGGATCAAGACCGTCCTGCGTCGTACGTCTCATCCGGTGCGCACCGCTGCGGTCGCCGAAATACGTAGTTATCGCTTCGCCGAATGGCGGCTCGACATGATGACGCGGGAGCTGCATCACAGCGACGGCCACACCACTTCGCTGTCCGGCGCCGAATTCAGGTTGCTGTCGATTCTATTGAGACATCCGAACCGGGTGCTGTCGCGTACGCAGGTGATGGCGATGACGCGAGGGCGAGATGCCGATCCCTTCGATCGGAGCATCGACGTGCGTATCAGCAGGCTGCGGCAGGCGTTGGGCGACGATGCCCGTGCGCCGCAGATCATCAAGACGGTTTATGGGGAGGGATACTTCATCGGGGTGCCGGTAGTGAAGGATATGGGTGTGACGGACACCAGTCCGTGAGTGTGGCCATGGCCGTGCGATAAGCGCGTTCGCATTGATGGAGCAGCGACTCGGGAATATCGGGTGAGATGTCGGCCACAATTGCAATCTCGACATGCGCCGCTCCCGCTATTGGCTACCTCGTGGCAGGTGGGTCATTAGACGGATTTGTTTATCCTGTAAATGCAAGGAAATGTAAGAGATTGTTAAGTTACGCGAACGACGCGAGTGACGGTCGCTTCTCTTGTTTTACTTCCTCCCCCGGTCGCCGGGGGAGGAGCGAGGAGGGGGCGCGCGCATCGGCACTATCTATAAAGATAAAAATGCTTTCACTTGCATTCGCTCAGATTGAAGACGCCCCCTCCTTAATCCTCCCCCGGTCGCCGGGGCCGTCGTCCACCTGCAGGTCGATTGCCTTGTAATCCAGGGTGGCATTGAGCACGCGCACCTTCGCTTGCTCCAGCAAGCAGCCCGTCATGCCCGACGCTGCCAGCAACACCGAGCAAATCATCGCAGCAGGTCGAAGCGCTGCGAGCGTGCGGCGCGTCGCGAATGATCGATGTAGGAAATCGGCAGCAGGCATGGGTCGCGTTCGTTGGTTTCGTCCAACCGCAACTCTTGCATGTGACTGTTACGCGCAATGCGAGCAATTGTAAGGAATGCTTGCGGACGGGTAGAGCGCGCTCAGTAGCGCCAGAGCACGCCTGCCGAGGGCACCAGCGGGAGCCAGTTGTCTACATTGCGATCCAGGGTCTGCGCGCCATTCGCATCGCGCTTAAACGCGTACTGTACGCAGCACGGGTTGTCATCCGAGAAGGCATTGGTGGCTTCGACAAAGACATCCAGCATGCCGCGCGGCAAGTCGAACGTGCGCGTGACACGGAAATCCAGGGAATTGTAATCGCTGAGGTGCGACGAGTTGCGTGCGTCGAGGCTGACCTCGGGCGTCGCCGCAGGCGACAGTTGCAGTAACGTCGTCGGCCAGCCGGTGTGAAAGCTGTCCGTGATCGTCGCCGACCACGGGCCGCGCGTCCAGGCGACACCCAGGTTCACAGCGTGACGCTGGTCCCAACTTCGCGGCACATCGCGGCCATCGATGCGGTCCTCCACGCGTGACCACGTATAGCTCAGCCACCCGCTCCACGGCCCAGCGGATTGCAGGCGCAACAGGATTTCCAAGCCCTCGGCGCTGGCGCTCTGCGGATCGATCATGACGCGATCGAACTGTGTCTCCGGCAACAGCACCAGGGGATCGAACAGGTTCTCGTAGCGCGGATGAACGCGCCGGTAGAATTTTCGATAGCCTTCCACGCGCAGGCTCCATGCCGGATCGAAAGCGTGCTCGACACTCAGGATGGCGTGATCCGCGTACTGTGCCTGGTAGAATCGCTCGACGCCGTCTTCGACTTGCAGTTCATTGATTCCCTGCGACTGGAAGAATCGTCCCCAACTGGCGCGAACGCGTGTCTGCGCGCTCACCGAGTAGAGCAGGCTCAACCGTGGACTCCACTGATCGGAATCGCCCGAACCGTCATACGTCTGCGTATCGAAGCGCAGTCCCGCCTGCACGGTCCAGCGACTGCCCAGCGGCGCTTTGCCATCCCAATACGCGGACGTTTCGTAGCCTTGCGGTGCCGGCGACAGCGTACGTTGCAGGTCGATGCCGGGAGAATCCGGAAACGGAAATCCCGGCTCGAACCGCACCTGGCTGCGATAGTCGTAGTGGCCCCACAGCTTGCGGACCTCGGCGCCATAACGCTGAGCGATCGTATCGCCATCGAATCGATTGTCGACGCGCAGGCCAGCGACGTGAAACGCGCGGTCGTCATGAATATTAGCGCTGCGGCGTCCCACTTCGTTGACCGTCCCGCCGCGCTGGTTGGTGATGTCGGTGAACGATCCGATCAGGCGCGAATCCGCCCGCGCCGACCAGTCGTGTTGCAGCGTCGCCCATGAGTAGGTATTGCGATAGTCGGCTTTGGAACGTTCCGTGCCCTTGCTGCGAACCGCATCGATGCGGTCGCGCGAAACCAGGAAATTGAAAGCGGCGCGGGTGTCGTCACTGGCGCGGTAATTCAATCGCGCGAACGCGTCCGAGTACTCGGGCCTGCCGAAATCGTTTTCGCTGAACTGCACCAGCTCGCCGATGTTACTGCGCCGTGCCGAGACCAGTGCATCGGCGCGGCCATCCATAAACTCGCTGTAAGCGATGCCGCTAGTGTGAAACAGGCTGAGGCCGAGTTCGTAGTAGCGCTCGGTCTCGGGATGAATCGAGGTGGTGTCGATGATGGCGCTCATGCGATCGCCGTACACGGCAGGGTAGCCGCCGGAATAGACGTCGATGTGATCGATCAGCCGCGAGTCGAGCAGGCTCACCGGGCTCAGGAAATTCTTGAGGTGGAAGGGCTCGTACAGCCGCAGGCCATCCAGCAGGATGGCGGTTTCGCCCGGTTCGCCGCCGCGAATCGAATTGAGGCTGGAAAAACCGTTGGTTGCGACGCCCGGCAGGTGTTGCACGGCTCGCAGTGTTTCATCCGCGAGCCGCGGCATGGCTTTCACTTGTTCCTGTGTCAGGAAGGCATGCGAAACGGCGCTGTCCGTGACGATGGCGTAGACGCTCGCCTGCACGACGACTTCTTCGAGTGTCGCGGACGTTACGGGCGGCGCCGGGTGCACCTTGGGATCGCGAACGATGGAGTACGTGCCGGGCGCCACGGGCACCAGCATCAGCGCATGCTCGGCGAGAATCTCACGTGCGAGTTCGATTCCCCGCTGTGCATGCGGTTCATGCATCACGCGCAACTGCGCCGGAATGGTCTCGGAGCTGAAGATGAAATGCAGGCTCTGCGCCTGCAGCTCACCGAGCACTTCGCCCACGCTGCGTCCTTCGAGCTGCGCGCTATGAGCATTGCCGCCGAATATCAGCAAGGACAGCGCCAAGCTGACCCGAAGTTTCGCGGGAGAGTGCATCACGTAACGAAGTATAGGGACATCAGCGCATCACCGTAGCTCGAAGGTGTTGGACGCCCTGTTGCGTCGGATCAATCGCGAATCGGGCAGTCTTTTTCGCAGGTCAGGCCAGTTCCACGAGCAGGAAGGCGAGGGCGACGACTTTCCCCGGATTGCGCAGCGAATGCGGGATATCGGCAGCATAACGCAGAGTGTCCTGCGGGCGAGCGGAGTGCCGAACATCACCGGATACTGCGTCGATGCGTCCCGATACCACCGTGAGATGTTCGCGAGCGCCGCGTGCATGCGGTGCGCTGTCGAGTGTGCCGCCGGGTTGAATGGTGAGTTCGTACCACTCGAAGCGGCCGGCAAGTTCGATGGGACCGAGCACGCGCAGTTCGCATTTGCCATCGGGACTGCGCATCACCGGAGTAGCGTGGCCGGCGATCACCTGGATCGAATCCTTCTCTGCAGTCGGTGCACCGAGCAACTCCGCCAACGGAACGCCGAGTGCATTGGCGAGGCGCCATACGACCGCGACCGTCGGATTGGCGCGATTGCGCTCGATCTGCGAGAGCATGGATTTGGAGACCCCCGCGAGTTTCGACAGCGTGTCCAGCGAAAGCGAGCGCGACTGGCGGATTGCCGCGAGCGTTGCGCCGACGCGCGGGGGCTCGACCGGAGCGGTGGGGTTCGATTTCTTTTTCTGCATGGATGGAATCTGACTGCCGGGATACAGATTACACCAGCGCTTGATATTGGACGACTGTTCGATATAGTGGATATCTTCCACTATAGCGATCAGGGAGCGACCTTGAGAATCCTCGTCATCGGTTCACGCGGCCAGCTGGGCAGCGACCTGATCCCCGGACTTGCCGAGCGTTATGGTGCATCGGCCCTGGTCACGGCAGATATTGCGCCAGCCGAGACGGGCGAATCGCCGCACGAAATTCTCGATGTCACGGATCGCGAGGCGCTACGTGCGGTAGTGGCCAAACATGGCATCACGCAGATTTACCATCTGGCCGCTGCCTTGTCGGCGCGCGCGGAAGTTGAGCCGCAATGGGCATGGCAACTCAACATGAATGGCCTGCTCAATGTGCTCGAAGTGGCGCGTGAGACGCATCTCGATAAAGTGTTCTGGCCCAGTTCCATCGCCGCCTTCGGGCCGAGCACGCCGCGACGACAGACGCCGCAGACGACGGTGATGGACCCGACCACTGTTTATGGCCTGAGCAAGCTTGCTGGCGAACGCTGGTGTGCCTGGTATTTCCAGCGCTACGGCGTCGACGTGCGCAGCCTGCGTTATCCCGGCCTGATCGGCTATCGAGCCGCGCCGGGTGGCGGCACTACCGACTATGCGGTGGAGATTTTTCACCAGGCGCTGCGCACCGGGCGCTATCGCTGTTTCCTCGCCGCGGACCAGAGTTTGCCGCTGATGTATATGGACGACGCGATTCGCGCCACCATCGAAATCATGGAGGCTCCGGCTGCACGGGTGCGGGAGAGGTCTTCGTATAATCTTGCGGGTGTGAGCGTGTCACCGGCGGAGCTGGCGGCGGAGATCGCCATGCATGTGCCGGGTTTCAGCATCGAGTACGCGCCGGATTTTCGTCAGGCGATCGCGGCGTCGTGGCCTCGTTCCATTGACGATGATCGTGCGAGGGAGGACTGGGGATGGGAACCGCGGTTCAATCTGTCGCGGATGGTGAAGTGCATGATTGAAGGCGTGGCTATGAAGGAAGCGGCGTAGCTCTCCGTCCGCTACGCGCTACGCGACGATGATCTCGTGCGTCGCCTTCACTTCTTCCATCACAAAATAAGTATGCGTCTGCTGCACGCCTTTGATCGTCGCAATGTGATCGCCCAGGAAGCGGCGGAACGCATTCATGTCCTTGACGCGGATCTTCAGCAGGTAATCGAAGCCGCCCGCCACCATCTGGCACTCCATCACTTCGCGTGAAGCGAGCATCACCACCTTGAAGCGATCGAAGACATCCGGCGTCGTGCGGTCGAGCTGTACCTGGACATAAGCAAGCAGCCCCTGGTCGAGCTTCGCCGGATCGAGCAGCGCGTGATAGCCGCGAATGTAGCCCGCCGTTTCGAGTCGCTTGACGCGTTCGGCGCAAGGTGTCGCCGAGAGATGAACTTCACGCGCCAGTTGGGCGATGGGAATGCTGCCATCCTGCTGGAGCAGGCGCAGGAGGGCACGATCGATGCGGTCGAGTTCGCGGGGACTGCGGTCGTTCAAGTCGATACCCTGGCTGGCGATGCTCGCGGGATTCTAGTGGATTCGCGCGCGGCAGGCGATCATCACAGCGATTTCGCCTGCGGGGCTTGACTGAAAATAGCCGCTTTCGCTGTCCCGATCCGCCGGGACACCTGCCTCGAGGATCCACATGTCCGCTGAACCAGTCATCGACCCGACGCTCGCCAACCTGCGCCAGACGCTTCGGGATCACACTTTGATCAGCGAACACAGCGCCGTGCTCGCCTCGCGCCGGCAGATTGGCCTGCCGGCCGAAGCGCTGTCTGCACCGACGAAGCTGGCAAGAGAACTGGTCGCGGGCGCCCGGGCCAGGGCCGATGAGCGCACTTACTTCGACGCATTCCTGCAGGAGTTCGGGCTGTCGAATCGCGAAGGCATCGCCCTGATGAGCCTGGCGGAATCGCTGCTGCGGGTTCCGGACAACGCCACCGCCGACAAGTTGATTCGCGAGAAGCTGGCCTCGGGAGACTGGTCGGCTCACAGCAACGGTTCGCAGTCCGGCTTCGTGAATGCATCCACCTGGGGTCTGGCGCTCGCCGGCCGATTGCTCGGCAGCGACGAGGCCGGCGACCAGAATGAATTTCTACGCAACGTCGCCCGGCGACTGGGCGAGCCGGTCGTGCGGCAGGCCATGCGTCGTGCGATGAAGCTCATGGGTGGTGAGTTCGTCGTCGGCCGCACTATCGAAGAAGCATTACAACGTTCGCAGAAGGAAAGCCGCCTCAAGCTATGTTCTTTCGACATGCTGGGCGAAGGCGCGCGCACCGAGAGCGATGCGTGGCGTTACTTCAAAGCCTATCAGCATGCCATCGCCACCATCGGCGCCCAGATCGGCGGACGATCGATCGAGTCCGCACATTCCATCTCGATCAAACTGTCGGCGCTCGATTGCGTGTATTCGCGCACCAAGGGTGCGAGCGTGCATGAGAGATTGATCCCGCGCGCACTCGATCTGGCGCGCCAGGCGGCGAAGCTCGGAGTCGGCCTGACCATCGATGCGGAAGAAGCAGACCGGCTGGATATTTCGCTCGATGTGATCGAGGCGCTGATCCTGGATTCGGCTACCCATCAGTGGCCGGGATTGGGACTTGCCGTGCAGGCCTACGGCAAACGCGCTGGCGATGCGATCGATCTCGTCGTGCAATTGGCGCGCACCGTGAATCGCCGGATGACCATCCGTCTCGTCAAGGGCGCTTACTGGGACAGCGAAATCAAACGCGCGCAGGAACGTGGCCTCGCCGACTATCCGGTGTTTACGAGCAAGCTGCACACCGATGTTTCTTATCTCGCGTGCGCCACCCGTTTGTTCGCGGCGGCGGATGTGATCTATCCGCAGTTCGCTACGCATAACGCCATGACTATCGCGGCGCTCCTGCACCTGCGGCCCACCGGATGCGCGTTCGAATTCCAGCGCCTGCATGGCATGGGCGAACTGCTCTATAGCGAAGCGCAGGCGAAGATAGACAAATTTCCTCCTGTGCGCGTCTACGCACCGGTGGGAGCGCACGAGGACCTGCTCGCATATCTCGTGCGACGGTTGCTCGAAAATGGCGCCAACACTTCGTTCGTCAACCGCTTCATGGACCCGCGACTGTCAGTCGATGAGGTCGTCGAGAATCCGCTGGCTGCCCTGGAAACTATCGAAGGTACCTTGCCGATGTCCGAGTCATCACCGTCCCCTGCGTCGAACATCCCGCTGCCCGGCAACCTCTACCGCAACGATCGGCATGCGCGAAAGAATTCCCGCGGCGTCGACTTCGGCAATCCGCTGGAGGTGGCGGAGTTGTTGTCGTACGTGCGCAAAGGGCGGGCGGTGAAGTATGTCGCCGGGCCCATCATCGGCGGCGTCACGGCCGATGGCGTGCAGGTGGAAGTGCACAACCCGGCACTGCATTCGGAAATCGTTGGGACCACGCGCAACGCGAGCGAAACGGAAATTCGCTCCGCCTTCGATCGAGCTGCCGCGGCTTATCCCGCGTGGGATCGACTCGGCGGCACGGCTCGTGGCGCGTTGTTGGAACGAACTGCCGATCTGATCGAAGAGCATCGAGCGCCGCTCACCGATCTGCTGGTGCGAGAGGCGGGCAAGACATTGAACGATACGGTCGCCGAGATTCGCGAAGCCGCAGACTTCCTGCGTTACTACGCTGTGCTGGCGCGCGAGCAGTTCGTCGATCCAACGCAGCTCACCGGCCCGACCGGCGAGCGCAATACTCTGTCGCTGCATGGACGCGGTGTGTTCGCCTGCATCAGTCCGTGGAATTTTCCGCTCGCCATTTTCATCGGCCAGGTGAGCGCTGCGCTGGCTGCAGGCAATGCAGTCGTCGCTAAGCCTGCTGCGCCGACGACGCTAGTAGCTGCGGCTGCCGTGCGTCTGATGCATGAAGCGGGTATTCCTGTGGATGTTCTGCAGTTCGTGCCAGCGGAAGGGCGAGTCTTCGGTGAAGTCGCGTTCAAGCATCCGGCGCTTGCCGGCGTTGCGCTCACTGGCTCGACGGCAACGGCCAACACCATCAATCGCATGCTCGCCGCGCGCGAAGGCGCAATCATTCCTCTCATCGCCGAGACCGGCGGCCTCAACGTCATGATCGCCGATTCCACGGCGCTGCCGGAGCAGGTTGTCGATGACGTGATGATGTCGGCGTTCCTGAGCGCCGGCCAGCGTTGCTCCGCCCTGCGGCTGCTGTTCGTGCAGGAAGACGTTGCCGATCGCGTCATCGAAATGATCGTCGGCGCGATGGATCAGCTGGTCGTCGGCAATCCGGCGCAGCAGGAAACAGACGTCGGCCCGGTGATCAATAACGCAGCGGCCGCCAGTCTGCGCGCTCACGTAGAACGCATGCGTGGCACGGCACGTATTCTGAAAACGTGCGCAGTAAACGATGCGCATACTCGCGGAACTTTCTTCCCGCCCACACTCATCGAGCTGTCCGATCCGCGTCAATTGAAGAACGAAGAGTTCGGGCCCGTGCTGCACGTTTACCGCTACAAGGCCGCGGATCTCGAAGACATGCTCGCCATCATTCGCGAGTCAGAATTCGGCTTGACGCTCGGCGTGCAGACTCGCATCGACTCCGTGTGGCAGACCATCTTCGCCGGTACTTCGGTCGGCAATACCTACGTAAATCGCAACATGGTCGGCGCTGTGGTCGGCGTGCAGCCGTTCGGCGGCAACGGCCTATCGGGCACGGGCCCGAAGGCGGGCGGCCCGCATTATCTGTTGCGATTCGCGAACGAGCGGACGTTGACGATTAACGAGACGGCGACGGGTGGGAACGTGGCGTTGCTGAGAGGCTGAGTTCAGTCTTTCGACGCTACCTCTCCCCTTGTGGGAGAGGTAGCGCGCAGCGCCGGGGCGTTCTTGCGAAGAAGGCGCCCGCGAAGCGCAGATCCGACACCTTAGCCAAACGTAAACGCAAACACCTCCACCCCCTCGAAAAACTCAATCTCAAATGTCCGATCTTCGATAGGCGCTGCCTGCCTGATCAACTGATACAGCCTCTGCTCCTTCACCGTCCCATTCCCCGACGCGTCCACATCAACCCCATGGGCGGCTCCCGGCGCCTCACCATCGACGAGCACGCGAAACCGTACCTCCGTGCCTCGTGTCGCCGGACCCATGACCAGATGCAAATCACGCGCGTGAAATCGATATGCAATTCGCCCATTGGCTTTGTTCAACACAGTAGCCTGCTTCTTCACCGTCCACTCACCCGCAAGCGCCCAATGATTGAGCTTCAGCCGCTCGGGCAAAACGTAGGCACGACGTTTGTCCAGCGCCGCATCGCCTGGAGATGCGAAATTCTCCGTACGCTCATAGCCCACATAGTTTTCCTGCGACTTCAGGTTCTTCCAATCCGCCGCAACCTCAGCTCCGCGAGCATCGACCTGCACCAATCCCTGGCTGACGCCGCTGCGTCCCGCCTCAGCCAATAGCTGCTGGATGACCTTCTCCGCCGCCTCGTACTCACCTTCGCCGAACTGGTGATGGCGAATACGCCCCTGTGCATCCACGAAATACAACGCCGGCCAGTAGTTGTTATCGAAAGCTCGCCACAGCGCATGATCGCTGTCGACGGCAATCGGATAAGCCACTCGCATGTCCGTCACCGCGCGACGAACGTTGTCGACATTCTTCTCGAACTCGAATTCCGGCGAATGCACTCCGATTACCACGAGTCCCCGGTCTTTGTATTTTTCAGCCCAAGCGCGTACGTGCGGAAGAGTGCGCAGCCAGTTGATGCAGGTATATGTCCAGAAATCCACGAGTACGACTTTGCCCCGCAGGTCGGCCGTCGTCAGTGGCGGTGAATTCAGCCACTGCGTTGCCTTGTTCAGAGCGGGCATCTCGCCCTCGACTGGCAAGCGCAGCGAGGCGAGGGTCTTGGTTCTATCCTCTGCAATAACCGCCGTCGGCAGGCCGATGGCGACGATGGAGGCGAGGAGTAACTGCTTTGCTTTCATACTGAGGTGTCGTGAGAGCGACCGTGTGGAGGCGGTATGCGCACTAGAGCAGAGGATCGAGACCGAAACGATTACACCATGGTATCGAAACCAACGCATGATGGATGTTCTCGTTTACGGGGATCCCGCGGTGGTCTCAGCGCGCACACGCGCGCAGTTGGGATGGAAACTGGCGATGTGGTTCACCTCGGAAACTTGTGAACGTTTTAATACGAACTATAGAATGGCGACTATCTGGAGCCCGCGCTAAGCCGCATTAGAAACCAACCTAGAATGCGCAGTACCATTGTCATTTGCCGCTATGGCCAAGTGGAGACGTGCGCCAAGCAGGGAACCAATGCCAGAGAGTAATACCGCCGCGCTCGTGCCCGTCGAGCGCATCTCTCAGTCGATTCTCATCCTGCGCGGTCAGCGGGTACTGTCGATAGTGACTTGGCCTCCCTTTACAGTGTCGAGACCCGCCGGCTCAATGAGCAAGTGCGCCGCAACCCGGCCCGCTTTCTGGCAGACTTCATCTTCGAGTTGACGGTCGAGGAATTCGCCAACTTGAAGTCGCAATTCGCGACATCAAGTTGGGGCGGCCGACGAAAGCGACCGCTGGCCTTTACCGAGCACGGCGCCATCATGGTCGCCACTATCCTAAGCAGCTCGCGTGCTGTCCAGATGAGCGTCTACGTGGTGCGGGCACTCGTACAACTGCGTGATCTGCTGGCGTCCAAAGCGCGGACGCGAAGACGCGCCACATCTCCGGAACCGGGAAAGTAAAAATAGAAAATTCGAGAGCGCTAGGTAGCGCTGTCTATCAAGACTGCCGCGGCAACTCCCTTGCAGGCGATTTCCGAACCTGCAACGAGTTCGTCAACTGCTTCACGCCTTCGACCTGACCGGCGACCACTGCCGCCTTGTTCCGCAGCTCCAGCGAATCGACATAACCAGTCAGTTGTACGGATCCGTTATACGTCGTTACCTGGATGTCGTTGGCGCGAACGAAGTCGTTGTCGAGTCGCGCCTTCACGTCGCTGGCGATGGTGCGATCATCGATGACGCGGGGTGCCGACTGGCTCGGCGGCGAGCTGCAGGCGGCAAATACGACCGCCACCCCGATCAGCGCGGCGGCGACTGCGATCAGCGGTGCAGTGGGGCGAAACATGGTCTCTCTCCGGCGACAGGTTACTTCCTGTTCATCTAACCACCGAGGACGAGCGGCGGTTGCATGGGGTGATGGAAATATTTGTGTGCCAAGGAAAGTGAGAACGCGTCGTGTCAGGGACCAGCTGACACGAGGCCCAGCGGGTGTGGTTCATGCCCTGGCTGGTGGCGGAACGGATTTCCTTCTTGCCGTCGCCATCCAATCCACGAATTGCAGGCTGTTCGGCCGCAGGCTTCCGGCAGACTTCCGCACCGCTGGTGGTCGACTGCCCGGATCTCCATGGGGTCATCCAGGGAGTTGCGCGGAATAGAGTGCAGTGACGATTTCGCGAAAAGCTCGTAGAGAAAGAGAGGTCCGGAGGGTTGAGGTGGTTATGTTCTATTGGGTGTGCTGGTTATGTTGGTTTGCTGGAGCATCACTGCGCAGAAGGCGGAAACCCAAAACTCAAACTCGCAAAATACGTATCGAAATCCGTATCGCTGGATTCTGGCAGCGGCGCGATCCAGATCCCATTCAATAGCCATGTCCCGTCGTCGGTATCGTGAAGCGTGCGCGTCCATGTCGAGATAATCGGCGGCGTAGGCGGTCGCGTATTCGACGACCAGGGTTGCTGTGGTCGCCATGAATTGTCCCTGCGTGTTGTTGCGGCGGGACGATGGCGGCGTCTGCGAATCGGCACTTCGAAATTCCTGCTGCCCCGGGAAGCTTGGCGTGGGCGGGCTGAGGAAACGGATATAGCTCTTCGTCATAGGGTGTCGATCATAAAAACGGCACACGGGGGAGCAAGCAATGGGGAACTCCAGGTTTCGCCAGCGTCGCTATGTGGCGCTGGGAATAGCAGGGATCGCAGGCGCTGTCGCACAGAACGCAACCGCGCAGACGGTCGAAGAAGTGGTCGTCGTCGGTGTGCGGCAGTCGCTGGAGACTTCTCAACAGATCAAGATGGATGCTGACACGTTCGTCGACTCGATCACGGCGACCGACATCGGCGCATTTCCCGACAAATCAGTGGCCGAAGCGTTACAGCGTGTGCCGGGCATCACCGTTTCCCGCCTGCAGTCCAGTGACGACAGCACTCATTTCTCCGCCGAGCCGGCAGCCGCGTTGATCCGCGGACTGACGTTCGTGCGCACGGAATTCAACGGCCGCGACAGTTTCTCGGCCGACGGCTATCGCGGACTGAATTTCAACGACATTTCGCCCGAGCTGATGGCAGGTGTGGATGCCTACAAGAACCAGACGGCGGAAATGATCGAGGGCGGCATCGCCGGCACGGTCAACCTGCGCACGCGCCTCCCGTTCGATTCGGACAAGCAGGTAATCTCGCTCACGGGCCGCGCCAACTACGGGGACCGCGTCGACGATACGACCTACGAAGGTTCGGGCATCTACAGCAATGTCTGGGAAACCGATGCCGGCCGCTTCGGCGTGATGGCCAACTATGCATATTCGCATGTGAAGACGCAGACCGAGGGCGTCATCATGCAGCGGATCGGTACTTTCTGTAACGGTGGCAACAACGACGCGAGCGGTGCGCCCATCGTCAATTCGGACGGCGCGGTGCCGTGTACTTCCACTCCATACGGCGGATCGAATTGGCAATACATCCCGGACCAGGTGAACTTCTCGCAGGTCGAATACGATCGCGAACGCAACGGCGCATCGGCAGCCCTGCAGTTCGAGAGCAATGCCAAGGACCTCCTGGCCACACTGCAGTTCATGGACTCGCAGTACGACAATGCGTGGCTGGAGCGCAGCTCCAACGTTTCCTTCTTCGGCCTCTGGGCCGCCGATGCCTATTCACCGCAGACCGGCGCGTTCATCGCACCAGCGCCCGGTACGCCTGCGTTTACGTTCGGATCGGATGGCATGTTGCGATCGGGTGTGCTCACGCAACCCACCGGCGACTGGGGCCAGAGCACACAGGAGAATATCGACCGCGGCTCGGCGGTTCCCGGCCTGCCTTTCGTGAACTACTGCGGCCCCGGTTCGAACTGCGCTACGCAGCGGCAGGGGATCTACGTCGGCAACGAAGCGCGGAATTTCGATCACTCGGAAGGCACGCGGGACATTTCCGCGAACGTGCGCTGGGACATCAACGACAAATTGCGCTCCACGTTCGACGTACAGCACGTCAAAGCCGACACCGACAACTACGACATACTGGTGTCGAGCCGCACCATGGCGAATGCCGAGTACAGCACCAACAGCGACGGCACGCCGCGGATCAAATTATTGCCCGGCTCGAACGTGAACTATGCCGATGGATTCCTCGCCAATCCGCACAACTATTTCGTGCCCTTCATCCAGGATCACTACGAGAACAACGACGCGAAGGAAACGGCGGCGCGCTTCGATCTCGAATACGACATGGGCGATGACGGCTGGTTCGACTCGGTGAAGATGGGCCTGCGCCATGCCGATCGCGAACAGAAGGTGCGCTACTCCACTTATAACTGGTCGCCGGTTGCCCAGCCCTGGAGCTGCAACGGCCCGGGATTCAATGTCGACAACACGACGCCCGCCGCTTATCCCGCGGCGTGCAATCACGCTGGCAACTTTCAGGGCTATGGTGCGGGTATATGGGAGTCGGTCAGTCTCGGCGACTTCTACAACGGCGGTGTCTTCCCGAATGGCCCGATGGTTTACCTGAACAGGTCGACGCTTGCGAACCGTGAGCGGCAGATCGAAGCACTGAGCGTGGGAACCACGAATTCGCCGCTGGCGTGGACGCCATTGTGCGAACGGGCGAGCAATACGGAAGGTTGCTTCATCGATCCCGAACTGCTGGACGTCGAGGAGAAGACCAAGGCCGTCTATGCCATGCTCAAGTTCGGCGGCAAGGACACTACGATCTTCGGCATGGACGTACGCGGCAACATCGGCGCCCGTTACGTTCGCACGGATGTGACGAGTACGGGCGGCGTGTCCTTTCCGGTTCCTACCTGGTACAACACGGTCGCATCGACGCCGTGCGGCACGCCGCTGGCGCCGAATTCAGTAACCAATGCCGCCTGTTGGCTGACGCCGGAGTTGTTGGCATTCAGTAACGGCGGCGGCGCGGACAACGACCTCGGCACCGACTACGACAATTTCCTGCCCAGCTTCAATGTGCGCTTAGGTCTCGACGATCACCAGTTCGTCAGGTTCGGTGCGTCGCGCGCCATGTCTCGACCGGACTTCGGGTTACTGCGCAACTTCGTTGGCATCCAGTCGCCGGCGATCAACACGTCACCGGATTCGCAGTACGTCGTCTACAACTCGCCGACGGCCGCGCATATTCCCGCCAATGTCACCGGCTACAACTTCGTGTTCAACGCCGACTCCGGCTTCGGCGCGCTCAAGCCCATCACATCGGACAACTTCGACCTGTCCTACGAGAACTACTGGGGCAAGAGCAGCTCGTTCACGGTGGGCGTGTTCTTCAAGCAGTTGAACGGCAGCATCGCCTTCGGCGAATTCCAGCGCGAGTTCGAGAACAACGGTGCGACGCAGACAGTGACCGTTCGCGGCCCGCGTAACGGGAAAGGTGGCGGCGAACTCAAAGGGGTGGAAGTGGCGTTCCAGACGTTCTTCGATTTCCTGCCCGGTGCATGGAGCGGCCTGGGTACGCAGTTGAACTACACGCATGTGGACCAGTCCGGAATCAACAATTCTAACCTGGCGGTGCAGCCGGGGTACGCAGCGGGCGGCACTGTCGGTTTCGGTGGCGGATTGCAAGTGAATGGTGCGGTGATCGATTCGCACCGACTCGCGGGCATCTCCGACGATTCGTACAACGTTGTCGCGCTGTACGAGCATGGGCCGATCGGCGCGCGGCTGGCGTACAGTTGGCGTTCAGAGTTTCTCACCAACAATCTCGATTGCTGCATCGGCTTGCCGATGTGGCAGAAGGCGAGCGGCTACCTGGACGGGTCGGTGCGCATGCAGGTGGGCAACAACTTCGAAGTGTCGCTCGACGCTTCCAACCTGCTGAACACCACGACAGTCAGCCAGCAGCAATTGTTCGGCGATTCGCCCTCGACGCCGGGAGCCGCGGTAGTGAAACGCGACTCGGCCTGGATTCGCAACGATCGACGCTACCAGTTGGGTGTGCGGTTCAAGTACTGACGTGGGTGAGGTTGTGGGAGAGTAAGAATTTTCTCGCGGAGCACGCCGAGCACGCTGAGCAGAAGGGAATAGGGTCGGAGTCAGATTTTCTCTCCGGCCCCTTTGTATCTTTTCTGCTCAGCGTGCTCCGCGAGAGATTCTTGCTTTGTGCCGGAATAGACAGTGAGACGATCGGAGCATTGCGGTCGCGCGTTGCAATCGGGCATCGTTGGCGCATCGAGAGGGAGTGTCGATCAGGGACGATGCAGATGAGCTGCGAGCATCATGGCTGAGCTGCCCAGGACCCATGGCGACTGGCTCGGTATTCTGCGTGCCGTGAGGCGCGCCGTGCGTTGGGACAACAATGCAGAAGACCTGCTGCAATCCGCCTTCGTGCGACTTGCCGAGTACACGGATCGTGACGCGGTCGAAAATCCTTCAGCATTCGTGGTGCGCACCGCTGCAAACCTGGCGGTGGACGAGCAGCGCCGGATGCGAGTACGCCGCGAGAGCCGCATGGATTTAGATAACGTGCTCGATATCGCAGATGGACAGCCCCTGCATCCTGAGGTATTGGCTGCCCGAGAACGTCTCGAGAAGGTCATGGCGGCGCTCGAGTCGCTGGGTCCCAAGACCCGGGAGATTTTTCTGTTGCATCGGTTGGATGGCATGAAGTATCGCGAGATCGCGGTCCGGTTGGGTATTACGGTGAGCGCGGTCGAGAAACACATCGCCAAGGCGAGCCTCTTCCTGGTGAACTGGGTGGAGGACGAATGAGCCGGCGGCGCAGGGCGGATGAGCAGGCCACGCGAGCGGAAGCAGCCGCGTGGCTCGCACGTCTGCGCTCGGAAGAGCGGACGGCGGACGATGAACGCGGCTTTCGCGCCTGGCTGGCGGAAAGCCGTCACCATCGCGAAGCGTTCGAACTGACCAATTCCATTTTCGACATGGCGGGTGCGGCCGACCGCAGCCTGTTGACGTCGGGTAGCGAAGCGAAAGTGAGCCGCAGGCACGTGCTGCGCGCGGGAGTCGGTCTGGCCGCGGCGTCGGTCGCCGGTTTCGCAGTTTATCTGCGCTCCGGATCTACCTATGCCACCGAGATCGGCGAGCAGCGCAAAGTGTCGCTGGAGGATGGCACGCTGGTGCAGCTCGATACCGACACGGAGATCCGTGTGTCGATGAACGATGAGCGGCGTCGCGTGCAACTACGCCAGGGACGCGCCAGCTTCGATGTTGCTGAGGATGCGCTGCGTCCCTTCGAAGTGATCGCCGGTTCGCAATCGGTGAGGGCGGCGCGATCGCATTTCGATGTGAGTCGCGACGGCTCGATGGTGTCGGTGTTGCTGGAGGACGGTCCTGTGTCGATTGCATCCGAGGACGATAGCGAAGGCACGCGCAGTCCACTTACCGTGTTGCCGGGTCAAAAGATCGTATTCGCGCTGGGCCGCACGGTGCGTCAGGAGCGTCCCGTCATGGAGCGCGCTACCGCGTGGCGTGCCGGTCGCCTGGCGTTCTTCGAGGATTCGTTGAGCGATGCCGTGGCCCAGATGAATCGCTATACGCGCCGGCCCATCGTCATCCTGGATCCGGAAATCGGCCGGATGAAAATCTCGGGCACCTATGGTGTCGGCGATGCCAGCGCCTTCGCTGCGTCGCTCGCGGTGTTGTTACCGGTCGCAGTCGGTCTCGAATCCGATCGCGTCACGCTGCGTGCGGCCCAAACTTCAGCGGGTTGAGGGCCGGCGCCACAAGGAACGTTTCATACATGGAGTTTCGCCGAGGCTGCATTCATAAGCAGCCCGGCCAGTCGGGGGATGCATGTCGAGATCGACTCGCGCTTTATGCGTCGCGCTGCCATGGACGGTTGCAGTAGCCGCATTGGGCACGGCAGCTGTTGCGATGGCTCAGAGTGCTACCAACCCCGTGCATATCGCAGCCCAATCGATCGATGCGGCGTTACGCGAACTTTCGCGGCAGACCGACACCAATATTCTGTTCTCACCGGAAGCGGTGCAGGGGCTGCAGGCACCGGCCCTCGATGCGACGATGACGGCGGAGGAGGCCGCGCAGGCGCTCATCGCCGGGACTGAACTCGAAGTGCTGAAGGACGCAAGCGGCGGGCTCGTGGTCCGACGACGGCTGCGGTTAGCGGCCGCCAGGGATCTGGAGGAGGTAGTGGTCACCGGCATGCGGCTGAGTCTGGCGGCCGCGCAACAGGGCAAGCGCGAATCCGACACGTTCGTCGATTCCGTCGCGGCTTCCAACATCAATGCGCTTCCCGACCGTAGCGTGACCGAAGCCCTGCAGCGAGTGCCCGGCGTCGCGATCGATCGGTTTACGGCGCGCACCGATCCCGATCATTTCTCGATCGAAGGGTCCGGGCTGTCGGTGCGAGGTCTCACGCAGGTGCGCGGCGAATTCAACGGTCGCGATGCATTCACGGCGAATAGCGGCCGGGGCTTGAGTTTCCAGGACGTGTCGCCGGAACTGCTGGCGGGCATCGACGTATATAAGAACCAGACCGCGGACCAGATCGAGGGCGGTATCGGCGGTCTCATCAACCTGCGCACGCGGCTGCCCTTCGATTCGAAAGGACGGGTGTCCGCCATCTCCGCGGATGGCAGTTACGGCGATTTCGCACGCGAATGGACGCCGAGCTATTCGGCGCTGTACAGCGATCGCTTCCAGAGTGACATCGGGGAATTCGGCGTGTTATTGAACTACGCCAATTCATCGTTGCGTGCGAGGACGGATGGCATGCAGATAGAACCGTTTTTCCCACGCGACGATCTCGTGCCTGGACAGACGGTCTTCGTGCCGCGCGGTGGCGCCATTCGTCGCAATGAGCATGAACGTGAGCGTGAAGGCTTCACCATCGCCGCCCAGTGGGCCGACAGCGATCACTCGACAGTCGCGACGGCGCAATTCGTACGAACGCAGGCAACGCAGACGTGGAACGAGCATGCGGTGGAGTTCGATGCCGATCATCTGTCCACGTCCGTGTTTCCGGCCTCGGGCACGCGGTTCGAATATGACGGCGGTGTCTTCAGTCGTGGCGTGCTGACGACCCGAACTGCGTGGCATGGCGGCGATCCGCGCACGCTGGCGATGCCATTCGAATACGGCGCACAGCATCACATCGACAATCGCGTCAACCGTCTCGACAACACCATCGACGACCTGAGCCTGAACCTGCGCTTCTCGCCCACGCAGCGGCTGACTCTGGATGTCGATGCACAGTACGTCACGTCGCGGGTGAAGAATCTCGACTGGGCTGTCTTCGGGGCTGCATGGGCGAACACCGCCATAGATATTCGCGGTGACGATATTTCGGTCGTCATGTTGCCGCCGGACCCGGCGCTGCCGGCGACGTTTACGAGTACGCCTGCCAGCACGTTCTGGCGTTCCGCACAGGATCACATCGAAGACAGCGAAGGCGAGGAACTGGCGGCGCGCGTGGACCTGGATTTCGACCTCGGCGATGGATTCTTCGATTCGTTGCGGACCGGCGTGCGTTATACGGCCCGGGAACAGAACACGCGTTACGCCCAATACAACTGGGGGCTCCTGAGCGAGGTGTCGGCCACGAGCCCGCCGCCGGCCGTGTGGTTCGACCAGGCGTTGCAGGACAGTACCGAGGTTTATTCTTTCAACGGGTTCTTCCGTGGCGGCGTCGGTGCGCAAGGCGTGTTCATTTATCCCGGCAGCAACCTGATCCGCGACTACGCAGGATCGAAAGCGCCGCTGCGTTCGATCGCGGCCACCTGGCAGGGCAACGCGGGCGGCATGGACTGGCGGCCCATCGATGAGCGTGAAGGTTCGAACGGTAATTTCCGGCCCGATGAACTGCACACCATCGAGGAGGAGACGGATTCGCTTTACGCCATGCTGCGGTTCGGCCACCCGCTCATTGGTGAAATGAAGCTCAGTGGCAATGTCGGCGTGCGCTGGGTTCGCTCGCACGACGACACTCGCGGCTTCGAAAGTTATCCGGACCTGGGTATTCCAGCGACCTGCGGCGATGGCAGCAGCAGTTCACGGCTGAATGCCCGTTGCGTGCTGTCGGCGGAAGATCTCGCTTTCGGCAATGCTGGGTCATCTGCTCGCAACGCTGCCGGCCGTTACGACGATGTGCTGCCCAGTCTCAATATCAGGATGGAACTCACACCTCAGATGCTCTTGCGCTTCGGCGCTTCGCGCGCGATCAGCCGCCCCGAACTGGGACTGCTGAGGAACTATGTACAGATCGAAGGCGGCGGCGAGGTGGTTGGTTACAACGCGGCCGGCGAGGCAATCGACCCGGCCGGCATTCCACAAAGCGTGTACGAGTTGCCCCTGGAGCGGATTCCCGCACAATACATTCCTGTGCGCTCGGTGATCGGTACGCTCGACCGCACCGGCACTGGATATCGCGCACGCGCTGGAAATCCCTTCCTGAAACCCATGGAGGCGAACCAATTCGATCTCGCTTTCGAATGGTATTTCGCGCGCGGCGGTTCGATGACGGCGACGGCGTTCTACAAGGACCTGCGGAATTTCTTCGTCAACGGAGTCGTGGATCGCACGTTTACCCACAATGGCGTCGCTCGCACGGTGAATGTAGCAACCGTCACCAACGGCGACAGCGGACGCATCCAGGGATACGAACTGGGCTATCAGCAGTTCTACGATTGCCTGCCGGGCTGGCTGGGCGGTCTGGGACTGCTCGCGAACTACACGCACATCACTCAGGACGGCGCGGTGGCAAAGAACTACGACACGACGCTGCCCACACCGGGTGGCGACGCCATTGCATTCGACAACGTACCTCTGGAAGGATTGTCGGAGCACAACGCCAATGTCGTCGGCATGTATGAGAAGGGACCTCTGTCGCTACGGCTCGCCTACAACTGGCGGTCGCAGTACCTGTTGACGACGCGCGATGTGATCACGCGCCTGCCCATCTACCAGGACGACACCGGCCAGTTGGATGCGACCGCGTACTTCTCTATCACGCCCGCGATCAAGTTCGGTATCGAGGGCGTGAATCTTGCCAACGAGGTCACCGTGCTGAAGCAGCAGTTCGATAATCGGCGCACGCTGCTGCCGCGGGCCAACTTCGTCAACGATCGTCGTTATTCGTTCCTGCTGCGAGTCGCTTTCTGAGGTTCGTTCAATGAAGCATTCCCTGCTCGGGTCGTGCGTGCTGGCGCTGATGCTCGCAACGAGGGCGCAAGCCGCTGCGGAATGTGTCGATTCGCCAGGCAAGGTGTTGCAGGTCTGCGTGTTCGCGGAAGACGGCGGGGCCTTTTACGAGGTCAGCCGCCGCGGTCGGCCGGTGCTGGGAAAATCGGCGCTGGGATTTAAATTCGTCGGCGAAGAGCGCGCTTGGATCGTGGCGACGGGCAAGGGTGTGCGCGACACAGTGGATGCGACATGGGAACAGCCCTGGGGAGAAGAGCGCACGATCCGCGACCGTCATAACGAACTTCGCACCGCTCTTCGCGGCGACACGCCGATGACGCGGGCATTCGACGTGGTGGTACGCGTTTTCGACGACGGCTTTGGCTTGCGCTATGACTATCACGGCATTGCGAAGGATCGACTCGTCGAGATCGCCGACGAGTTCACCCAGTTCCGTCCGGTCGGCAAGTACGACGCCTGGTGGTTCGAGGCGTATCAGAAAGAACGCGACGAGTATCTATATCGCCGCACGCCGCTCGATGCAGTGTCGAAGGCGGAGACGCCTTTGACGCTGGAGTCGCCCGGTTTGTATCTATCGATTCATGAAGCCGCACTCGTCGACTTTGCGAGCATGACTTTGGCGCGTACGGGTTCGAATACGTTCCAGGCCGATCTCATGCCGTGGTCCGATGGGGTGAAGGTACGCGGGCAGGGCCCGTTCAAGACGCCATGGCGAACTGTGATCGTGGCCGAGACGCCGGCGCAACTCGCCGATTCGCGTCTCGAATTGAATCTCAACGAGCCGAATCGACTGGGCGACGTCTCGTACGCCCGTCCCGGTAAGTACGTCGGCATCTGGTGGGAGATGCATTTGAATCGTAGCACCTGGGCGAGCGGGGCAACCCACGGAGCGACCACCGTCAACGCAAAACGCTACATCGATTTCGCGGCGACGTATGGCTTCGGCGGTGTGCTCGTCGAAGGCTGGAACACCGGCTGGGACGGCGATTGGATCGCCAATGGCCAGGGTTTCAATTTCACGAAGCCATATCCCGACTTCGATCTCGCGGCCATTACGAGTTATGCGGTGGGTAAGGGCGTCTCCTTGATCGGGCACAACGAAACGGCCGGCGCCATTGCGAATTATGAGGCGCAGATGGAAGCAGGCTTCGCCCAATATGCGAAGCACGGTGTCCACGCGGTCAAGACGGGTTACGTGAAGCCCAATGGCACGATCCAGCGAGTGGTATCGGACGGCACCGTGCAAAACGAATGGTTCGCGGGCCAGTACATGGTTACTCATCATCAACGCGTGGCGCAGATGGCGGCGAAATTTCGGATCGCTATCGATGCTCACGAACCGGTGAAGGACACCGGCCTGCGCCGTACCTATCCAAATATGATGTCGCGCGAAGGCGCTCGCGGGCAGGAGTTCAACGCGTGGGGCGTTCCGACGAATCCGCCCGAGCATGTCGTCATCCTGCCATTCACGCGCCTGCTCGCCGGCCCGATGGATTTCACGCCGGGCATTTTCGATATCGAAGCGGGGAAGAGCGGCGTCAACCGGCGCGTGCAGTCCACGCTTGCGAATCAGCTTGCGCTCTACGTCGTCATCTACAGTCCGCTGCACATGGCGGCGGACCTGCCTGAGAACTACGAGCGCCATCTCGATGCGTTTCAATTCATCCGCGACGTGCCGACGGACTGGGAGCGCTCACGTACTGTGGATGCACGCATCGGCGACTACATCGTCGTCGCTCGCCAGCAGCGCGATGGCGTGGATTGGTACCTTGGCGCTTTGACCGATGAACAGGCGCGGACGCTGCGAGTGGGTTTGGATTTTCTGGAGGCGGGGCGACGCTACGACGCGCAGATCTATCGCGATGCTGCCGATGCGGATTACCGTACCAATCCAGTTGCGTACGTGATCGAGCGTCGCACGGTGACGAGTAAGGACAGCCTGGTGCTGGCGTTGGCCCCGGGTGGGGGAACGGCGATTCGGTTCAAGGCGCTGGATTGAAGAGCTGCGTGCGAGTGAGGGAATCTCGCGCGTCCGCGCTCCTCCCGCGCTTAATGCAAGTTAAGCGCGTCCTCAGCACTCGCCGCTGTGAGCAGCCGCTCGCCGATGGCGTCCAATTCAACAACGGAGGACTGCGAGATGCATGTCTGAACGTCGTCGCTCAATGGACCGAAACGCAAGGTGAGCAGGCGGACAACCAAAGACGCTTTTCCGGCACGCTGACCGTCGGCTTGTCCTTCCAATCGTCCCTCGGCTTTACCCTCCGCCACATAGCGTTTGGCGAAGTCGCTCTGATACTGGTACTTGGCTCGGTCCATGGTTTGCAGCTCCCGTCGTGCCGCCCCGCTCAGCGAGGTCATGATGAGATCGAAATACAAGGTTAATCGATCCGGGTCAAGTCCGCGACTGGCCATCTCTGCGGC
>JBEVKB010000112.1:0-47122 GCA_040509875.1 Steroidobacteraceae bacterium | reverse complement strand
CGTAACCGCACCAAGAGCGGCGCGGTAGGTTTGAAAGCGACGTTCGGCGGCTGGAAGCTGGATGCTTACTACCAGCACGGCGAGAACAACTATCTGCAGACGACGCAGAACAATCCGAGAATCAACCTGCTCTATAACGCAGTCGATGCGGTCATGGGCCCCAACGGCAGGGTCGTCTGCCGTTCCACGCTGGCGAATCCGAACAATGGCTGCGTGCCGTTGAATCTATTCGGCGAGGGCGCACCTTCGCCTGCGGCCCTGGACTGGATCCTCGGCACGACGGTCGGCGATCAGACCGTCGAGCAGGATGTGTTCAATGCTTCGGTCTCCGGCCAGCCCCTGGATTTGTGGGCCGGGCCGCTCGCGGTTGCTTTCGGTGGCGGCTATCGCCGCGAATCCAGCAACATGGTCGTGGATCCAACTTCCACCTCCCTTCGCCAGTTCACCGGCGATTACCGTGGTTTTCCCACGGCGCTGGAGGGACTGCTCGGCGGTTGGGAGCGCACCAACATTCAACCGATCAAAGGCAAGTACGATGTGACCGAGGTGTTCGGCGAAGCGCTGCTGCCGCTGCTGAAGGATGCACCGGCTGTGCAGTCGCTCGATCTCAGCCTGGCGGCGCGACTCACCGACTACAGCACCAGCGGTCATGTCACCACCTGGAAAGCCGGACTCAACTACGAACCCATCAGCTCCGTTCGCTTCCGCGGCACCGTCTCACGCGACATCCGCGCCGCTAATATTTCCGAGCTGTTCTCGGGCCCGAGTTTCGGCCAGAGCAACCTGATCGATCCATTCCAGCCGGCCAATTCGCCGAATCGCCTGCCGCTCGTGTACACGCGACCGCAGGGTAATCCGGACCTGACGCCGGAGGAGGCGGACACTCGTACCATCGGTGTGGTCGTGCAACCGACCTTCCTGCCAGGCCTGAGCGTCTCGCTCGACTACTACGACATCGAGATCAAGGATGCCATCGGCACTCTCTCCGGCCAGGTCATCATCGACCAGTGCTTCCAGGGAGCGACCGCGCTTTGCGGACTGTTGACTCGCGATTCGGCCGGCGTACTGGCGGCGGTCGATGCACCGTATCTCAACTTGTCCCAGCGCAAGACGAGTGGCTATGACTTGGAGATGTCGTACCAGAGGCCGCTTGGCGCTGGTTCACTGACGCTGCGTGGGCTTGCAAGCTACGTCGATACGCTCACGACATTGAACCCCGGCGCGCCGGAGATCGAGTCGGCGGGCCAGACGGGCCGGCCCGGTTCCGGCGGCATTCCGAATCTCGTCGCGAATGCATCGGCCCAGTACCGCACCGACAGTGGCTACGGCGCGTTCGTGCAGCTACGTTACATCGATAACGGCGTCAACGACGCGACGCTCCTGCCAAGCATCGTCGCTCCCGAATCCAACCGCGTGGCATCGATCACCTATACGGACATCACGCTGACCAAGCGCATCGGCAACTTCACGGCGGAGTCCGACGCAACCTTCGGCGCAGAGTTCTTTCTGACGGTGAACAACGTGTTCGACCGCGACCCGCCATCCGCGCCTTCGGCCTGGCTGGTGTTCGGAGCTCCCAATGGCGGCACCAACGGTTCCATCTTTGATTTGATCGGTCGGCGCTACAACGCCGGCGTCCGCATGCAGTTCTAACGGGGGGCACTATGTTATTTACGCGATCGTTTAAGAGAATGTGTTGGAGTAGGCCGGTGCGCGCGCTGATGCTGTCGATGTTTGCGGCCGTGCTGATCGCGCAGGTGAGCCATGCGGACACCGTGCTGATCACCGGCGCCAACTCGGGTCTGGGTCTCGAACTCGCCCGCCAGTATGCGAAGGCTGGGTGGACTGTGATCGCCGTGCATCGACGCGACAGCACACCGCCAACGCTGGCGGATCTCGGCAAGCAATACGCCAAAGTGCGCGTCGAGCGCATGGACGTGGCCGACGAAGTCCAAGTGCGCGCGCTTGCGAGTAAGATGAAGGATGTGCCCATCGACGTGCTCATCAATAACGCGGCCAACACCGATACTGGGGAGACGCAGCGGTTCGGGAAGCTCGATTACGCGCTGGGCAAGGAGGTGCTGGCAACGAATATCCTCGGGGCGCTGCTGGTCACGGAGACGTTCCTGCCGCAGATCGAGGCGGGCGGGCAGAAGAAGGTCGTCTCGATTACGTCCACCCATGCTTCCGTCAGCCAGCCCCTCACTGGCGGCGGCGCGATTTTCTATCGCGCCAGCAAGGCCGGGCTCAACCGCGCGATGCTTGCTGTGTCGGAGGATCTGCGGCCGAAAGGAATCGCGGTGGCTCTCGTGAATCCCGGCTCCATGCGGATGTCCATCGATGAGCCTGCGACGAATGCGTACGGAGACCGGGTGATGGTCGACATCGTGGCGGGTACGATGATCAAGACCATCGGTCGTATTTCGATGGCCGAGAGCGGTCGCTTCATGCACTACGACGGTACCATGCTAGCCTGGTAAGCGCGTCCGTCGAGACGCCCTTGGAATAGATAAGCAAATAGATAGGCCTGCAACCAGCAGGCTCGAATCGAGCAGGGGGAATCATGCGAGAGCTTTTGCGTTTGTCCGTGCTGATAGTCCTGGGGCTGCTGTCCGCGATGTCGAGTGCTGCCGACAGGAAGTGCGACCGCGACTGTCTGCAGAAACTTTCCGATCAGTACATGCGCGCAGTGGCCGCCAACGATGTGAAGGGCGCGCCGTTGATGGCGGGTTACCGGCAGACGCAGAACACCCAGGTCACGCGCCCGGGCACCGGTGTGTGGGGAACTGTCACCGCCATCGACAGCAATCCGCGGTTCTACCTGGATCCGGTCAATGGCCAGGCGCTTTGGTTCGGCACCATCGATACCAAGCTGCGCAAGCAAGCGGAAGTCACGATGGTGCGCCTCAAGATCATCGATCGCCAGATCGCCGAAGCGGAGTGGTTCATGAGCGGACCGGGGCTCGGCACCATGCGAGGTCCGGTGCTGCCGGGCGGCGAGGAAGTTCTTTCGGATCCCGAATACCTCGCCGCCAACAAGCCTGCGCCACGTGTAGTACCCGTGGCGCAACGCCTTTCGCGTGCCTCTCTCGAGGCGATCGCCAACTCCTACTTCGATGGATTGTCGGAGAACGACGGTAGCCTGGTGCTCGCTCATCCGGACTGCTTCCGCCTGGAGAATGGAGAACTGGTCACCGGCCGGCCCCTCGACCCAGGGAGAACGGACGGCCACGAAGGCAAGACGAACTGCACCTCGCGATTCGATGCGTTGAATATTTCGCTGGTCGCGAATCGGCGTTTCTTCGCCATCGACGAAGAGCAGCAGGTCGTCGCCACCAGCGCCATATTCATGCGCACGGCCAATGCAGCTTTCCGGCGCTGTGTCTTCCACGAGATTTTCTACATCGACGGCGGACGCATCTCCAAGATCTATTCGGCGATCTACTATCCGGGGCCGAACGAATCGGCGCCGAACTGGCCGCCTTACCAGGGTAACTTCCCACTGCCGGCAAGCTTCGGAGAAGCGCACTGATGTGACACTGAGTGACCTATCTCATCGCCAAGCGTCCGTCGCGCGCCGTCGGCTGTCGGGCCGGCGGTCCGCTCGTGCGCCTGACGTTGGGGTCGCTCGTTGCCTGCCATGCATTCAGCGGCAGCATGGCCGGTGATGCGCAAAGTAATGCGGAGGCATCGATCAGGCGCTCCATCGATATTCCGCGCCAGGCGCTTCCGCCGGCGTTGCAGGCTCTCGTCAAGGAACGCGATCTCCAGCTCGTGTACCGCGCCGAGCTGGTTCGCGATCAGATGACCGAGGGCGCCCGGGGTGAACTGACGGCGATCGAGGCTCTCGGTCAGCTCCTGAAGGGGACGGGCCTCACTTACAAATACCTGGACGAGAATACGTTGACTCTCCTGACGGACGACGGGTCTGAAGCTCGCGCGAATGGCGCCGCACAGGCAGGTCCAGCGGCATCATCGCAGAGCCGTGCGGGTGTAAAGCCATCGCGAGTCGCGCGTAACGTTCACATGTCCGCCGACAGTGTCGACGCTGAACCGATGGAAGAAATCCGAGTGACCGGCACGCGTCTCGTCGTTTCGCGCGGCTTTCAGTCGCCCACGCCAATGACGGTAGTGGATGAGGCCGAACTGGATGCGAGAGCGCCGACGAACCTGTCGGACTCGCTCAACCAGTTGCCAGTGTTCCGCGACTCGCATACTCCAGCTAGCAATGGAATCAGCACCGTCGCCTCGGTGGGGCAGAGTTTTCTAAATCTGCGCGGGCTGGGGCCGGCGCGAACGCTGGTGCTGCTCGACGGTCGCCGCATCGTTCCCTCGACGAGCGCCGGCATGGTGGATGTCGGCATTCTCCCGGAACCGCCCACCAAGCGCGTCGACATCGTCACCGGCGGCGCATCGGCAGTGTACGGGTCGGATGCCGTGGCGGGAGTAGTCAACTTCGTTCTCGACGATCGTTTCCAGGGCGTCAAGCTGACTGCCCAGGTGGGTGAAGCCGAGGCAGGCGATGGAGACGTTCGCAAGTTCGAACTAGGCGGCGGCATGCCTGTGTTCAACGGTCGAGGTCACTTGGTGGGCAGCACCGGTTACTTCAGCGACTCCGGTATCGCCACGTGGCGAGATCGTGACTGGTACGACTCCTGTGCGCGCATTGCCAATCCCGCGCTCGTCCCCGCCAGCGTCATGGCCTGCAACGTACACTCCGCCGCATTCACGTCGGGTGGCTTGATTCCCAGCGGACCGTTGAAGGGCATCGAGTTCGGCCCCGGCGGCGCGCCACGCGATTTCAATTACGGCGCGCAGGCTACGACGTTGACGATGATCGGCGGCGATGGCCAGGACCACGGCGAGAACCTCTCCGCCGTACCCGAGGTGGAGCGGCAGACCGCATTTGCGCACCTGACCTACGATCTCACCGACAACGTCTCATGGTTCGTCGAAGGTCTTTACGGCGAAGCCAAGGTGCACTTCGCACCTCTGTCGCCATGGGAAGGACAAAGCACCGGCTTCACCATCTTCGATGACAACGCCTTCCTGCCCGCACAGATCCGCCAGCGCATGGCCGAAGAAAACATTACGTCCTTCCCGTTGTGGCGCTTCTCTTACGACTTCGGCCCGGTGATTTCCGAAAGCCGCAATCGCACGACCAGCGGCACATTGGGATTCGAGGCGAGCGTCGGCGGCTGGAGCGTCGATGCCTACTATCAGCACGGCGAGAACAACTATCTGCAGACGACGCAGAACAATCCTAAGATCAACCTGCTCTACAACGCCGCCGATTCGATCGTCGGTCCCAATGGCCAGATCGTCTGCCGCTCCACGCTCGTGAATCCGAGCAACGGCTGCGTGCCGCTGGATCTCTTTGGACCCGATGCACCCTCAACCGCTGCGAAACATTGGCTGCTCGGCACGGCCATCGGCGACCAGACAGTCAAGGAGGATGTGTTCAATTTCTCCGTGTCGGGCAAGCCCTGGGAGTTGTGGGCGGGACAAGTGTCGGTGGCGTTCGGTGGCGGCTATCGCCGCGACTCCAGCCGGATGGTCGTCGATCCCGTTTCCACTTCCACCCGTGGCTCCAGCGGCGATTACAACGGTTTTCCCGCGGCGATCGAAGGACTGATCGGCGGCTGGGAGCGCACCAACCTGCAACCGATCAGCGGCGAATACGATCTGACCGAGTTGTTCGCCGAAACGTTCGTCCCGCTGCTGCACGATGTGCGCGCGGCGCAATCGCTCGATCTGAGCCTGGCTGCACGGCTCACCGATTACAGCACCAGTGGTGAAGTCGTGACGTGGAAAGTCGGGCTCACCTATGAGCCCTTCAGCTCCGTTCGACTGCGAGGCACCGTCTCCCGCGACATTCGCGCCGCGAATATCTCCGAGCTGTTCTCGGGCCCGAGTCTCGGCCAGAGCAACCTGATCGATCCGTTCCAGCCGGCCGGTTCGCCGGATCGCTTGCCCGTGGTGTACTCGCGACCCCAGGGCAATGCGAACCTGACGCCGGAGAAAGCCGATACACGCACGATAGGCGTGGTGGTGCAGCCGTCGTTTCTCCCGGAGTTGAGTATCTCGCTCGATTTCTACGACATCGAGATCAAGGATGCCATCGGCACTCTCACCGGCCAGGTCATCGTCGACCAGTGCTTCCAGGGGGCCACCTCGCTGTGTTCTCTGCTCACTCGCGATCCTGGTACTGGAGTGCTGACGGCGGTGGACACGCCCTATCTGAATCTTTCGCTGCGCAAGACGCGCGGCTACGACTTGGAGATGGCGTACGAGAAGCGTCTCGGTAGCGGATCGCTGACCCTGCGTGGGCTTGCAGGCTACGTCGACACGCTCACCACATTGAATCCTGGTGCACCGGAGATCGAGTCGGCAGGGCAGACGGGTCGGCCAGGCACGGGCGGCATCCCGAATCTCGTTGCGAACCTGTCGGCCCAGTATCGCAGCAAGGGCGGACATGGCGCGTACGTGCAGGCGCGCTACATCGATGACGGCATCAACGACGCGACGCTGCCGGCGGAGATTCTCGATCCCGCCTCCAATCGCGTGGCATCGGTGACCTATGTGGATGTCACGCTGAGCCGACGCATCGGCAAGCTTGCGACGGATTCCGGCGCGCCCTGGGGCGCCGAGTTCTTCTTCACAGTGAACAACGTGTTCGACCGCGACCCGCCTTCGGCGCCTTCGCCATGGCTGGTGTTCGGCGCACCCAATGGCGGAACGAACGGCGCCATTTTCGATTTGATCGGCAGACGTTACCACGCGGGCATCCGGATGCAGTTCTAGATTGGCGCAAAGACGCCAGCGGAACTCAAACAGCAACCGGACAGCGATGCGGGATTCGTGCAGAGGGGGAAAACGGAGATGGCGAGTGATTCACGCGAGAAGTTTTTCGGGCAGGTGGTCGATAGCCACAAGAAGAAGCTGCGGCGATATTTCGCCGCACGACTGCACAATGTCGCGGATGGCGCCGATCTCGCCCAGGAGGTTTTTTTGCGGTTCATCCGTGTCGACCGGCACGAGAGGATCAGAAACCCCGAGGCCTACCTGTTCACCATCGCCAGTCACGTGCTTGCACAGCACCAGCTGCAGGCACGCCAGCGTGAACGCGAAAGCGTGGACATCGCCGATCCGGCCACCGACGGCTACCTTGCGATCGAGACCGATCACGTCCAGAGCATCGATCTCGAACGCCGCGCCGGCGAGATGCAGCGGGCGATCGGCCAGCTGCCGCCCAATCCGCAAGCCTGCCTGGTCCTGCACTATCGTGAAGGTTGGACGCTCGACGAAATCGCCGCCCGCCTGGGCGTGTCGCGCTCCATGGTTAAGAAGCACATTGCCCGCGCAGTGCTGCATTGTCGGCAGCAGATGGGGAAACCTGAGTAGGGACACAGTCAAATGAATCAGCAGATATACGAAGAAGCCGCGCAATGGCTGGCCGAACTGCGCGACCGGTCCGACCCCGCCACCCAGCAACGCTTCGACCAATGGCTCGCTACGTCTCCGGAGCACGTGCGTGCGTATCTCGAATGCACGGCGATCGCGGAAACGGTGGAAGCCGGGCCATGCGCCACGCCTCAGGAAATCGAAGCGCTCATCGAGCAGGCGCGGCGGTCTTCCGGCGCGAATGTCATTTCTCTTGCACTCTCGCATTCAGCGAGTGAGGCGAGTGCAGCGAAGCGCGAAGATGCTGGTAACGCGTTCCGGCCCGTGCGGTCGCGCCGCGCTCGCTTCGTAGCAGCGGCAGCGGTGACGATTGCAATGATCGGCGCCAGTGTGGGGTACGTCATGACGCGAAATGTCTATACCACTGCGGTCGGTGAGCAGCGGTCCATCCTGCTATCGGACGGCTCGACCATCGACCTGAATGGACGCTCCAAAGTCCGCGTGCGCCTGGTTGCCGATAGACGCACAGTCGATCTTATCGAGGGTGAAGCGTTGTTCCGCGTAGCAAAGGACAAAGCGCGACCGTTCGTCGTCTCGGCCGACCACACGCATGTGCGGGCCGTGGGCACCGCGTTCGCAATCAACCGTCGCCAGCGAGAGTTGCTCGTGACAGTGGTCGATGGAACCGTCGCCGTATCCGCCCCGGTCATTCCCCCGCGATCGACTGGACGTGGGGCGAGTCTCGACAACCAACGCACGGCACCTGCGGAAACAGGATCGGCGCATCCGGCGCTCTCGCCGGCAAGCGACGAGATCCTGCTCAACGCAGGCCAGCAGCTCACGCTTTCGTTTGCCGCTACAGCAGCCGGCAGCGCTCCCCAGCCGCGCTCGGTTGATGTAGACAATGCGATAGCCTGGACCCGGCGTCGGTTGGTTTTCGATTCGACACCGATCGAAGATGTCGTCGCTGAATTCAACCGCCATTCCAGTCGCACACTGGTCATCCAGGGGGACGGCCTCGCGGCCTTCCACATCAGTGGCGCCTTTTCCTCGACGGACGTTCAGCCGTTCCTGCGTTTCCTGCGGACCCAACCCGGTGTCGAGGTCACAGAAGAGCAGGACAGGATCGTCATCATCCACCGCTGAATCGCCGCGGCCCCGGGATCGTGGTGTCCACTTTTCCGCCAAACCGCTCTACCTCGATACGAACAGTGCACATTGGAGCAGGACGAATGGACCATAAGGCGCAAGCAGCATGTGCAATCTTCATGGCATTGGGGCTTGCTGGCTGCGGACGCGAAGCGCAACCGCAAGTTGCGAACGAAGCGGCAGAGATTGCGCAGCTTCGCGAACAGCTCACCGACCTCAAAGATCGCCAGGACATCGTGGCCACGCTGCAGCGATACATTCGCGGCATCGATCGCCACGACAAGGAACTCGTCCGCAGCGCATTCTGGCCGGAGGCGCGCATCAACCTCGGCACGCCGAACGGTCGGGAGGAATACGTCGACCGTGAAGAGGCCGCGCTCGCGGCGTATGCCCAGCATCAGCATCACGTCACCGGCCAGACCATCGACATCGAGGGAAACACGGCGCACGTGGAGAGCTACGTATGGTTCATCGCCGTCCCCCGTGACACCAGCAAGGACACGCCCGGCCCGGCAGCGACGCCAGGACGCTCGCTGGTCAGTGGAGATACGCAGCTTGGTAGCGGGCGCTATATCGAACGATGGGAAAAGCGCGGCGGGGAATGGAAGATTCTCGTGCGCGAATACGCACACGACGTGAATGCCTTCGCCAAGACGGACGACTACTGCGGCAAGAGAGGGTGCCTGACCCGATGGGACAACAAGGATCTGTCATACGCGAGGCCGCTCGAACCGCTGACACCGCAGCAGCGAAGCGCACTCGCCGAATCCAACAAGCAGCCCCACGGCGTGAAAGCTCCGTAGATTTCCATCGTTTGGGCGATCCATGCTTTATCGCTGGGGCTGCGGAACGCGATCGAAGGCGCGACTCCTTCCCGACGAAACGTAAGCGCCTCCCGCAGTTCAGGATAGACTCCGCCCGTTGTGCTGCCGTCATCGTTTCCCATGGCTGATTTGCTGTCGTCCGACATCGTTCCTGCTGGTCCCTTCATGTCCTGGCTGTCGCGGACGCATGCGATGCTGCGTGGGACGGTTGGGGCGGACGTTCCTTGTGGCGATTGCACGGGCTGTTGCACGTCGTCTTACTCCGTCCAGTTGCGGCCTGGGGATCGGCGTGCCTTGGCGGTGATTCCGGTCAGGCTGCTGGTCAATCCGCCGGGATTTCCCGCGGGTCACAGGACGATGCTGGCGCTGGCGGATGGAAAATGTCCGATGCTCGATGCGGGGAAATGCTCGATCTACAGCGATCGCCCCCAGACCTGCCACGATTACGATTGCCGCATCTTCGCGGCTGCAGGCATCGATGCCGGAGACGGGGATAAGGGAGTCATCAATCGACGGGTTCGGCAGTGGCGGTTCGCTTATCCCGCCGAGGAAGATCGCCAGGCGCATGCGGCGGTCATGCTGGCTGCGGTCTTCGTTCGCCGCCGCCGCGACAGCTTTCCGGTGCGAGTGCCAACTTCGCCGATGGGCATCGCGGTCTTCGCATTGAAGACCTACACGGTGTTCCTCGCACCGCGGCTCGGTGAGATGAACGATCGCGAACTCGCCCAGGCGATGCTGGTGGCCAGCCGACAGTTCGATGAGAACAGTTCGGCCGCATAGCGAGCAAGCGCCGGGTCTTCACCGCCTTCTCATCATTCGCTCAGGCGTATGAGCACTTTGCCGCGCACATGTCCCGTCGCCACCTTCTCCAGCGCCGAACGTGCGTCCTCGAATGCGAATATCGAGTCGATGATGATCTGTAGCTGGCCCGCCCGGAACATGCGGATCGCTTCCGGTAGGAACGGCGTCGCGCTCACGAAGAACACGGCTTCACCTGCATGCCCGTCCTTAGGCTTGATGCCGAACTCCACCAGGCTCGCAATACGCCCGCCGGTGCGAAGCACCGACCACGACTTCTCCAATGTTTCTCCGCCAATGATGTCGAGCACCAGATCGATGTCGCGTGCCTCGGCGATGTCCTGCGTGCGGTAGTCGATGACCTCATCCGCGCCGAGGCTCTTTACCAACGCAACGTTCTTGGTCGACGCAGTGGCCACGACATAGGCACCCGCTTGGTGAGCCTGTTGGACGGCCATGTTGCCGACACCGCCAGCCGCGGCATGGATCAAGACACGCTCGCCGCGTTGCAGATTGCCGACGTCGAAGAGCCCCTGCCGAGCCGAGCCGAAAGTAGTAGGAAGCGCTGCCGCCTGCTCGAAGCTCATCTCCTGGGGGATGACGCACAGATCGGTGGCGGCAATCGCCACAGTCCTGCTGAACGCGCCACCTGCGCTGGGCTCAGTGCGTCCGACCACGCGATCTCCTGGTTTCAGGCTCGTTACCTGCGTGCCGACATCTTCCACTACGCCGCTGAAATCAGTGCCCAGCGTATAAGGGAATTCAACGGGGAAGACCTGCTGCATGTAGCCGGCAACGATCTTCAGGTCCAGCGGGTTGACGCCGGCGACCTCGACGCGCACGGCGGCTTCATGGGATTGCAACTCGCGCAGTTTCGTTTCGCCGGTCGCGACGATGTCGGGGGTGCCGAAAGAATCTATGAATACGCGTCTCATGTGAAACTCCTCCATGCCACTGCAATGTTCAGGCTTGCGGCGGAAACTTGCCGAGTTGGAGAAACAGGCTGAACCAGTCTTCCATGTGATGGGTCGTGGTGACGCGTTCGCCATCGAGTAGATGGAACTCGTGCAGGCGGAAGCTGACTTTCTTCCCGGTAGCTGCGATGCCTAAGATTTCGCCCAGGTGCGTACCGCTGATCTCGGCACGAACGCCGATGCGGCCGGGTTCCTGCATCATGTCGTGGATCGAAATCTGCACGTCCGGAAACGCCTGCATGAAGCTGCGGATGATGGGTTTGATGCCCTCAGGTCCGGGACCTTGCCCCGGCGCCAACGGAATGTCGTTCCAGGAAGAGGCGAGAGCCTCGTCGACGAGATCGGGGTTCTTGTCGTTGAACGCACGGTAGAGCGTTTCCACGGCGAGGCGCTCTGTGCGCAGTCGGTCCGAGATGCCTTTGATGGATGTACTCATGGTTGTCTCGATGAATGCCTGTTTGCTGCTGGTTGGAGGGATTCTCCGGATCGGGGTAGAATCCGTCCAACAAATGACCCGTATATCGCTTTATTCGTCCTATGGATTTTCACGGCATCGATCTGAACCTGCTCGTGGCCTTCGACGCCTTGGTGAAGGAGCGCAACGTGACCCGGGCCGCTATCCAGGTCGGCGTGAGCCAGCCGGCAATGAGTGCGGCGTTATCGCGTCTGCGCCAGCTTTTCGGGGACCAGCTGTTTCTACGCAGCGCTGACGGCCTGCTGCCGACTCCGCGCGCGCGCGATCTGGCCGGCCCAATCTCGCAAGCCTTGCAGCAGATTGAAGCCACGCTGGTGAACAAGCCGGTGTTCGAGCCGGCGACGGCGTCATTGACATTCAAACTGGGGATGTCGGATTACCCCGCTTTCGTGCTGCTGCCTTCGTTATTGCAACAGCTCGGAATCAGCGCGCCGGGTGTGTCGTTGAGCGTGCATGCATTCAATGACCGCGATCACGCGGCCGATCTGTTGCATGAGGGTGTGATCGACGCGGCCATCGGCGTGTCGCCTACGCATGCCGACGGTCGGATACTTTCGCGCCCGGTGTTGCGAGACGAATTCGTGACAATCGTTGCGAGCGGCCATCCCGCAGCCCGGCGCGGCATGAGCATGAAGACGTTCCTCGATCTGTCTCACGTGCTCGTGTCTCCTGAAGGAGAGCAGTTCGGGCTCGTCGACCAGGCGCTCGCTCAACAAGGTAAGAAACGCAAACTCGCACTGACACTGCCGCTGATGTTCGCAGTCCCGGCCATCGTGGCGCAAACCAACCTGGCGGCCACGGTTCTGAAACGGGTCGCATTGAACTCTGCATCCCACCGGCGCCTGGTGCTGTTTACGCCTCCGGTCAGATTACCCGAAATAGTGTTCAACCTGATCTGGCATCGGCGCAGCGACACCCATCCGGCCGAACAGTGGTTCAGGCAATTCATTGCGGAGCACTCCGAGTCCCGCTGAAGACTACCAGCGCGCGATCCCATTCGCGTTGGAGACTTGTCAACGGTGGCTAGATCGTCTTGTAATTGCTCCATTCCGTGGTCGCAACTGCATACGACATTCGTCATCCAACCGGATGACGAATATAAAAACCGTCCGTGCTATATAACCCCCGAGCGCGAGGTACGCTAAAACACAATGTACGTAATGTCCGATGCCAGTTCGTGGATGGCATCTGCAGCTACCTGGAGAACCCATCATGCATCCGCTATCGAGGTTCGTCGTCGCCGCTCTACTGTCGATTGCATCGTCCGTCGTTAGTGCCGGTCAGCGCGTCGCCGTGGTGAGAGCGAATACTTACGAGCGGATCGTTGCCGCGATGCTGCAGGCCAATAGCAGCGGCAGAGAAACCATTATCCGCGTAGCGCCCGGTACCTATCTGCTCACGCAGCGCTTCGGCGAGCCGGGGAGTGAGAGCGGCTTGCCCGTCGTCACCGGACAGATCGCCATCGAGGGTCGCGGAGTTGCGAGCACCGTATTCAAAGGCTCCGGCACGTTCGACGAAACGGCTTCGCGATTGTTCACGGTCGCGGCCGGCGGCAGGTTGCTTCTAGGCGGTGCGACTCTTGAATCCGGCATCGCCCGCTGTCCCGATGAACCCTGCCGGGAACGAGGAGGAGGAGCGGTGCTCAACCAGGCAGGCACCGTGTGGATCGAAGACTGCGAACTGCACAACGACATCTCGTCTGACTTTGCCGGAGGCAACAACGTCACTTACGGTGGTGCAATCCTGAGTCTGCGCGGCCATCTTCACGTCGAGAACAGTACCATCGACGGCAACCGTGCCGGGAAGGCTGGCGGTGGTATTGCCGTCGTCGGCGGTAGCGCCACGCTTCTACGTTCCAATGTACGCAGCAATCGCTCCGGTGCTGGCATCCGTGCTCAATACATATACGGCGCAGGATTGTATGTCGAGGATGCGTCGGTCTGGATTACCGGCTCGACCATCTCGGGCAACTCTTCCGTCAATGTGTTCGAGTACTGGGTCGGCTTCGGCGCGGGAATTTTCAATAACGGTGGCCGCGTCTGGATGAAGAACAGCGCCGTCGTGGAGAATCGTGTATTCCCTTATGGCGGTGGCGGCGGAATCAATAACATGGGAACGATGGAGATCGAGAACTCCACCGTCAGCGGCAACTCGGCCGGCACGCGGGGCGGCGGGATCTTGAATCTCCGCACGCTGACGTTGCGCGGTATCACCGTCGCCGGTAACGAAGTGTTGGGAAACTCCGGTCACGGGCAAGGCGGCCAACCTGTCTACCCGGCAGGTTGCGATATAGATCCCGAGAGCCAGAAGTTCTGTGTCACCAACGGAGCGGGCATCTGGACCGACGCGCCGGCCATCACTCAGATCGCCAATAGCGTGGTAGCCAACAATCTCAGGGGTATCGTAAATTCCACCGAGCAGGCGCCTGCGGACTGCGCAGGTAAATTGGTTTCGTTCGGGCGCAACGCAATCGGCAACACCGTGGATTGCGCCATCGATCGCAGGGGTGACACTTCCTGGTTCGGCGAGAACCTGACCAACCTCGATGTGCGACTCGGCGCTTTGCAGGACGACGGCGAAGCAGGGCATGCCCACATGGCTCCGCTCGACAACAGTCCGCTCATCGATCAGGGCGGCCGAGTTCCGGATCGTTGCACGCAGCGTGACCAGTTGGGCCAGCGTCGCAACGACGGCGATGCCGATGGAAAGATTCGCTGCGATATTGGATCCGTTGAGTTCGTGGGACCGTAACGTTAGCGGTACTTCCTCCCTCGGTCGCCGAGGGAGGAGGCTGAAGCGTCGATCCCGCTATCTTCAGATGTTGTAACCGCCAGCCACTTCGATCGTCTGGGCATTGATCCACGCGTTGTCCGCGGACAGCAGGCTTGCGATCACGCGACCCACATCGTCGGGAGCGCCGATCCGTCCGAGCGCGGTTTGCCCAGCGAGCATCGTCACGAACTCCGGGCTTTGATCGAACGCACCGCTGGTCATGTCGGTGCGAATCGCACCTGGAGAGATCGAGTTCGCTCTAATGCCGCGTGGCCCGAATTCCTTCGCCATGTAACGCGTCAGCACTTCGAGCCCACCCTTGAATGCCGCATAAGGCGCAACACCCGGTGTGGCCACGCGAGTCGTCGCGCTGGTCATGTTGACGATGTGTCCACCGTCGGCCATCAATGGCAGCAACGCCTGTGTCAGGAAGAACGGGCCCCTGAGGTGCACATTCAACAATCCATCGAACTCAGCCTCTGTGAATGTCTCGATCGCGTTGAACAGGCCATAGCCCGCGTTGTTGACCAGCGCGTCGAAGCGATCGCGACCCCACGTTGCCTGCAGTGCTGCGGCCACATCGCTGCGAAACGCGGCGAAGGACGCAATCTTGCCGACGTCAAGACCGATCGCCACTGCCTTTCCGCCCTCGGCTTGGATCTTGCGAACGACTTCTTCCGCTCCTGCGACGTGGCTGTTGTAGGTGAGGATGACGCCCATGCCGCGCTTCGCAGCCTGAAGCGCGGTGCTGGCGCCGATGCCTCGGCTCGCGCCGGTGATGATGACTATGCTCATGCATTGCTCCGTTGGTAAGTGGTGCATGAACGATAGGCTGCGCGCCGCCTGCGAACCTGCCCGTTCCTGCCTCAAGCCTGCCTAATCCTGCTTTACCGCTTGCGGCGTGCGTGGCGATACGCTCTGATGCGTGCATGGAAGAACAACTCAAAGAGCTCCGCGTCCTGGCAGCAAAGGCCCAGAACCGCCTTACCGAGACCGGGATTCCTCGCGTCGCCATGGTCCAGGGCAGGATTCCCGAACACGAGTTGAACGCCGTCTACGCCCCGATGATCAACCTGATTCTGCAGGGGAGTAAGTCGATGACGATAGGGGACCGCACCCTGCATTACTGCCCGGCCAACTATTTCGTCATGTCCATCGACCTGCCCGCGGCTGGCACCGTGTGGCCTGCGACATCCGGTGAGCCGTATCTGGCGGTGGCCTTGACACTGCAGCCCACGTTGATCGCAACCTTGATTGCGGACTTGCCCAAACTTGCTTACGCCGAGAAAACCGAGCGAGGATTCTCGGTGGCGGCCGTGACGCTAGATATGATGGATGCGTGGGTTCGCATGCTGCGCTTGATGAATCGTCCCGCTGACGTTCCGGCATTGGCGCCTGTCTACGAACGCGAAATTCTTTATCGCGTGCTGCAGGGGCCACAGGGCGGGATGCTGTATGACATCGCCAGGCCAGACAGCGCCATCGCACGGGTCAGCCTGGCCATCGAGTTGATCCGTCGCGATTTCGCGGCGCCGTTGCGTATCGAGGCGCTCGCGCAAAAGGCGGCAATGAGCTCGTCCGCGTTTCACCGCCATTTCAAGGCAGTCACGGCGCTCAGCCCATTGCAGTATCAGAAGCGCATCCGCTTGCTGCAGGCTCGTACGCTGTTGGTGGTTGGCGGCAAGAGCGTCACGTCGGCGGCCTTGGAGGTCGGGTACGAAAGCGCTACGCAGTTCAGCCGCGAATACGCTCGCGCCTTCGGACTTCCACCGGGAAGAGACTTGGAGCGGATACGCGCTAAGTACGCGCGGACCGTCGATAGCGATGCTCAGAACCAGCTGGATCGTCTGTAGCCACAGGCAACCTGAATCTCGCGGCGTCTCGCGCAGGCGGCATTCCAAACATACGAGAATATTCTCGATTGAATTGGGAAGCACTTTCATAACCGACCGCAAACGCAATCGAAGCGGCATCGCGGGGATCGAACAGCAACAGCCAGCGGGCCCTGAGCAAACGTAGACGCTTCTGGTATTGAATCGGCGTCATTGACGTAATCGATTTGAAGTGGCGATAGAACGCCGGGACGCTCATATCGGTCATCGTCGCGAGTTGTTCCGCACGAAACGGCTCGGTGTAGTGCTCGCGGATCCAATGAATGGCGCGTCGGATCTGGGGTAATCGTCCATCGGGGCGAGCGATTTCACGCAGCGTGTCTCCCAGCGGCCCCTGCAGCGCGCGGAACAAGATCTCTCGTTCGATCATGGGCGCGAGCACTGCAGCTTCGTGCGGACGATCGATGAGTCGCATCATGCGCAGCCACGCATCGATCATTTCCGCAGGCGCGGGCACGCCAGAGAAACAACTCGCCTTGGGCCGGTCTCCCATTCTGAGTCCTTCAGGCAACAACCCGGCGATGACGCTCGGGTCCAGAATCGACAGCGTCTTAGAACCCTGCAGCACCAGGTGCAACATGGGTTGATAGACCTGATCCGCGCACGCCTGGGCACGGACCATGGCCACGCGCGGCACGCCGATATCGGTCCACTTGTTCTCTGCGCGCATCACGATGCTGCGCAACTCATCCATTGCATCGGTCATGCGGCTCAGCATGGTGTCCACCCGTCGCCAAAGCAAGCGACGCGATAAGAATAGGCAAGGATACGAGAAGAACGGGCACTCGTCCGCGCCTCGATTGCCTGAATACTTGCTGCTGGCGACACAGCGCGTTCTAGCTACCGCGCATCATCCCAGAAGAACATCACTCAACCAGAGAAAAGGTACGCATGAAGCTCAAGGGAAAAATTGCAGTAGTCACCGGTGGATCGAAAGGCATCGGCTCCGGGATCGCCACAGCCCTAGCTGCGGCCGGCGCCACGGTAGTCGTCAACTATGCGTCGAGCAAAAGGGATGCAGATGCGGTTGTCGCTGGAATCCGGGAACATGGGGGCACGGCGATTGCTGTTCAGGCCGATATGAGCAAGGAAACCGACGTCGTGCGATTGTTCAGCACGGTCAAGGCGGAGTACGGCACACTGGATGTACTCGTGAACAATGCCGGTGTGGCGGTATTCCAGATGATCGAAGACCTCACGCAGGACGCGTTCCACAAGCAGTTCAACCTCAACGTCCTCGGATACCTGCTTGCGATTCGAGAAGCAACGAAGCTTTTCGGAACATCGGGCAGCATCATCAACATCAGTTCCATCCTCAGCACCGATCCCTATCTGGCGTCCAGCGTTTACTCTGCAACCAAAGGAGCCGTCGACACGCTGACGTTTGCATTGGCCCGAGAGCTTGGCCCGCGTGGAATCAGAGTCAACTCAATCCTGCCAGGTCACACGAATACGCCCGCAACTGACGGAAACTTCGCCGGCGAATTGGGAGTGAAGCTCATTGCAGGAACCCCGCTCGGCCGCTTAGGAGAGCCGCAGGACATAGCACCTGTTGCGGTGTTCCTTGCCTCCGAGGATTCGCACTGGGTTACAGGCGAATCCATTCGCGCGGCTGGTGGCGTTCGCGGGGTAGGGTACTAGACTCTGCTGGCTGTTGTCGCGGGGGCAGGGGTCGGCCATTTGCGATTCCACTGTCGCGACGCCAAAGGATTCGCGCATAGGTGTTGTGTTTCGATTTATCTACGTGCCGTCGTAAGCGCGCAATTTTTCGTTCGATCTGCTATTTAACGCCGCGATTGGAATCTTCGGTCTCGCGGCCGGCGGACCGGTGACAGTGAATCACCAGGGATGGGCGACGTGTTTTACATGTTCAATGTCCTTTGCGCCTCTCATTATCCTGCAATTACATTGTTTCCTGGTCATGCCTGCGCGCGCAGTTTCGTCCTTCTGCAAGTTCGCAATTCATGCCAGGGAGAATCATGAAAACATCGGTCTTATTTGTAGGCGGCCTATTGTTGTCCGCATTCGTTTCGGGGCCTGCGGCGGCGGAGCCTGTGCGCGTGAGGGTAGGTGCTCGTGTCGCAGAAATACAGGACAGCGGTAACGTGCTGGCCGGCAAGATCGTTCTCGGCCAGCGCGTCACCGGCACTTATGTTTACAACACCAACACGCCGAACCTTTCGCCGATTCCAGCCCTGGGCGAGTATCGTCCATACGCCAACGAATCCCGCATGCGCTTCGCCGTAGGTTCGACCGTATTCGAAGCCGCGCAGCCGACCCAGGGAACCGTGATTTACCTCAATGCCGATGAGTTCAGCAACGGCCAGTTCCTGATGAGGAGTAACGATAACAAGCCGCTGGCGAGCGGTGCGCTGATCTCCGACATCACGCTCAGGATCGCCGGCCAGGGCAATGTCACTCAATCGGTGGCCTTGCCGACGGTTGCACCTGACTTGGCTGGGTACTGGACCAAAGAGGTCGTGATCGATGGGACGCTGGGCGGCAATTCCTTTCACGTACGCGCCGTTCTCGAAACCGCGGAACTCATCGTTGCGGACGCATTGACTGTATCGCCGGCTTCCGGAAGCTTCGTTGCCAACCAGCGCTTCGATGCGGCTTTGATCCTGCCACGTAACAGCAGTATCACCAGCATGCGTACAACGGCTAACGGCCAATGGTTGCCGCTGTCGTATCCGGGGAGTTGCCAGTTGCGGCCGCAGGTCGGTACAGGCAAGCCTTCATTGGTTTGTCCAAGCGCCGAGGTCGTGCTGGGGATCTCGGCAGGCGCACCGGTTGAATGGACCGTCGAGCTGACGGACGGCACCACTCTGACCGAGACCGTGGATTGGGATATCGCTCCGTAGTTCGGTAAGGCGCACTTCCGGTTCGCAGGCCAAGCCAGAGCCGCTGTTCGAAAGGGCAGCGGCTCGCTGTGAAAATTGTCGTTCGCCTTCGGAAAACGAGGGCCCGCGCCGCTGCGAGGTCATGAATGTGAGGGCGCGCATGTGGCATGCGCGCGGTTGGAGTTCGATGAGAGCTCCATTCGCGAGATCTTCCGCAATCATATGGTCGTCATGCGCAGATTGATTGCGACCGTTCGAGTCCGCCTGCAGGGTGCGCAGGCATTCAATCGGTCGCGCGCGGAAAATAGATATCCACGGCAATCGCATGACTGATCGCCGACTGTGCACGCCTCAGCTCCCGCGCAGTCCCGGTAAAGCTTCCCTGGTCACACACGGCAACGAAGGTCCGAAGCCGATTGATGGTGACGTTATCGAGCATAAGAATCTAAAGAGTAGATTGTAAATATAGATATTTAGTCAGTTGCCCTCATGAGTCAAGGCTCCACAATCACGGCTGCCGCTTACTCGATCCGCTGGCTTAGTCGATCCCGGTACTGAACAAGCGGATTGTCTTGGGCAGAGATTGGGACAGTGGCCGCCTTTCTCGCGTCGTCGGACAGCAGCTTCATGACCGCCAGCGAGATCGCCGACGACGGCGGCCTGGCGCAACTCTGACGCGCTACGCCCGGCCGGTCACTCCATTCGGAGCCCGTAGGGCGCGGTAAGCAACGACAAAGCAGAACGGAGAAAACATATGAGTAATGACCATGAACAGAAATTGGCAGGAAAAATCGCGGTAATCACAGGCGGAAGCAGCGGGATCGGCTTGGCCACAGCCAAGCGCTTCGTGGAAGAAGGTGCGCACGTCGTGATCACTGGGCGACGAGAGAAAGAGCTGAAGGAGGCCGCAGCCTTCATCAAGAGAAACGTCACGACGGTTGTGGGCGACGTGTCGCGCTTGGAGGATCTGGACCGGCTCTATGCAGTAGTGAAAGAGAAGCATGGTCACATCGACATTCTCTTCGCGAACGCGGGCGCGGGGACGATCGGACCGCTCGCGGTCGCCACTGAGGCCCATTTTGACCAGACCTTCGATGTGAACGTGAAGGGGATGTTCTTTACGGTGCAGAAGGCCCTTCCCCTCTTCAAAGACGGCGGTTCGATTATCCTGACCTCCTCGGTCTCCAACGTGTTGGGGCTCCCAGGGTTTAGTGTCTACGCCGCGAGTAAGGCGGCTGTGCGCAACTTCGCGCGCGCTTGGACTATGGAACTGAAAGACCGCAGGATCCGGGTGAATTCGATGAGCCCCGGACCAACCGAGACTCCCGCCTTGGAGACAACGACGGGCCTTACCGCTGAACAGGCCAAGCAAGCGGCCGCACAGTTCGCCACGCAGATCCCAATGGGTCGCAGAGGCATGCCCGAGGAAATTGCGGCCGCAGTCGTGTTCCTCGCCTCTGATGAAAGCTCTTACATCACCGGTGTGGATCTCGCCGTCGATGGAGGCATGGCGCAGGTCTGACCCCGGCGCGGTCCCTCGCCAATCGCGGGACCGCGCTTCTCAAATTGGACTTTTAACACGATAGCGCCAAGGCAATGTATGAGCACACAAGAGAATGTCCAGATTGTGAAGGATTTTTTTGCAGCAATGGGCCGCGGCGATAAGCAAGGTCTGCTGGCGTTGTCTGCCGAAGATATTGAGTGGATCATTCCAGGCGAGGACTGGCCGCTGGCCGGCACGCACCGCGGGCACGCCGGAGTGGCGGCTGTACTTCAGAAGGCTTCCGACACGGTGGAAACTTCATACCCAGAGCCGCCCGAATTCGTAGCGCAAGGAGACCGGGTTCTGGTCATCGGCGTCGCTACGGGGAAAATCAAAGCCACGAATAAGCCGTTCAAGGACGATTGGATCTTCGACATTACCGTTCAAGATGGCAAAGTGAAGAACATACGGGAGTATATCGACACGCAAGCACTGGCGCGGGCCTCGCACATGGACGCGTCCGGGCTGGCGTAGCGCCGGCCATCGTGGCACGCCGAGAGGACCGGCGCGCGCATTCTGCGGTCACGCGATCCGACAAGCGCACATTCTGCGGCGCCTCGATCCGCTTCCCGCATCCGGGATGTCTCGATCCGATCAGACTGGCTTCATCTTGAAGTAGGAATGATCGCATGAACTCACCAGCCGTCGCTCGAGCGCCGCGCGTCCTCATGTGTGCGCCAACGCACTTCCAGGTGAGCTACGAAATCAATCCCTGGATGTCGGTGGCGAGATGTGTCGATCGGGATCGAGCCGCGCGCCAGTGGGAGACGTTACGCGCATGTATCGCCGAGCATGCCGAGGTCGTACTGATCGATCCGCAGCCCGGCCTGCCGGACATGGTGTTCACGGCGAATGCCGGTGTCGTTGCCGGCAATCGCGCCGTGCCGAGCCGTTTCAGCCCATTGCAAAGACAACCGGAAGAGCGTTGGTTCACTGAGTGGTTCGCGTCCGCTGGATTCTCGATTCACAGTCTCGACCAGGTCGGGGGCTTCGAAGGGGCGGGCGATTGTCTCGCCGACACGCTCCTGCCGATATTCTGGGCGGGTTACGGCACGCGTAGCCGCGTCGAGTTTCACGCGCGACTACAGTCACTGTTCGGTAGGGAAGTGGTTTCGCTGAAACTGGGCGATCCGCGCTTCTATCATCTGGATACCTGCCTGGCGCCGTTGCAGGGCGGCTATCTGATGTACTTCCCCGCTGCGTTCGATGGCGACAGTCTTGCTGCCATACATGCGAGAGTGCCGCAGCAGCGCCGTATCGAAGTCGATGAGGCGGATGCGTGCGACTTCGTCTGCAACGCCGTGAATCTCGGCAATCGCATTATCGTTCACCGGGCGTCGGCTTCGCTGCAGCGGCGGTTGACCCGGCTCGGCTTCGTTGTCGACACCGTCGAATTGGGGGAATTTCTGAAGTCGGGCGGCTCGGCAAAGTGTTTGAGCCTGTTATTGGATGAGTTGCCGTAAAGGTCGGCCAATGGCCGGCGCGGCCGGACTGATGCAATTCCCCAAGTCTGTCGCGGATGCCGCCGCGGTCTTTGCTTACGATCAGGGTAGGGCGGAATTCGCGGTCTGGCCAGAGCATCGAAAGAAAACTAACATGCGATGGCCGGTGTGATGTGCCGCGAGTTGCCGGAGAAGCCATGAGTTCGAATTCCAGCGGTCCGCAGGCCGGCCTGCGTGGCAAGCATATGCAGCTCGACGCCATCGATCTGCAGATCCTCGATCAGCTCCAACGCGATGCGCGGCAGACCAATATGCAACTGGCGGCGCGGGTAGCTCTTTCAGCGAGCGCCTGCTTGTCGAGAGTGAAGCGATTGGAGAAGTCAGGCGTCATCACCGCGTATCGCGCGGTCATCAATCTTGCGCACATCGGCAGCTCTCTGAAAGTAATCGCCCATGTCACGCTCGAACATCATCGGTCGCAGGATTTCCGTCGCTTCGACAGCGCTGTGGCCGCGATTCCGGAAGTGGTCGAAGCCCACCAGGTGAACGGTGCGTTCGACTATGCGCTCACCATCATCTGCCGCGACATCGACAGGTATCGTGAGATCAACGACCAGATCGTCGACGGTCAACTGGGCGTCGGCAAGATCGAAAGCCACATCGTGCTGATGACGACACGGTCGTTCTCGGGAGTCGCGTTGTCCGCGCTCGTGAAGCCGGCCAAATAGGATATCGCGACGAGGTCATCTCTGCGTCCACCGGTCAATTCCTTCGCAGCCGGGTTCCGATCGACGGCGACGAGTTCTATAGTGCTTGCCAGCCACGGCGGCGCCGCGAACTTGAGGAGGACTTTCATGGCTTACGGATTTCTGGACATTGCGATCACACCGAGCGTCAGAGCCGCGCAGGCCGCGAACGGCGCAGACATCTGGACGGGTTTCCGCGGCCACCGCGAGTCGGACCGCTTTACGGATGCCGAGTCCGCGTTCATCGCCGCACGCGATAGTTTCTACATGGCCACGGTTTCGGAAACGGGCTGGCCGTATGTTCAGCATCGAGGCGGTGCGGTCGGGTTCCTGCGAATGCTGGATGACAAGACGCTCGCTTGCCCCGATTTCCGTGGCAACAGGCAATACATCAGTGTCGGCAATCTGGGCGCCAACGATCGCGCCTGCCTGTTTCTGATGGACTATCCGCATAGAGAGCGGCTGAAGATCTACGCTCATGTCGAAATCCGCAGTCTCAGTGACGATCCGGAGCTGGCCGCAAAACTGATTGCGCCGGGTTACAAGGCGAAGGTCGAGCGTTCCCTGATATTTCATCTCCAGACATTCGACTGGAATTGCCCGCAGCACATCACGCCGAGGTTCACGGAGGCTGAACTCACTGAGATGCTTGCATCGCTACACGAGCGGACCGAGAAGTTGCAAGCCGAGAACGACAGGCTGCGGGCGCTGTTAGCGGAGAAGTAAGTCGATGACCGAATACCTCACCGTGGCACGACCCAAGGGGCAGCGATAGATCGCTGCCCCTTGCGAAAGAGCAGCATCACGATTCGATTTTGGCGGGCGCCTTGCCTTCGACGATCGCTGGAACGGGAGTCTCGCGCGATAGTGTCGGCTTCTTCAGATGCCAGCTGGTCGCCTGTTGATAGGCGTAAGCCAGCGCAAGCACTTTGCCCTCGGAGAAATGAGGGCCGGCGATCATCAAGCCGATCGGCAGGCCGTCCTTGGTGTAACCGCAGGGAAGCGAAATAGCGGGAATGCCGTACGCATCGAACGGCGCAGTGTTGGCGCAGCCACCCGAGCTCGAGAACCAGTCGTAGACCTTCGAATCTCGGTTGGGTCCAGCAGCAGTTGCGGCTTGGCGAGCAAGGGAATCATTGATCTTGGGCGGATTCAGCCGGGTGGTGGGAACGACAACCAGGTCGAAATCCTTGAACTTCGAATCGATTTCCCGGCGCGTCGTCATCAGCATCTGGTGCGAGCGCGCAGCGTCGGCGGCCGTAGCGACTTTCGTGCCCGCCGGAGGATTCTCCAGCTTCTCGAAGCGTGCGCGGATCGGCGGCATATAGTTCAAGCCGTACTTCTCGATCAGGTCGTGATGATAGAAATCCGCGTCGCCCATGCCGGCGCCCGTCAGGCCGTCCGAGAGCGGTGCTGTCGAAGTCACGCCGGCCGTCAGCCGGCTCAGGACGCCAAGCGCAGTTTTGACGGCAGCGTCGATCTCCGGCTCGAGGTGATCGTAGAAAGATTGTGGGGTGCCGAGACGGAAGCCGGAAACGGGCTGCTTCATCTCCTGCACGTAGTCCTTGGAGGTGCTTTCCACGCTGAAAATGTCGAGATTGTCGTAACCGGTCATCGGACCGAGCATGAGCGCGACGTCCTCGACGGTTCGCGCCATCGGCCCACAATGATCGAGACTGGCGGAGCAGGGAATGATGCCGCGAATGGAGACCAAGCCGACGGTCGGCTTCAGTCCCACGATTCCGCACCAAGCGGCGGGTACGCGAATGCTGCCGCCGGTGTCGGTGCCCAACGTGCCGAAAGCGAGATCCGCTGCCGGAGCAGCGCCGGAGCCAGCTGAGGAGCCACCGGTGACATGGGCAAGATCCCATGGATTACGCGTCGGGCCAAAGTAGGAGACGTCGCCGGTACAGCCGAGGGCGAACTCATGGAGATTCAGCTTGCCGATGATCACGGCACCGGCGGCCTTGAGTTTGCGCACCACCTCGGCGTCTTCATCGGGCACGCGATCCTTGAACATCGGGCTCGCCGCGGTTGTCCGTATGCCAGCTGTATCGATGTTGTCCTTGAGCGCAATCGGAATGCCGTGCAGGGGACCGCGAAACTTGCCCGCCGCAGCTTCGGCGTCCAACTGCTCGGCCTGCGCGAGAGCGTCCTTGGCCAACACTGTGACGTAGCAGTTGATCTTCGGGTTGTACACGTCGATGCGATCCAGGAGCGCCTGCACCAGTTGCTTCGAGGTTACCGACTTGTCGTGAATCATCCCCGAGATTTCGGTGAGGGATTTAGCGGTCAGCGAGTTGGTACTCGCGCCGGAAGCGCCGGCCACGGACTTGCCGTAGCTGGGCCAGCTGCCAAAGAGCATGTCCGCCAGAACGGCGCTGCCTACCATCTTTCCGAGGTTTCGTCGCGTAAGGTTCATCGTGATGGCTGATCTTTTATAGTTGATGAGGAGGGCTTTTCCGGGGGAGCGCGAACTTGAGTTCAGGAACTGCAGTCGAGCTCCCCGGGCGGCGAAGTCCAGGAATTCAAGGGAGTGACGTGTGCGGGGGCGGTGCCCCCACCTCGATGCACTCACATTGAGAAGACCTCATGTGGCGAGTGCCGCTCGAGGGGCGTGGGCGCGGTGAGCTCCGAGAACAGCGGCATGCCTTAGCCGTGGGCGATGATCGGCCTGCCTTTTTCAGCGGCGGGCATTTTCATTTCGCCAGAACTTCCACATCGTTCATCCGGTACCCGTGCGCTTCGTGGCTCACTCGAACACTCACCTGGCCGTTGTCTAGACAAAGCGCGACGACACTCGAGTCGTTGTGACGCACCCGTTCCATTCCAGGGATCTGCCTTGAGCGGTCCAAGAACCTGCTTGCGCAATATGCGGGCAGTCCGTTGACCGATTCTCATGGCGTGTACAGGCGCCACACAAACCAGCGGGCAAAATCATGCAGGGCGACGACCGCGTCACGATATGGCATGGATGAATAAGACCGCCATTCCATGAATTACGAATAAAAAACGGCACTCCCATTTAGTAAGTTGACTAGCCGTCTGCATCTCGATGCCGATGTTCGCTGGCCCGAGGCGGATGGTGCAAATCCAGGGGATCGAAAACAAATCGGTCTTCTTCTCGATAAAAACTAGATCAAGGGGATGGGGCATGAATACTCGAATGACAGCTGCTGGACAGCGATCCGACGTCGCCGTTTCGGTGCGACGCGCATTGAGGGGTGCGGGGTGCCTGGCAGGGTTTGCAACGGTGTTCGCGTCGGGGTTGGTCACGGCGCAGGAGGATCCCAAGCTCGAGGAAGTCATGGTCACGGGTTCGCGTATTTCGCGTACCGACGGTTTCGAAGCGCCCACGCCGGTGAGCGTCATCGGTGAAGACACGCTCAAGGCGATGGCGAGCACGACCATTTCGCAATCCGTCATCCAGATGCCGCAGTTCTCCGGCAGCCTGACCTCGAGCAATCTTTCTTCGAACGTGGGTACAGGCACCGCCGGTGCGAACCTGCTGAACCTGCGTAACCTCAACGCGAACCGTACTCTGGTGCTGTTCGATGGCAAGCGCATGGTGCCCTCGATCGTGGGCAGTGGCGTCAACGCCGGCGCGGTCGATACGAACTCGATCCCCGGCGAGCTCATCCAGCGGGTGGAAGTGGTGACGGGCGGCGCGTCTGCGTCCTACGGTTCGGACGCTGTCGTCGGCGTGGTGAATTTCGTTCTCAACAGGGACTTCACAGGCAACAAGGTCACCGTCCAGGGCGGCGAGTCCGAGGAGCAAGACGGCAAGACCCTCAAGGTAGCGTTGACCCACGGCAGCAGGTTTGCTGACGGTCGCGGCCATGTTTTGCTGGCCGGTGAGTTGACCGAGGACGACGGTGTCTCCGGTACTCATCGGGATTGGGCCGACAAGTCGAACTGGCAGCTCATGGCGAATCCAGCCTATGTCGCGGGAAATGGACTGCCCAGGTACCTCATCGCCCCCAACGTCGGTCCGGGCAACGGAACGTATGGCGGCCTGATCATCAATTGCCGGCTCAACGGCAGTACCGCGAATCTGAACGCGACCCCAGGCACCGGCGCTCGCTGTCCCTTGCAGGGGACCCAGTTCGTTCAAGGAGGCGCGACTGCGCCCTTCAACTATGGCGCCAGCGTCAACAACAACACTCCGGGCACCACCATGCTGGGTGGAGACTGGGAGCAGGCGCGTATCGATCAAACCACGAGCATTTCTCTGCCGCTCGCGCGTCGTAATCTATTCGGTCGTGTGAGCTTCGACCTCACCGATAACATCAACGCCTACGCGGAGCTTGGCTGGGCCACCACCCATTCGCACAATCGCTGGGTGGTGCCCAACCTCAACAATGGCGGCACGGGCGCCACCATCCTCTCGGGCAACCCGTTCATTCCGGCGAACCTGCAGGCACAGATGACTGCCAGCAACGTTTCGCAATTCACGGTGGGAACGTTCAATGGCGACATGTCGCCATTGCAGGGTATCAACGACCGCGAGACCAAGCGCTCCATGCTCGGTATCGAAGGTAGTTTCGATCTCATCGGTGCGAGCTGGAAATGGGATGCTTACGGCGGCTACGATCAAACGAACATCGTGTCCAAGACGCCAGGGGATGAGATCAGCGCGAACTGGACCGCGGCAACACGCGCCATTCGCGATAGCTCCGGCAACATCGTTTGCGATCCAACTTACTTCGCAGCCCTGACGAGAGACAACCTCGCCAGAGGCGTGGCTCCGCCCCAGCCGGGCTGTGTGCCCTACAATCCCATGGGTCGAGGGGTCAACAGCGCGGCGGCCATTGACTACATCTCCGACACCGGTTGGTCGAACATGACGATACGTCAGTACCAGGCGGGTGTGAACATGAGCGGTGAGCCGTTCTCCACCTGGGCGGGCCCAGTGTCCACCGCATTCGGTGCCGAGTACCGCAAGCAATGGGTGGATGGCAAAGTCAGCGCACTCGACCAGGCCAGCGCCTTCTTCGCCGGCAACTTCAAAGCCACCGACGGCGCATATAACGTGAAGGAGGGCTACCTCGAAACCATCGTTCCCCTGCTGAAGGATGTGCCCTTCGCGGAAGCCGTGGATCTCAACGCCGGCGTTCGTGAGACCAGCTATAGCGTTTCCGGCGATACGACGACTTGGAAGGTGGGCGCGAGCTGGACGCCAGTATCGGATGTGCGCTTCCGCTGGACTCGTTCGCTCGACATTCGCGCGCCGAATCTGGGTGAGATGTTCAATCCTGGCGTCGTAGGCACGGGCAACACCACCGACCCGTTCGACGGGCCGTTGAATCCCGTCACTGGGCTTCCAACCGGAGCCGCATACTTGTTGAAATCGACAACGCCCGGCAGTACCGAACTGAAGCCGGAGCGCGGATACACCACCGGCGTTGGCGTGGTCTTCCAGCCGCGGTTCATCCCGAGGCTCAATCTGTCGGTGGACTACTATGACATCGTGATCAAGGATGCCATTTCTTCGTTCGCCAACGGCACCATCCTGCAGCAGTGCTTCAATTTCTACGCAGCCAACAAAACTCTAACGGGCAACGTGTTCTGCGACATGATCGCGCGCCAGGGGCCGTCGACGGCGAATGGCGTTTTCAACCAGGTGTCCCTGATCACCGGTTCGCCCCTCAACCTTGCGGGCGTGAGCGAGAATGGTATCGACGTCAACGCCAACTACTCCATTCCTCTGCCCAGGGGTGAACTGCGGTGGTTCGGCATGACGTCCTTCATCATGCGGTTGCAGACCCAGGATCCAGTCAACGGTGTGTTGAATGGACGCGGCGTCAACAACACGGGCGGTGTGACAGGTATCAACTCCGGCACGACGGCGCCGCGATATCGTTACCTCACTTCGCTCACCTACGCTCTGGAACCGTTGACGGCGACGCTCCAGTTGCAAGGCATCAGCTCGGGCACTTACGCACGGGGCCTGTATGCCTGCACGAGCAATTGTCCAGCCGACGTCGTGGGCGGCGCGGGCTTGACGACCATCAACATGAACAGCATCGACGCCTACCAGGTGTTCAAGCTCAATCTGACCTACAACCTGGGTAAGTGGGGTGAGGTTTACGCAGTGATCGACAACCTGACCAACGAGGCCCCGCCGATGATCGCCGGCAGCTTCGGCGCCGGCTATTACCAGGGACAGTCGAACGTGGACTACGACCGTATCGGCCGGCGGTTCACTCTCGGTTACCGCGCGACCTTCTAACGCGGGCTTGTCACGATGGAACAAAGCGGGGAACGGGTAATCCGGTCCCCGCTTTTTTATTGAGCCGTGTTGAAACCGCCACGGTTGATCCAGTCTCGAAATTGAATTCGCCTATCGAAGCTTGTGCGCGCTGCCAAGTTAGTTCTTGGCAGGTACGGAATGACGAGTACCGTCAGTGCTTTTTCTTCGACACCTTGTGCACGATGGCGACGATTACGCCGCCAATGACAAAGCCAACGACCGCCGAGCCCGCTGCGAACGTGAGCCACGAAGCGACATTGCCGAGTGCGGGAGCGTGCGCAGCTGCTTCGGACAGGCGATGGATGAAATGAGGCACGGTGTCGAGGTGAAAGTGTTCGAGCCCGTGCACGATGATGCCGCCGCCGACCCAGAGCATCGCGGCGGTGCCGATCAGGCTCAGTCCCTTCATCAGATGAGGCATGGCCTTGACCAGCCCACGACCGAACGACTGCAAGAACGCGGAGGAACGACGCGACAGATGCAGGCCGATATCGTCCATCTTCACGATCGCGCCGACGACGCCGTAAACGCCAGCCGTGATGAGCAGGCTCACCAGGACCAGTGCACCCGCCTGGATCGCGAGCGGACGGTCGGAGACCGTGGCAAGCGCGATGGCCATGATTTCGCCGGAGAGGATCAGGTCAGTGCGAATCGCGCCGGAGACTTTCTGCGCCTCCATCTGTGCCGAGCTCAGCGCGAGCCCGGAAATCTGCGGCGTTTCGTCCGCCTTTCCGGTGGTCTGCGCGATCGCCTCGATGATTTTTTCCGTGGCTTCGAAGCAGAGGTAGGCGCCGCCGAGCATCAGGGTCGGCGTCACCGCCCAAGGCGCGAAAGCGCTCAGCAACAATGCGCCGGGAAGCAGGAACAGGAATTTGTTACGCAATGAACCGATCGCAATCTTCCACACGATCGGCAGCTCGCGCTCGGGCGTGAAGCCCATTGCGTAGCCGGGCGTGACGGCCGCATCGTCGACAACGACGCCTATTGCCTTCGAGCCGGCCTTGCCGGCCGCCGCGGTTACATCGTCGAGGGTCGCGGCCGCCAGTTTGGCGATCGCCGCGACGTCATCTAAAAGTGCTGCAAGTCCTGAAGCCATGCGCAAGGGTGGCGTGTCCAGGCTCAGTAGGCAAGCCTGCGTGGATTGCGTTCCTTATCCGGCCTCAGTCCACGTCAGGATCTGCGTCGAGATTGCGCCCGCCCACGACAGGAGCGGGCGCGGCTTGTGTCGACCTCGATCAATTCCACTGAGCCGAGGCTCCGCCGAAACGGCAATTCCAGTTTCACCGCGACGCGGTTTTCTGTTCCGGCTTGAACTGTCCGGTCACTTCTTTGGCGAAGGCTTCGTAGAGCCAACCCATGCGCCCGGAGTCCTGTCCGCCGGCGAAACCGCCGAGGGCATATGAGGAGGAAACCGTGAATCCATCGAGGATCTTTCCGGACGAGTCCTTGATTGTCACCTCGCCCTCCAAAGCGTCGTTGCCCGCCATGGCGCCCCACATCACTGCATTGAACGTCGAGCGAATCCTTATGTTGGTCACCAGAACTTCAAGCGAGATCCCATCTGGCTTCGCCGCGAACAACTCATTTAATTGCAGCGACTGCTCAATGTTGCGGCCGAGATCGCTGGTGCTGAATTTGAGATTGTCCTTGAGCTTGTCGCGAACCGCGGAGCTCATCGTCACCGAGACTTTCCCGATCGGAATTTCGGAGGAGGGAACGAAGCTGCTGCTGTTCTTACCGTCGGGACGGGTCACGCCCGAGGAGCATCCAGCTAACGACATGATTGCTGCGAGCGCGATGATCCATTTGTATGTCTTGATACTCCGAAGATTCATGCTTCACCCTGTTGTTGTTGAGCGCACCGCGCAGGGAGCACGATAGTGACGGAGTAAAATATGTGCAACTAGGACATCGCCTCAAGTGTTTAAATCTGTGATCGCCCTCCGATCGACGCGTGGCAGATGAGAACTGCTACTCACAATGCAGCGAGTGGGTTGGTGATGCAATTGGAGGTTGCTCGCGCTCTGTTTCTCGGCAGAAGTTGCCGGACAATAGTTGCTCCCGTCCATAATACTTTCATGACGTGTCGCCTACATAGACGGCCGCTGCAGGCAGCAGCCAAGGAACCACTTGCGCCGCTCCTGCAGTGACGTCCGTCCGGGGGCGACGATTCTTTCAGCCGGTATTGATGACTCGGATTGATGGCCTGGAGCACTTGGACGGTTATGTCCGCTCACCACAACCAGCAAAAACATCAATCCCCATTCGACAAATGAGCCGGCGCGATCACGCCGGCCCATTCGCAGCCAGCGGCCCCGGCGCCATCACCACGTGCGATGCGCCCTGGACGACGACGACGGTTTGTTTAGACTTTGCACGCTCGGACAACTCGTGGATGCGTTAGCGCCCGCCGTCAAAATTGCCTGCGACCACAATCACGGTCATCACGTGATTTGCATAAACTTGGATCTGCATGCTGGTGTTTCTCGCACCAGCGGAAAAAGGCACGGCAAAAAAACAGTCCAAAGCCGGAAGCGAGTGCCGCGGTAAGAATCGGCATCGCGATACCGCTCATTCATAGATTCGCGATGAGACACGCTGCGAATTGAAAGTAAATAACACATAGACTGTCAGAAATATTTGACGTCTAGGATTGTGTCGCGCTTTAATCGCGACGACTTTTATGCCACGGAAGCGGCGTTACAAGGGATCGAGCGAGTGTCCACTACAGGGAGGTACGGGCATGTCTATGCTCGGGCTGATCCGATTGCCGTTCTGGTTGTCGCTGTTATTTCTCAGCCTCGCATCCGTCGGTCCGGCGTCGGCGGAAGAAATCCGCGACTACTACGCTGAGCCGGGCCTCAATCCTTTCAAGGATGCGGTAAACCAGCATTTCAACGAGCACGTCGACCCCTTCTCGGGTACGTTGCAACTGAAATACGTCGATCTATCCATTCCTGGCAACGGCGGGATGGATATAGACGTCACTCGCGTCTACACCAGCCTGCAGACCAACGAATACCCTAAGCTGGGCTTGAACGGCCTCGGCTGGGTGATGCATTTCGGTCGTATCGTCGTGCCGCGCCAGTACCAGTCGACGTTATGCAGACAGGGCGCATTTCCGTTAACCACCCGTGAGAATCCATCGCTGGAGCTGCCAGACGGCGGTCGCGAGCTGCTGGCCCTGGACCAGAACTATAACGATGGCACGCTGATCACGCGCAGCAACTGGCGTGCGGTCTGCGGGCCGAATGGCATAGGCCTGGTCGTTACCAGCCCGGACGGCACGCGCTACACGATGAGTCAGTTCGATGTTCTGCACGATGAGCCCAGCTGGCTCACGACTCGCATCGAAGACGTGCATGGCAACTGGATCCGCATTCAATACAGGACCAACGCGCTGGGCATCTCGTATATCGATGCGATCTTCCGCAGCGAAGAGGGCGATGCCACTCCGGTAGTGCGGTACGAATATGACGATGAGGGCACGGCCGGCATCCGGCTGCGGGCGATCTCTGCGAATGGTCAGCGCGTTGGATATCTTTATGAGCCCATCCCGGGTTTCATGTTTTCCAACTATTACCAGTTGGTTCAGGTGGTGCGCCCGGACAATCGCAGCTGGCATTACCGGTACAACCCCAAGCTCGGCGATCCCGATCCCAACGATGACGTGCTAGAGGACGGGCTCGCCAGCTTCTCGCTGATTCACGTTACGTATCCGCACGGCGCCGAGATCGGTTACACGTATCAGCATGTGGCGTTCGACCCGGGCGCCCCGCTGCAGAAGACTACTGCGATTCATACCAAGTCGGTCTCGGGCCCGGCGGTCACCGACGGGCAATGGACTTATACGTTCGCGCCCTTCAGCTTTCCCTATGACGATAGTCACGGCGGCCAGCTGCGGCAGGATGTGACTACGGTTACGGGTCCCGACGACATCCAGAAGTTCTATCACTACGGCAAGGATTATCGGCCCAACGGCACCACCCTCGTCTATGTGAGACCGTCGTTCGTCGGATTGAAAGCGATGCACGAGGTCTACAGCACCGGTAACGCGTTGCTCCAGCGCAGCGGCTGGTCGTGGAGCGGCCGTCGCATCTCGACGGAAGATTATTGGCACGGCGGCGGATATCGCTCATGGTGGACCGATGACGGCACTTATGCGCCGGTGCTCAACGCCGAGTACGTCGATCGCGACTCCAGAGCGTCGACCGCGGGTTTCCACCACTTCAAACAATATTTCGATCACGACGTGTACGGCAATCCGACCCGTATCGTGGAAAGCTCGAATCTGACTTCCCGGCCGTCGCTGCAGACCGAGCTCACCTATTTCAACGATCCGGTGAAATGGATCGTCGGGTTGCCCCAGAACGAAACCTACAAGGAAGACGGCAGCGCTACCGTAGGCGCGATCGAGCGCAGCTACGACGCCAACGGCAAGTTGCGGCGCAAGGTCGAGCTGGGGGTCGAAACGCAGTACACGTACACGGACGAAGGCGATCTCGCATCGGTCGAGGACGCTCGAGGCAACGTCCGGCGTTACTCCAATTACAAACGCGGCATTCCTCAGCGCGAACGCCTGCCGGAGTCGGTCACCATCGATCGTGACGTCAACGACACCGGCACCGTCGGTGCGGAAACCAACGGACGCGGCTTCACAACCAGTTTCCAGTACGACGCCCTGAACCGCCTGACGGCGATCAACTTCCCTATCAAAGCCGATGTGTCCATCGACTACGACTCGGTGGGCGGGGGCTATCGACGCTCATTGACGCGCGGCAGCTATCGGCAGGTGGAGGTCTTCAACGATTTCGGGCAGCTGCGGCGTATCGAGCGCCACGACAGCGTCACCGGGCAGATGATCTATCGCACCCAGCAGTATGACGCCAGCGGCAGGGAGATTTTCAGTTCCTATCCGAATGCGACGATCGGTGTCACCACCGATTATGACGCGCTTGGGCGCGTGCTGCGCACGGAGCACCCGGACGGTACGGGCGTCGCTTACGAATATGACGACGACCAGACCAAGGTAACCAACGAACGCGGCTTCGCCACTTCGTATCGCTATCTCATCCGCGGCATCGATTTCGGCAGCATGTCGGTTGCCGTCATCGCGGCGCCCGAGAAAGTCGGGACGCTGATTTACAGAAACTCGTTCGACAATACCACGCGCGTCTGGCAGGGAGAGACGCTCGCGAACGGTAACGTGCGCGGCCATGGCAAGGATTACGAATACAACGACCGCCAGTTCCTGGTGCGCGCGATCGAACCGGAAGTGGGCACGACCGTGTTCACGCATGATGAAGTCGGCAACGTCATCAGCGAGCGCGTGAACGACAACGAGTCGGTCGCATTCGTGTACGACAATCTCAATCGGCGCACGCGCATCGATTTTGCGGGCGCCACTCCGGACGCGATGACGATCTACGACGCCAACAGCAACGTGAGGGAGGTCACCAAGGGCTCGGCGCATTGGGCGTATGCCTACGACGAGAACGACAATCCCATCACCGAAGCATTGAGCATCGCCGACGCGCTGCTCGGCGTGCGCAGGTACGCGATCGCCAACGCCTACAACGATCTCGACGTGCTGTCGCAGGTCACCTACCCGAGCGGGCTGGTCGTCGACTATGCGCCGGACGCGTTTGGACGAGCGTCGCGTGCAGGCACGTTCGCCACCAATGTGACTTATCACGCCAGCGGCCAGCTGCAAAGCTATCGGTTGGCGAACGGCGTCGTGACCAATGTGACGCTCAATCGGCGACTGATCCCGGAAACCATTCGTGCCGGCAGTCTGGTCGATCTGAGTTACACGTACGATGCAGTGGGCAACGTCACCTCCATCATCGACGGCGGCGACGCGACGCGGTCGGTGCGGATGCTTGACGCCGGCAGCTACGATGGCCTCGATCGTCTGTTGTTGGCGAACGGTTCGTGGGGGGCGGCGCAGTTCTCCTACGATTTCTTCGGCAACATGCGCACCAAAGCGGTGGGCAGCGACGTGCTCGATCACGAGCTGGACGACCAGTGGCGACTGCGTCAGGTCAGGAAGATGGATCCGACCAACTCTTCGCGCGAGCTGGCGCGCTTTCGCATGGAGTTCGATTCGCGAGGTAACGCGATTGCGAAACGTCGTTATGCCTTCGACGCGAACCGGCGCGTCGCCGAGCTCGACGACAAGCAGTTCATCTACGACGCGGATTCCAACCTGGTCCAGGCGAAGGTCGTGCAACGCACGCCGTCGCAGACGATCGCGGTCGTCGACAAGCACTATCTGTACGACGGTAACGGGCAGCGTTCTCTCGAGAAGAAACATCGCAGTTACGATCTGCTGTACAGCGTGTATTCGCGGGCCGGCGGGCTGCTGTTCGAGGAATCGATCGCGGAGTGCACGCGCACGGATTACGTCCGACTCGGCGCGATGACGCTGGCGCGATCCGACGATCAGTTCGCCAATCCGGCGGTGGATACCGACAGCGACGGCATCAACGATTGCATGGAGCGGCAACTCGGTCTGAACGCCAACGACGCGAGCGATGCGGCGGCGGATCGCGACGGCGACGGTCTGAGCAATCTGCAGGAGCTGCGCGCCGGCACTTCGCTGGTCGCGCTGGACACCGATGGCGACGGCGTGTCCGATTTCCAGGAAACAAATCAATACCACACCGACCCGACGCTCGCGGATTCCGACGGCGACGGCTTGAGCGACGGCGTCGAAGCCGGCAACCCGCAAGTCGATCCGGCGCTCGCGGATCGCGATCACGACGGCGTATCGGATTTCTGGGAACTGCAACTGGGCAGCAACCCACAGGATCCGAGCGATGGTCGCGCGGACGCCGATGGCGACGGTTTCAGCAATCGACAGGAAAGTCTTGCCGGCTTCGATCCGCTGCGAGCTGTGAGCACGCCATCGCGTGGGCGGCAGGCATGGAGCGCCGACGTGCTCGGCAGGATTCTTGGATCGGCAGCGATCGGACCTGACGGAACCATCTACGTCAGCGCCGACTACGAGAATCTCTATGCCATCTACCCGGATGGCACGCAGCGCTGGCGATACACCGTGCCGCAGAGCGCACTGTCGGCCCCGGTCGTAGCGCCGAACGGCACGATCTATGTGACCGCTGCAGGCGTGAGCGATGGCATTCACGCCATCAATCCCGATGGCACACAACGCTGGGTCCACGTCGCGGACAACGCCACCGCGCCAGTGCTGGGCACAGATGGCCGAGTCTATTTCAGCGCCTACAACGTCATCTCTGGCCCATTCGGTATCGACCTCGTTGGCAGGTGGAGCGCCTTGGACAACAGCGGCGCATCGATCGCTGGCGCCGTCCTCAACGATGCCGTGACGCAGCCACCGGCAGTTGCCGCAAACGGCAACGTGTACGTGATGGATGCTTCCGGGACGATGCACGGCTTCGGCCCCAATGGGCAGCAGCTCTGGTCCATACCGATCGGCGACCTCGATGAATCCGGGGCGGCGCCGGTCATCGGGACCAATCAGACCATCTATTTCTCGGATGATCTGGGACGGACCTACGCCGTCAGTCCGCAAGGCCAGATACTCTGGACGCGTCAGTCGCCGGATCAGCAGACATTCTCGACCATGACCGTCGGCACCGACGGCACGCTTTATATCGGCTCGTGGGACAGCACGCTGTACGCGGTGAATCCGCAGGACGGCAGCACACGCTGGTCCGTCCACACTTACGGTACCTCATACACGCCGGCGGTCGCCGCGGACGGCACTGTGTATATCACCGAGTTCGGCGGCGCCATCAGCGCCTACAGCTCGGCGGGCGTGCTGCTATGGATCCACAAGGTCGAGACCGAAGTGAGCGCGCCACCTGTCATCGATCGCGATGGCACGCTGTATTTCGGCTCGCGCACCGGCCAGTTGTTTGCCGTCGTAGACAACGGCGGCGGTCTGGCGCGCACGCCCTGGCCAATGTCACGTCACGACAGTGCTGGCAGCTCTTATCAATGTTTCGATAGCGAGGCGTTCAGCATCACGGTGGATCGCGACGGCGACGGGCTCAACGATTGCGCTGAGCTCGCGTACGGTCTCGATCCTGCCAATCCCGCCGACGGGGCTCAGGATCCTGACGGTGACGGCCTGACGAATGCACAGGAACACGCGGCCGGTACGCAACTGAACGTTGCGGATACGGACGGTGACGGTCTCAACGATGGCCAGGAAGTGCTGACGTATTCCACCGATCCGCTGCATGCCGATTCCGATCGGGACTTCATCAGCGATGGCCAGGAAGTCCAGGCCGGGCTCGATCCACGCAACGGGGCGGATGCACTCGCGGACGCGGACGGTGACGGCTTCAGTAATCGTCAGGAATCCTGGGCGGGCACCAATCTGCTGAATGCAGGCTCCGTGCCGGCTTCCGGCAGCCTCGCGCTGCAAGTCAACGACAGCAGCATGCCCATGCGCTCGGTGGCGCTCGCGCCTGACGGCACGATCTATCAAAACAGCAGCACCGGGCTCGAAGCGCTCAATCCCGATTTTTCTGTGAAGTGGACCTGGCCGAACCCGATCATCGGTCACCCGGTCGTCGGCGCCGACGGCACAGTGTATGTCATCACCACGCGTGTCTCGAACACGCAGCGATTGGTGGCGCTGTTCCCGAATGGCGCTCAGCGTTGGTCATACAGTGTCGCCGCGCCATCGAGCTCGGTTGGTCTGTATGAACCGCCGGTGCTTGCCGGGGATGGCACGTTGTATCTCGGCGTGCGCAGCAGTGATGCCGCCGGCGATCTGCTCCACGCGATCGACAGCAAGGGCCGTCCGGTGTGGGGCAACGGCGTGCGCTTCTCGGGTCGCCGGCCCAAGCTCGCCATCGGCTTGAATGGTGACGTGATTGCGCATGATGGCGCGAGCGGCATTCGTGCCTACGATGCCGCGTCGGGAATGCAACGCTGGGCGAACACTACGGCGATCGGCACGGGAACTGAGTTCTCCGCCCCAGCCATCGATACCAGCGGCACGATCTATATGAGCAACTCGGCCGGTCTGCATGCGATCTCGCCGGTGAGCGGCGTGCGCCAGTGGAATTTCGTCGGCGCTCGCGGCGAGCCGGTCATCACACCCGATGGACTGATACTGCAGCTGTGCGGCACGCAGCGTTCGCTATGTGCGGTATCCCGCCAGGGTGCGTTGAGTTGGACCGCGGCGGAAACCTACACATTCGCTGGTTCGCCGATGGTTGCTTCGAATGGCAGCATTTACGTGGCGACGCGTAGCAACGCGTTCGTCTCTTACAGCAGCGCAGGGGTGCGGTTGTCCGAGGCGTCTCTCGGCGGTTCGGGCGATGCAACCTACCCGGTCATCCTGATCGACGGCACGATCTATCTGGGTGCGGCCGGACAGCGCGTCCTGATCGTCTCCGGCGCAAGTGGCCTTGCGGACTCGCCCTGGCCGACCAGAAATCGCGACAACAGGAACAGCCGCAACACAGCTCAGATCGTGCCCGTGCCGCCCAATCCGGCGCCGAGCGTCGTGGTCACCGCGCCGGGTTCCGGGGTGACGGTTCATCTCGATATCGCAGAGCCTCTCGCTGTGGCCGCATACGCAGTGGATATGACGGATGGAGAGTTGAGCGCCGGCGTCGAGTGGTCATCGAACCTCGAAGGCTCGCTCGGTACCGGGGCGTCGTTGTCTCTCACGACGCTTCGTGTCGGAACCCACACGATCACGGCGAAGGCGACGGACAGCAGCAACTTGAACGGCACTGACACGTTCACCGCCACGGTTGGCGCAGTGCCGCCGACGATTTCCATCACATCGCCGACCACTGGTGCGCATTTCGAGCGCGGCGCGGCCATCACGTTGACGGCCACTGCGCATGATCGAGTCGATGGCAATCTCAGTGGCGGGATCGAGTGGTCGTCGAGTCTAGACGGGCCTCTGGGTACGGCCGCCACGTTGACTGTCACGACGCTTCAAGCGGGTCAGCATACGATCACCGCGCGCGTCACGGACAGCAGCGGCACACAGGCCTCGTCGAGCGTGCAGATCACGGTGGAGATCGTTCCGCCTAACCTGCAGATCCATTCTCCGACGGCGGATCTCACCTATGAACAGGGCACGCCGGTCTACTTCGAGGCCGAGGCGTATGACAACGCCGATGGCGATTTGAGCAACGGCATCCAATGGTCTTCAGATCGCGATGGGACGATTGGAACGGGCGCCTCGCTGTCGTCATCGACTCTCAGCCTGGGTGTCCATGTCATCACCGCGCGTGTGATCGACAGCTCCGGCGCTGTGGCATCGCAAACACGGACCATCACCATCGGGCTTGCGCCTCCGGAGTTGTTCATCAGCTCGCCGTGGGGCTACATCGAGGTGATGCAAGGCGATGAAGTCTTCTTCGAAGCGAGCGCCAGCGATGGTCGTGACGGTGACCTGAGCGCGAATATTCGATGGACTTCGCCATTGGATGGCCCGCTGCACACCGGGTCGTCGTTCTCTACGAGTTCGCTGAGTGTCGGCTGGCACCTGGTCAGCGCGTCCGTGACCGACAGCTCGGGTCTCACGACCACCAAGACCGTGTACGCCGTCGTCAACTCACCCAGCAACGACGCGCCATTCGTCGTGATCGAGGCGCCGCGACCCGGTACCGAAATTTATATCAACGATGCGCTGACCTTCGCGGCGATCGCCTTCGACAACCAGGAGGGCGAGGTCAGTGCGAATGTCCAGTGGTCGTCGAGCTTGCAGGGCGCGCTCGGCGCGGGAGCCACGATCACGGTCAGCAATCTGCGGGTCGGCGATCACATCATCAACGCGCGAGTAACCGACAGTGGCGGGGCCAAAGGGGCGGAACAGATCGCGGTCAAAGTGCTGCCGACTCCGTCGAATTATCCGCCAGTGGTGAAGATCACCTCGCTCGGACTCAACGCTTTCTACACCGTGGATAGCACGATTCCGCTCGCGGGCACGGCGACGGATCGTGAAAACGGCGACCTGAGCGCAGCGCTCATCTGGTCGTCGAACATCGATGGCGAGTTGGGGCGCGGCGGCGCGATCCGCGTCAGCAATCTCACGGCTGGCGAGCATGCGATCACCGCGACTGCAACGGATAACGGTGGGGTCACGCAGAGCGCGACGAAGACGATCACGATCAACACGGACGGGCAGGCGTATCACATGTATGACCCGTTCGATATCTCCACCGGGCCTGACGCACTCGAAGGCTGGCGCGTGGTCGATACCGTGCCAATGACCCGGCCGTCGCGCTGGAGATCCAACAATGGCGTCGCCATGGAGCTCAATGCCGGGTATTCGGGATCCCTGAGCCCGACCGGTATCGACAAACTCGGAACCTATCTCCTGCAGACCAGTGGCGCGCACTGGACCGACTACCGCGTGAACGTGCTGCTGAGCTCCGCTGCCACCAACAGCTTCGGCCTGATGTTCCGAGTCCGCGACGACAACAACTACTACCGGTTCTCCATGGATCGCGCTGGTAGTTTCCGCCGCCTGGTCAAGCGAGTGAATGGCGTGTTCACGACGATCTGGCAGGACACGACGCCGTATGTGCAGAACCAGCCCTACCAACTGGAGGTCACCGCTCAGGGTACGACGATCACTGTCAGCCTCGACGGCGTGCAGCTTTACAGCGGCATCGACAATAGCCACTTGCGCGGCTCGATCGGGCTGTATGCCTGGGCCAGTGGCGGTGCTTCCTTCGACAACGTCGAGGTCGAGAACCTGACGACGGCCAGCATGAATCATGCGCCCCTGGTGAGCATTTCCAGCCCGGCGAACAACGCCTCGGTCGTCCAAGGCAATATCGTGACATTCACGGGAACGTCGGAAGATGCCGAGGACGGCACGCTCTCGAACACGATCAGCTGGTCTTCGGATGTCGACGGTCCGTTGGGTACCGGCAGCACGCTCAACGTGAGCACGCTCAGTCTGGGTACGCATACGATCACCGCGCGCAGCGTGGACAGCGACGATCTCAGCGGCACGGCCACGATCAATCTCACCGTCAACCAGTTCGTGAACCACGCGCCGGTGGTCACGATCGTGTCGCCGGCGAATGGCACAACGTACGGTGTCGGCGACCTCATTGCATTCTCCGCCACGGCGACGGACGAGGAGGATGGCAACCTGACGAGCTCGATCACGTGGACTTCGAGCATCAACGGCACACTGGGCTCCACTGGCCAGATCAGCACCAGCACGCTCTCGACCGGCACGCACACGATCACAGCGAGGGTGACGGATACTCTAGGCGCGTCGCATGCGCCGAGGATCACTGTGACCATCGGTGCGGCCCGGCCGGTCCTTTTGTCTCGTGACTTCAATGACCGCAGTCTCGGCGGCATGACCATATTCACTGACGCGGGCACGACCGGCGGGCCGCCGGCGTGGAGTGCAAGCACGCAAGCGGCCGTGCAAACCTCGCAGATCGTCGGCAACGACACGTCGGCCACCGGCATCCCACGGCTCGGCACCTATATGTATTGGACGAACGGAACGAACTGGACCAACTACACGGTCGAGGCGGACCTGCGTTCCAGCGATCCCGACACGCTCGGCCTCATGTTCCGCTACGTCGACAATACCAACTACTACCGCTTCTCGATGGATCGCACCCTGTCGCAGCGACGGTTGGTGAAGAGGGTGGGGGGAACGTTCACCGTGTTGAGGCAGGACACGGTCCAATACAACCTCAACCAGACGTACCGTGTGTCGATCTCCGCTCACAACGGCACGATCACTGTGATGATCGACGGGCAGGTGTTCTACACCGGCACCGACACGGGAGTGGCGCGAGGCTCGGTCGCCTTCTATACCTGGCGTAACGGCGGCGCGACGTTCGACAACCTCATCGTTCGCAGTCTCACGGCGACCGCGAGCCTGTTGGCGCCCGACGCGCCAATGGACGATGAAGTGCGCGAGATGACCGTGCCGTCAGCGGCCACGGCGGAGCAGGTCGACGCTCCATTGGTGTACCGGATCGACATACCGCGACCACCGACATTCGGCCTTCTCGCCGAAGGGCGAAACCTGACTGTATCCCTGATGAATGACGAAGCCAGCGCAGGAGGAAGTGCGCCATGAATTTCAACGGCTGCCCGGTGTCCTCATCTCTCTTTCGGATTCTCTTTGCGCTATTGCTGTTGAGCTTGGGAGTGCAGTGCGCATACGCGGAGCGCAAGACCACGTACTACCACACGGATGGCCTGGGATCGGTCATCGCCGCGTCGAACGAGTCGGGCGCCTTGCTGTGGAGAAAGGAATACGCGCCATTCGGTGAGCAACTCGACTCCACCGGCGAGCAGGAGAAGCTGGCGTACACCGGCAAGGAACATGACGATGTCACCGGCCTGACGTACTTCGGTGCGCGCTATTACGACCCGCACCTGGGTCGTTTCATGGGCGTCGACCCGGTCGGATTCGTGGACTCGAATCCGATGAGCTTCAACCGCTACGCGTACGTCAACAACAATCCCTACAAATACGTCGACCCCGATGGCGAGTTCCTGAACTTCGCTGCCAAGTTCGTGCTCGATGTAGGCATCAACGTCGCATTCAACTACGTCACGACCGGCCAGCTGGATGTCGGCGGCGCGCTGAAAGAGTCAGCGGTCGGGATCCTCAATCCGGCGAAGACGGTCGCCAAGGCCGGCAAGCTTGGCCTCGCGCTGGCGAAGGTTGCAAAGAAGAGCGACAAGCTTCCCTGTCCGTTGAGCTGCTTTGTCGCAGGCACCACGATCCTGGCCGAAGACGGCTTCGTCGCCATCGAGACGCTCAGGGAAGGCGACCTGGTTTGGGCGCACGACCCGCAGACAGGCGAAACCGCGCTCAAGCCGATCGTCCGCACGTTTGTGAACACGAAGGATAGCGTGTGGCAGCTGACGATCGAGAAGCAAGGCGTCCGCTACCTGCATGAGGTGACGGGCAGTCATCCGTACTACGTGGTCGATCAGGGATGGATCGAGGTCGCTCAGCTTCAGGCTGGGGCGACGCTGCTGACGGAAGGCGGCGCGACCGCAACGCTTACGTCGCTGAGGAACACAGGCGAGATTCTCACCACCTACAACTTCGAAGTCGCTGACATTCATACCTACTATGTCAGCGCGGCGAAGGTGCTGGTTCACAACTGCAATGGAAACAGCAAGCTGAGCCAGAAGGTGCAGCACGTTTACGAAATCCGCGACAAGAACACTGGAGAAGTGGTCAAGACTGGGGTGAGCGGCAGCAAGATCCGGCAGGATGGTAAGTCGCCGCGGGCGGAACGCCAGGTGCGCAAATGGGGCTCCCAGAATTATGAGAGCACCATCATTGCGGAAATCCCCGCCGGTCCGGGCGCAAGAGCGAAGGCGCTTGCAATCGAGGGTGCAAACGCGAAAGGATTGCGGCCTGGCAATCTCACGGATCCCAAGTTTCACCAAAGGCCATAGAGATGAGGATCACGCAGATCTACATGACACCCCAAGACAAGAGCTCCGAGCCGCTGACGCGGTCGAAGTACCAGATGTTGTGCAACTATATTTCGCTGCCGATTTCTGCGTGGATTGCGCGCAAGAAGCTTGATCTTGGGAAATTCAACAGGATCGTATTCGAGGAAGGAACCGAGGAGGACTTTGCCGTTGTGGGAAACAACGCCCTTGTGGTTGGCCTTGCCAAGGAGTTCACGTCGTTAGAAAAATTGCAGAGTCAGCCGCAGGTTCACTCCTACTTCGTTCGGAAGTATCTTGAGGGAATCAGGCGATTCGATGAGCACTTTGGCGTCGAGCTTGCAGACGAGCTTGGCGATTTTCTAAGCTCGTACTTCGCGGATGAGTATGCATATCAGAAGAAGCTTGCGTCGCGCGTTGTGAATGGGACGACGTATGGCGTCTATGGCAAGTACACCTACGATTCCTACTCCCTCGTTGTGGAGCTTTCGTCCAAGAAGCTGGGCGTCATCGGGAAAGAAATAATCTATTCGGCGCCGCCGGACCCGTTTGTCATTCGATATGACGTGCACACGGTCAAAATCGATACTGCCGGCATCCGGGTTCTAAACACCGCTGGCGATGAAACTGCGTTCTTCCCTTTACAGAGCCAATAGACATGCGTCCCTGGCTGGGTGTGCCACCGAAACTGATACGAATTTTCATTTGATGTACGTGCGAACGACAAATATGACCCGACGCAAGCTCACAACATTGATCGTCGCTGGCGCATTCGCCGCTGCGCTTCTCACTATGGCGCTCCTCAAGACAAGCGAGCCTGCCGCGCCACGAGTCCCCGCCGCGACAACGCAGGACGTTGAACGCCCAGCGGATACGACCCCGGAGCAGATCCAGCAAGCGCCTCGAAGCACTCAGGATGTCTTCATGCCGCCGCCCTCCGATGCAACGGGGTCGTCGCCAGCACCCAAGTGACAGGGCGAAGGAGTTTTTCCCTCGCGATCCGAATAAAGCGACGATGCAACCGGCCAAAACGCCAAGGAGACAAGTATGGTGCGGCACGCGCTTCGCGCCCTCATGATCGGGTTCGTCGTGCTATGTGCGTGCCTTGCAGGGATGCCGACCGCATGTGCGTCGCGCGACCTCACGCCGCAGCAACTGCGGGAGGATCTCGATGCTTTGGTTGGGGTAATCGACCAACAGCATCCGGACCTGAGGCATTCCACTGATCCGGTCGAACTTTCGAGCAAGGTCGCGAGCTTGCGGCGTCGATTGAACCATGCAATGACGCGGGACGAGGCGTGGCGCACGCTTGCAACTCTCAACCCCGTTCTTGCCGACGGCCATTTGTTCATCGCGTTTCCGGATTGGCGGAAGGAGAGCGCTCAACATCTTGAGCGCGGCGGCGCATTCTTTCCTTTCGAGGTCTACGTCGATCCCCACGGCGCGGTATTTGTTCGATCGAAACTCGGCGGGGAGCCCAGCACGCTTGCCGGTGCTCGGATCGAAACCATCAATGGCGTCAGTGCGAGTAAGATCGCCAACAGCCTGCTTGAACGCGTCCATGGCGACACACCGTTATTCCGTTCGGACTTGCTATCCAAAAGATGGTGGCTCTATTACTGGAAGGAGTACGGGGCGCCCCTCAAATATCGGCTGCGCATCGGGGGGCGATCGTCGGCGGCCGTTGCGGCCATGGATGCCAGCCGGGAAAAGCCGTTGATTCTGCAGATCGAGAACAGCTTCGAGCGACAGTTCATGCTCGAGCTGCTGCCTGAGAACACAGCGCTCCTGACCATCGGCTCGTTCGCATGGCCGGATAAAGAGCGTTTTTTTGAGTTTACCCGGGATGCGTTTTCGAGAGTGCGCAACGCGAATGTCGGCACGCTGCTCATTGATGTTCGCTCAAACGGCGGCGGCGATGATGACATGTGGCAGAACGGGATTCTGCGCTATGTCGCTTCGCAACCCTATCGGAATGGCTCGCGCTATGCCCTGAGAATCGTCGAGGGACATCAGGATGAGGGGGAGGTAATCGGCGAAGTAGTCAGGGGAGATCAAGATAAGTGGATCCAACCCGAGACTGACAATCCACTGCATTTCAGCGGAAAGACCTACGTGCTCGTTGGCGCGGGAACCTATTCGTCCGCCATCCTCTTCGCCAACGTGATACATGACTGCGGCTTCGGCGCCGTTGCTGGAGTCGGCGGCAGCGCCCGCACTCGGCAGAGCGGTGGTGTCCAGAAATTCGTGCTCCCGCATTCGGGGCTGGTGCTGTGGTGGCCAAGATTCGTGCTGTCGCGACCGTCGGGCGCGCCCGAGCCACAGCTTCTTACACCGGACATTCCGCTCGAGGAGAATCCCTACGATCCCAACGGCATGGTGAAGACGTTTTTACAACTCGCAGACCCTGCTCAACATCAGCCTGATAAGCAGTTTTCGATTGGCGTCGGAACATGCGCCGGCTAAGTCTTGTGCTTTCGGATATGGGCGACAAACGACTGCAAAGGTGGTCTCGCATCGGGTTGTCGGGTGATGCGGTGAACGTTTGTAGCCTTGCCGCCCATCGCGAAAAATCAGCCTGATCGGAACTACTTGCGCGACGCTTTTCCCCGTTCCTTGGCCACCTCTCGCGCTAGCCAGGCGCGATAGTGAGACAAGTAGGGTGAATGCGAGTCAAGAAGGGAGATCAGGTCGGGCATGGCCGACAGTGCTCGCCTGTTCGGTGCATTCAGGAACACGATCACCGCGTCATTGGATGGTTGGTAGAAGTCGACCCAATACGGTGCCAGCGGCGCGTCCAAGTCCAGCTTAGCCCCTGCGACGAGGCGCAGCGCCGTCTCCGCGGCGAGTATCACCGGCCTGTTCATGAGCGTCCCTCGTGCATCGATCGATGAGATGCGCCGGATCGCCGGAAGGTTTGCAGGCTGCTTCGAGTAGAGTGCGGTTACACCTGGAGGTGCCGGCCGGTTCATTTCAGCGGCAGATACACATCCGGCGCCAGCAGTCTGAAGAAGACGGCCGAAGCTGGCATGACAATTCTTGCTCATCGGATCACCTCCTGCGCGAAAGGAAGCGCTGCGAATTTAGTGGATGCTCGTCGCTTCCTCGGGCAATCTCGCCGACATCTCATCGACATGAGCGAACTATGGCCCTGACCTGCAAACCGCTGCCGATTTTTCTCGGCATCGTGTTTTTCGCCTTCACGCCGTATACCGCTTATCCCCAGGCGACCTCCCGGACATGTTCCGGTCAGGCCGGCGAGACGCCGGGGCCGGCTTGCCTTGTCGCCCACCGGGACCTCGGGGCATTGCCGGAGCGGCCGCTCTACTGGAGCATCTACACATTTGCCGATGCGCATGCGGCCGAACGCGCTAGCCCGCCGCACGGCGCTATCGTCCACGCTTTTGGCCAAGTATGGCTCTTCAGCGTGGGTGACCAAGGCCGCGAACTCGAAGGCGGGCGTCATCTGGCCGACGTTGGCCCACTTCCGATCGAGGCGGCGGCGCAGGGCGACTTCAGCGCCGAATACCTCAAGTCGACCTTCACGTCAGGCATGACTGCTCCAGTGCATGTGCATTCCGGA
>JBEVKB010000111.1:0-16730 GCA_040509875.1 Steroidobacteraceae bacterium | reverse complement strand
ATCAACGAAGTGATGCGTCGCTTGCCGCATCGCTATCCCTTTCTCCTCGTCGATCGCGTGCTCGAATGCCGCGCCGGCCAGGCGATCCGGGCGCTGAAGAACGTCACCTTCAACGAGCCGTTCTTTCCCGGGCATTTCCCACATCGCCCGGTGATGCCCGGCGTGATGATCCTCGAAGCGCTGGCGCAGGCCGCCGGCATTCTCGCTTTCGTCACTGCCGGTGTGTATCCGGACGACAAGCGCCAGCTGTACTTTGTCGGCATCGACAAGGCGCGCTTCCGGCAGCCGGTGGAGCCGGGCGACCAACTCATCCTCAAGGCGACGCTGACGCGCTCCATGCGCGGCATCTGGAAATTCGACACCGCGGCGGAAGTCGACGGCAAGGAAGTGGCCAGTGCCGAGATGATGGTGGCGCCCGGAGAAGTCCGGCCGCGGGTTCCTGCGCAGTGAGTGCGCGAATGGACCATGATCGTCAAACGCCGGGTGACGCGGAGCTGCATGACGGTTCACAATGCGCGCTGTCCGATCGTCATCGCCCCTTCCGCGTCGCTCGCTGACTTGTTGCTGACCTATGGCCATTCATCCCACCGCGATCATTGATGCAGGCGCCGAGCTTGCGGCCGACGTCCAGGTCGGTCCGTATTCGGTGATCGGCGCGAACGTTCGCATCGGCGAGGGCTGCTGGATCGGTCCGCACGTGATCATCGAAGGTCCGACCACCATCGGTCGGGACAATCGCATTTTCCAGTTTGCGTCGATCGGCGCTGCGCCCCAGGACTTGAAGTACAAGGGCGAGCCGACGCGCCTGGAGATCGGCGACCGCAACGTGTTCCGCGAGAACGCCACCGTCAATCGCGGCACCACCAAGGACCAGCTCGTCACGCGCATCGCGAGCGACAACCTGTTCATGACCGGCGCGCATGTCGGCCACGATTGCGACATCGGCTCCAACTGCGTCTTCGCGAACTACGCGACGCTCGGCGGACATGTGCAGATCGGCGACTGGGTGCACATGGGCGGCTTTGCCGGCGTGCATCAGTTCTGCACAGTCGGCGATCACGCGTTCATCGCGAACAACACGGCCGTCACGCGCGACGTGCCGCCGTTCGTGATGGCAGTGGGCCGGCCCGCCGAACCGCACAGCGTGAATGCGGAAGGTCTCAAGCGTCGCGGTTTCACTCCCGAGCAGGTGCGCAGCATCCGCGACGCCTATCGCACGCTGTATCGCTCGGGCCTCAAGCTCAGCGAAGCCACTGCCGAATTGACGAGGCGTGCGCTGGAGCTCCCGGAGCTGGCGCCGCTGGCTGCGTTCCTGAACGACAGCACTCCACGTCGCGATCGGGTCGGAATCGTGAGATGAAGAGTTGGCCATGGGGCCAATGACGACTCGCGCTCCGTTCATCGTCATGGTTGCCGGGGAGACCTCGGGCGACAACCTCGCTGCGCAATTGATCGAAGCGCTGCGCCAGCGGCTGCCCGAAGCACGATTCGCCGGCATCGCCGGGCCACGCATGATTGCAGCGGGTTGTGAAGCGTGGGAACGCGCCGAACGCCTCTCGGTGATGGGCCTGTTCGAAATCCTGCCGCACCTGCCACGACTGCTGAAGATCCGTCGCCGGCTCATCCAGCGCGTGCTCGCGGATCCGCCTGATGTTTACGTCGGCGTCGATGCCAAGGAATTCAACCTGCGGCTGATGCCATTGCTCAAGCGTCGCGGCATTCGCACCGTGCAGTATGTGAGCCCGCAGATCTGGGCCTGGCGACAAGGTCGCGTGCGCACCATCGGCCGCGCTGTCGACCTGGTGCTGTGCCTGCTGCCGTTCGAGAAGAAGTTCTACGATGCTCACGGCGTGCAGGCGCGTTTCGTCGGACATCCGCTGGCCGATTCGATTCCCATGCAATTGGACAAGGCTGCGGCGCGTCGCGCATTGGATCTGCCGCAGGACGCAACGTACATTGCGTTGCTGCCCGGAAGCCGCAACGGTGAAGTTTCCCGTCTCGGCTCACCGTTTGCGGACACCGTGCGCTGGCTCGTCCTGCAGCGGCCCGAAGTGCGGTTCATTACTGCCATGGCGTCTGCGGGCACGAGACAGCTGTTCGAGGCTGTACTCACGGCTGCGGGAGTCCTCGACAGGGTGCTCATAGTCGACGGTCGGGCGCAGGCGGTGATGGCGGCAAGCGACGTCATCCTGCTCGCTTCGGGGACCGCGACGCTCGAAGCGACTCTCGTGAAGCGCCCGATGGTGGTCGCCTACAGGCTCGGCGGACTGACCACTTTCCTGCTCAAGCAATTGAAACTGTTCAAGGCGCCGTTCTTCTCGCAGCCCAACCTGCTGGCCGGGCGGGCGCTGGTGCCTGAATACTTCAACGACGATGTGCGCGCCGAGGTGCTCGGTCCGGCCCTGCTGCAGCAACTCGATCGTGCCGACCGGGCCGCTCTGGTGCAGAATTTCACGGTTATCCACGAAACGCTGCGGCAGGATGCCAGCGTCCAGGCCGCCGCCGCCATTGTCGAGCTGATATCGAGTCCGAGACCCCATTCCACAACATGAGTGCGCGACAATCCGAAATGATGCTGGCTCGCGAAGGTCTGCGAGCGGGTGTCGATGAAGCGGGCAGGGGGCCGCTCGCCGGTCCGGTCGTGGCCGCCGCAGTGATTCTCGACCCACGCAAACGCATCCGTGGCATTCGCGATTCCAAGCTGATCGAACACGAAGAGCGCGTCGAACTGGCGACGAAGATTCGCCAGTCGGCGCTCGCGTGGTCGGTGGCGTGGGCCGACGTCGAAGAGATCGACTCGCTGAACATCCTGCAGGCGACGTTTCTCGCCATGCGCCGCGCACTGGTGGGTCTGAGAATCTGTCCCGCGCATGTGCAGATCGATGGTAATCGCTGTCCGTCGTTCGCCGGGTTGTCGCTCGACTGCACCTTCGAGAGCATCATCGATGGCGACGCCTTGCGTCTCTGCATCGGCGCGGCATCGATACTCGCCAAGACCACGCGCGACAATATGATGACGTCGCTCGATCGACTCTATCCGCATTACGGCTTCGCGGCCCATAAAGGCTATGGCACTCCCCAGCATTACGACGTGCTCGATTGCCTTGGCCCCTCGCCCATTCATCGTCGCAGCTTCGAGCCCGTCAAAGTGGCCGCGCTGCGCTGGTCGATGGCTGGCTGATGTCGTTCGTCCATCTCCACCTGCACACCGAGTACTCGCTGGTCGACAGCGTGGTGCGCATCACCAGCGAAACCGAAGGCGTCCCCGGCCTGATGGACGCAGTCGCGCGCGCCGGCATGCCTGCGGTGGCGCTCACCGACCAGAGCAATCTGTTCGCGATGGTGAAGTTCTACAAGGCGGCGCAGGCCGCCGGCGTCAAGCCCATCATCGGCGTCGACCTGCTGGTGCACGAATATGGCGATCGCGCCGAGCCCTCACGGCTGGTGCTCCTGTGCCAGGACGACATCGGCTATCGCAATCTCACGCGCCTGGTCAGTCGTTCCTACCTGGAAGGACAGCAGAAGGGCGTGCCGATGATCGAGCGCGACTGGCTGTCTACATCGACGCTGTCCGGCTTGATTGCTTTGTCGGGTGCACGCGAAGGCGATATCGGCCGGGCATTGACCAGCGGCCGCGATACGGAAGCGAAGCTGCTGTTGCAGGACTGGCTGAAACTGTTCGGCGATCGCTTCTACATGGAAGTGCAACGCACGGCGCGCGAGCACGAAGAGGATTTTCTGCGTGGTGCGCTGGACCTGGCCGTCGAGGCCGGAGTGCCGGTGGTTGCAACCAACGATGTGCGATTCATCCGTCGCAGCGACTTCGAAGCCCACGAAGCGCGCGTGTGCATCAACCAGGGCATGATGGTCGAGGATCCGAAGCGACCCAAGAAATATACCGAACAGCAGTATCTGCGCACGCCCGCAGAGATGGTCGCATTGTTCAAGGACATTCCCGAAGCGCTGGCGAACTCGGTGGAGATCGCGCGTCGTTGCAGTCTCGAACTCAAACTCGGCAAGTCGGTGCTGCCGGCGTACCCGGTGCCGGATGGTTCCGGCATCGACGAGTACCTGCGTTCCGAATCGGTGCGCGGGCTGGCGGCGCGGCTGGAAAAGCTCGCGCTGGTTCCGGTCAGCGACAAGAGCATTCCGCCGCAGGCCTATCACTCGCGATTGGACATCGAGCTGGGCGTCATCGTGCAGATGGGCTTCGCCGGTTACTTCCTGATCGTCGCCGACTTCATTCGCTGGGCGCGTGAAAACGGTGTGCCTGTCGGACCGGGCCGCGGCTCGGGCGCCGGTTCGCTGGTTGCCTATGCGCTGGGTATCACAGACATCGATCCGCTGTGTTACGACCTGCTGTTCGAACGCTTCCTGAATCCCGAACGCGTCTCCATGCCCGACTTCGATATCGACTTCTGCATGGACGGTCGCGATCGCGTCATCGAATACGTGGCGCAACGTTACGGCAAGGAGCGCGTTTCGCAGATCATCACGTACGGCACGATGGCGGCGAAGGCCGTGGTGCGGGACGTCGCGCGCGTCTACGGCATGAGTTACGGATTCGCGGACTCCATTGCCAAGCTGATTCCGTTCGAACTGGGCATCACGCTGAAAGATGCGCTGGCGAAGGAAGAGGAGCTGCGCCGTCGCTATCACAACGAGGAAGAGACTCGTAACGTTCTCGACATGGCGATGTCGCTCGAAGGCCTGGTGCGCAACGCCGGCATGCACGCGGGTGGTGTCGTCATCGCGCCGTCGGTGCTCACCGATTTCGCGCCGCTGTTCTGCGATGAAAACGGCACGAGCATCGTCACCCAGTTCGACAAGGACGACGTCGAAGCCGTGGGCCTGGTCAAGTTCGACTTCCTCGGCTTGCGCACGCTCACCATCATCGATTGGGCCGTCAAGACCATCAATCGCGAGCGCGAAGCCAAGAGCCTGCCGCCGCTCGACATCACCATGCTGCCGACGGACGACGTGCCTTCGTTCGATCTGCTGAAGCGCTGGCCGAGCGAAACGACCGCGATTTTCCAGCTCGAATCGCGCGGCATGAAGGACCTGGTGAAGCGCCTGCAACCGGACTGCTTCGAGGACATCGTCGCGCTGGTAGCTCTGTTCCGTCCCGGTCCGCTGCAGTCGGGCATGGTCGACGATTTCATCGCGCGCAAGCACGGCAAGACCACGGGCCCGATCGACTACCTGCATCCCGACCTGACGTCGGTGATGACGCCGACCTATGGCGTCATCCTGTACCAGGAACAGGTGATGCAGATCGCGCAGGTGCTCGCCGGCTATTCGCTCGGCGGCGCCGACCTGTTGCGACGGGCGATGGGCAAGAAGAAGCCCGAGGAAATGGCCAAGCAGCGGTCCATTTTCGTCACCGGAGCGACCGCGCGCGGCGTCGAGGAAAACGTCGCGGCGCATATCTTCGACCTGATGGAAAAATTCGCCGGCTACGGCTTCAACAAGTCGCACTCGGCTGCGTACGCATTGCTGTCGTACCAGACGGCGTGGTTGAAGGCCCACTATCCGGCGGCCTTCATGGCGGCGGTGCTGTCCTCGGACATGGACAAGACCGACAAGGTCGTGACTTTGATCGACGAAGCGCGCCGCATGCGATTGAAAGTCGAGCCGCCCGACGTCAACAGTTCGCACTACATGTTCACGGTGTCCGGCGAGCACAGCATTCGCTATGGCCTCGGTGCGATCAAGGGTGTGGGCCAGTCAGTGATCGAGATGCTGGTGGCCGAGCGCGAAGCCAACGGTGCGTTCCGCGATCTCGCCGATCTATGCCGTCGCAGCGATGTCAGTCGCATCAATCGTCGCGTGCTGGAAGCATTGGTGCGTTCAGGCGCCACCGATGGTTTCGGCGCCAATCGCGCGACGCTCATGCATGCATTGCCAGCCGCGATGAAACTCGCCGACCAGACAATTCGCGCGCGCGTGGTTGGGCAGAACGACATGTTCGGCCTGATGGATACGTCTGCGGATGCGCCGGCTGTGTTCGAACTCGAAATCATGCCGGACTGGAGCGAGCGTGTGCGCCTCGACGGCGAGCGCGACACTCTCGGTCTATATCTCACCGGGCATCCGTTCGCCGAGTACGAAGCGGAAGTGCGTCCGGTGATCAGCGGCCGCATCGCCGATGTCACCGGCGATCGGCCGGTGGTGCAGAACGAAGGTTTCCGCTTTCAAGGCAAACCCGCGACTGTCGCCGGCATGGTGTTCGACCTGGGCAAGCGCGGCAGTCGCATGATCATCACGCTAGACGATCGCAGCGGCCGCATCGAAGTCTCGATGTTCGATGACGTCTACCAGCAGTACCGCTCCATCATCGCGAAGAGCGCCATCCTGATCGTCGAGGGCTCGCTGCGCTTCGATGAATTCGTCGACGGCTGGCGGCTGACGGCCAAGCGTGTCATGGATCTCGATCAGGCGCGGGAACAGCATGCGCGGCGACTGCTTGTTCGTATGCCGCGGAAGGTCGATCCGGCGTTCCTCAAGTCATTCGAGCAGGTGTTGCGGCCATTCCGTGGCGGCCGCTGCAGTGTGGCTGTGCGTTACCACAATGCGGGCGCGAGGGCCGATCTGGTGTTGTCGGAGGAGTGGGCGGTGAAGCCTGCCAGGGAATTGACGGAGCGCCTGACGCAGCTGGTCGGGCACGATGGCGTCAGGCTCGTTTACGCACATCGCGTCGAGTCTTAGCGAAGCAGCGGCAGAAAGGAACAACGCAGGTGACCGCACGTTCACCAGCATGGATCCAGCAACCACCCCCGCGACAGTACAGCGCCGACGCTGGCCCTTCGTCGTCGGCGGCATCGCCCTCCTGCTCATCGTCCTGATCCTCATTTTCGACTGGAACTGGTTCAAAGGCCCCATCGAGCGGCGCGTCACCGCAGCAACCGGTCGCGAGTTTCACATCGGCGGCGACCTCGATGTGGACCTGGGATTCACCACTAAAGTCCGCGCCAGCGACATCGAGTTCGCCAATGCGCCGTGGTCGAAGCATGCACAGATGTTCGAGCTCAAGCGCATCGAAGCCCGCATCAAGGTGATGCCCTTGTTGCACGGCGAGGTCGACCTGGCATTCATCGACGTCGATGGACCGCGCCTGCTGGTGGAACGCAACGCGCAGGGCAAGGGCAACTGGGTGTTCGAGCCCAAGACGTCGCCTGAGAAATCAGACGAGCCGGTCAAGCTGCCGCTGATACGTGAAATCCGCGTGCGCAATGGCGAGTTTCAACTCATCGAGCCGGTGTACCAGACCAACCTGCGACTGGCGATTCGCAGCGGCACTCGTTCCAGCAAAGATGCGCGCGCTCCTCTGCTTGCCGATGGCAAAGGTACCTATCGCGGTGGCGCCTTTGAATTGTCGGCTCGCGTCGACTCGCCGCTGGAGTTTCAGAATGCCGAACGGCCTTTCCGTATCGACCTGCGTGCGAGCGCAGGGGATACGCATGCGCATGTAAGCGGCGCGTTGCTAGGTCAACTGCAGTTCGAACACTTCAAGGTCCAGACCGAAGCCTCCGGCGCGAATCTTGCGGACCTGTACGAGTTGCTCGGCGTCGCGTTACCGGAAACTCCGCCTTACAAGCTCAGCGGCGAACTCGATCGCGAGGGCAATGTCTGGAGCTATCGCGAGTTCAAGGGACAGATCGGCCACAGCGACATGAGCGGCAAGGTCGCCTTGGAGCTGCCGCAGGGGACGCGGACACGCATGAAGCTCACTGGCGACCTGGTCTCGCAAAAGCTCGACTTCGCCGACCTGGGTGCGGCGATTGGCGCACCGCCTGCCGGCAAGGAAGGCGAAACGCTGTCCAAGGAGCAGCAGGTGCTGGTTGCGCAGCGTGCAAGCAATCCTCGCGTGCTGCCGGATTCTGCGTTCAATCTCGAAAAGCTCCGCGTCATGGATGCCGACGTGAAATTGAAAGCGACCCGGATCGATTCACACAAGCTGCCGCTCGAACAGATGGATGTCCACATCCTGCTGGACGACGGCGTGTTACGGCTGGATCCGCTGAACTTCAATACGGCGGGCGGCGTGCTTGCGACGCGTATCGAACTCGACGCGCGCGAAGCGTCGATCAAGACAACTGCCACCGGCGAGGTCAAGGGACTGCAGTTGTCGAAACTGTTTCCCAAGATCGAGCTCACTAAACGCAGCGCCGGCGACCTGTCGGGAGCGATTGCCCTGACGGCGCAGGGAAATTCGGTGGCGCAGATGCTCGGCAGCGCCAATGGCAACATCGGGCTGATCATGGGCGAGGGCCACATCAGCAACCTGCTGGTGGAAGTCGCCGGCCTCGACATTGCCGAAGCGCTGAAATACCTGATCGACAAGGATCGTGAAATTCCGCTGCGCTGTGCGTTTGCCGCCTTCGATATCCAGGACGGCGTGATGACCACCAAGGGACTGGCATTCGATACCACCGACACGGCCATATTCGGCGAGGGCAAGGTCGACATGCACGCCGAAGCCATCCAGATGCGGCTGCTGCCGCAGCCCAAAGACCGCAGCCCGCTGACGTTGCGAGTGCCGCTGAAGATCGGTGGGACGTTCAAGGATCCGTCATTCAGTCCCGAAGCGGGACCGCTGATCCTGCGAGGAGCTGCAGCCGCGGCTTTATATTCGATTGCGCCGCCTGCCGCATTGCTGGCGCTGATCGAAACCGGGCCGGGAAAGAATATCGACTGCAGTCCGGCGGCAGCGCTGCCGAAAGGCGAGCCCGAGAAGGGGAGCGCCCAGAAGCCGACAAAGGCGCCGGCAAACAAGAAAGCGACGTAGTGAAGCCGTGCGGGCTCGCACAGCTTCACTGCCGCCGCTCATCTCATATGGCTATCAATCGGCCTTGACGGCTTCCACCTGGATTTCCAGCGTGGTGTCCATGCTGAAGCCGTAGGCTTTGCCATAGGACACGCCGAAGTCTTCGCGGTTGATCTTCGCAGTCGCGTTCGCACCGCAGACTTCCTTCTTGCTCATCGGATTGATCTTGCAGAGGAACCTGTCGATCTTGAGCTTCACCGGCTTGGAGACGCCGTGCAGCTGGAGCGTGCCGTCCACTTCGGTGGGCGCGCCATTCTTGAAGCCGGCCAGTTTGCCCGTGTAGGTGGTGACGGGGAATTTAGCAGCGTCGAATATTTCCGCGCCGGTGGCGTGCGTGTTGAGCTTGTCGTTGCCGAAGTCGATGGAGGCGGTATCGATCTTGATCTCGATGGTGCCGGCCTGCGCTTCCTTGTCGAGCGTCACGGTGCCGGAAGTGGCGTTGAATTTACCGCGCCAGGTCGACAGGCCGCCCATGTGGTCGGCTTCGAAACTTGGGTAAGTATGCGAGGGATCGACCGTGTATTTGACGGGGGCGGCGATGGCCAGGCCGGCGACGCCAGCCAGCATCAACGCGAGAAGGGCACGCTGCGAAGTGTGGGAAACCATGAAGACTCCTGATCCGTAAGAGGCAGACGATTCTGCGGGCCAGCAGCCTAACCCGAGCGGCGGCCGACACCAATGCATATCTGTGCGGTTGACGCCTGGGTTCTGGTCATAAGTGTCATTCGTGGAATTCCGTAATGGTGCGCGGTCAACCGCCGGCGCGCTTGACCGTCCAGCCCCGCTTGGTCAATTCCTCGACCAGCCGGTCGCGATGATCGCCCTGGATTTCGATCTTGCCATCGACCACCGCGCCTCCGGATCCGCAGCGCTTCTTCAGCTCGGTTGCAAGCGCCGCGAGCGCATCGGCGGGCAGTCCGATGCCGGTGATGACCGAGACGCCCTTGCCCTTGCGTCCCGCGGTTTCGCGGCTGACCCGCACGATGCCATCGGCCGACGTTTTGCCCGGCGTGCCTTTTTTACAGACGCATTCGGCGACGGGCCGCTGGCAATTGCGACAGCGCTCCCCGATCCCCGTGGAGTAGACGATACCTCCGCCATCGGCGGTCGAGCGTGGACGCGACATTCGGGAATTTTCACATAGGGTCATTGGAGCGGCGACTTTTTTTCTCTTCCGAAGAAATCAATCGAACGCGGAATAGACGAGTGTGCGCAGTTCGCGGCGGATCTGGTACGTCGTCGAGGGCATCAACTGCGTCATGAAGATCACGATCAGTTCTTCGCGCGGGTCCACCCAGAAGTAGGTACTCGCCATGCCGCCCCACGCAAAATCGCCTTGCGTGCCCGGCAGCAGTGTCTTCGCCGGATCCACCGTCACGGCAAAGCCCAGGCCGAAGCCGACACCGGCGAAGGCCGTTTCACTGAACAACGACACGGACAGATCCGGCAGCTCCTTGCCGCCCGGCAGATGATTGGCTGTCATCAGCTCGATCGTCTTGGGACTGACGATGCGCACGCCGTCGAGAGAGCCGCCATTGAGCAGCATGCGACAGAATCGCAGGTAGTCGCCGGCCGTAGAGACCAGTCCGCCGCCGCCGGAAAAGAACGTGGGCGAATGCAGATACGCACTCTTCTGCGGATCGCTTTGCAGGCGCATGCCATCGCCGGCCGCTAGATAACATGCAGCCAGGCGCGAAGCCTTCTCGGGCGGTACATGGAAATCGGTGTCGTGCATGCCTAACGGCTGCAGGATGCGCGACTGCAGGAACGCGGCGAACGGCTGTCCGGAAATCTTTTCGACCAAGTAGGCGAGCACGTCCGTCGCCACCGAATAATTCCACAGCTCGCCCGGTGAGAATTCCAGCGGCACCTGCGCCAGGCCATCGATCATCGCGTCCAGGGTCACCTTGCCGCCGATCTCCCCGAGACGCAGCTTGCGATAGACCGCATCGACATTGGTGCGTTGTTGGAAGCCGTAAGTCAGGCCCGACGTGTGACGCAGCAGGTCGATGACGCGCATCGCAGCCCGTGTCGGGCGCGAGCGGAACGTTCCGATGGAACCACCTTCGTAGACGCCCAGATCGCGCCATTGCGGAATGAAGCGGTGGACAGGATCGTCGAGCGCCACCAGTCCCTGTTCGACCAGCATCATGAAGGCCACGCTGGTGATGGGCTTGGTCATCGAGTAGATGCGAAAGATCGTGTCCTTCTCGACGCGCCGCTGCCGTTCGATGTCCATGTGGCCGAGCGCGCTGAAATGCGCCACCTTGCCGCGATGCTCGATCAAAGTCAGCGCGCACGGCAGACGTCCCTGCTCCAGGTAGCGTTTCTCGAGGAAGCGATCCAGATATTGCAGGCGATCGGGGGCGAGCGAAGAGGGCATGCGTGTCTCGTGGCGGAAGTTGAGGCCGTGGGCCACGGCCGAACGAGCGCAGAGTCTAGCAATCCTCCAATCGAATCAACCGGCTTCGCGCGGCTTGCGTAAACATGGCATCCTGCGGCCCCGGGTCATCCGCCACAGGTAAGCAAGTGTTCTGGATTTTTGCGGCCTTGATTCTGCTCGCCATACTGGGTGTCACGATCACGCATCGCGGCCCGATCCGTATCGCGGGCTGCGTGGCGCTGGCGGCGATGTTGGGATGGGGGCTGTACCAGCGGTTGAATACGCGGCCCGAAGCGCATCCCATGCCGCCGCGGGGCAAGTCCGCATCCCCTGCCATTGCCACACAGGCCATCGCGCTGGATTCGATCGGATTGGTGGATCTCAAGTTGACCGGCGGTGGCGGCCCGTTCGAACTGCGCGGAAGCATTGCGAATCGGTCCGACATGAAGCTCACGGCGCTCACGTTGCGCACGACGCGTCGTGATTGCTTTCCGGGGGCGATCGATCCCTCGGGCTGCATCGTGATCTGGGAAGACCAGCATTGGATCCGCTGGGCGGTGCCGGCGGGTGAAACCCGCGAGTTCGCCGAGACGATCTGGGCTCACACCCCGGTGCCGCGCGTCCGCGGGACCATCAAGGATGAATTCGAACTCATCGCGGCGAATGGCGTGCCGGTGAGTCAATGACGTTGCCGTCCTCGCGGGTCGTACTCTCGTATGCGATTGCCGGCTGGTCCGGTTTTTTCGTGATGGCAGTGGAATTGCTCGGCGGCAGGTTGCTGGCGCCATCATTCGGCAGCGGCATCTATGTGTGGGGCGCCATCATCACGGTCTTCATGCTGGCGTTGTCACTTGGATATCTGGCGGGTGGCAGGCTTTCCGTCGCGCAGCCGAGCGTACGCAAGCTCGGAGGGCTCCTCATTCTCGCCGCGCTCACCGTCATTCCCATCCTGCTGTTCGGTGAAGCCATGCTCGACATGGTTGCGCAGCACATCGCCGATCCTCGCGCCGCCTCCCTTGCGGCGGGCGCTTGTCTGTTTTTCATCCCGACGTTTTTCAGCGGCATGATCTCGCCTTACGCCGTGCGCCTGCTCGTCAACGACCGCGCGAGTTCGGGCAAGCACGCGGGACAGCTGTACTTCGTCTCGACGTTCGGCAGCGCCGCGGGCACTTTGCTGACCTCGTTCTACCTGGTGCTGCTGCTCGAAGTGAACCAGATCCTGCTGGCGCTGCTGGGCATTTCCATCATCATCGGTGTCTTGGCGTGTCTCGTGCGGAGTTCTGCGAATGCATCGGAGTAGGTTGCTGGCGACGTGGGTTGGCGTTTGCCTCGCGTTCATGGTTCAGATCGCGGCGTATGCCGATTCGCAGATGCTGCTGCACTCGGAGCGATCGCTCTACCGCGAAGTGCTGGTGTACGAATCGGGACACGAGCGTTGCATGTGCTTCACGCGCCACTGCCGCATCGGCCGCCAGACCTGCATGGACATGCGGGATCCGGACCGGTTCCTGATGAACTATCCGCAGATGATGATGGGCGCGTTGTACATCAAGCCGAGGCCCCAGTCGGTGCTCATCATCGGGTTGGGCGGCGGCTCATTGCCGCGTGTGCTGACGCAGCTGTTGCCGAAGTCGAAGATCGACGTGGTCGAAATCGATCCGGCGGTGGTGAGCGTCGCGAAGAAATATTTCGATTTCAAGCCTGCCGGCAACCTGGCGGTGATCGAGATGGACGGGCGGGTGTTCGTCAAGCGGGCCATCCGCGAGCAGCGCCATTACGACCTGATCATGCTCGACGCCTTCGACCACGAGTACATCCCCGAGCACCTGCTCACCCAGGAATTCCTGCGCGAAGTAAAGACGCTGCTGTCACCCGATGGCGTGCTTGCGGCCAACACATTTTCATCGAGCCGGCTGTACGACCACGAGTCGGTGACCTACGCGTCGGTGTTCGGCGAGTTCTTCAACCTGCGTCGCGAGAATCGCGTGATTCTCGCGACGAATGCTTCGTTGCCGACGTTGGAACAGGTAAAGGCTGCGAGCATCGCGATGGCGCCGCAACTGGAAAAATTCGGCGTCGACCCCGGACGCATCGTGCCGTTGTTCAGTACGCGCCAGGATTGGAATACCAAGGCGAGGTTACTGACGGATCAATATTCGCCGGCGAATCTGCTGAATCGCTGATCTTTAACTCTCCTCCCCCGGCGACGGGGGGAGGAGATAAGACATCAGTCGTCGCGACGGCTCAAAAGGCCCACCAAGAGGCCCACCCCGATGGCGAGCCCGATGGCGCTCCAGGAGTGGTCGCGTACGTAGGAATCCGTAGTGCTGGCGAGTTTGCGCACGCGCTTTTTCATCTTGCGGTCGTACAGGCGATCGTATGTCTGGCGAAGCGTTTCCTGGGCCCGGGCGCGGGCTTCCTGCACGCGGTCGCCAGCGACATCGGCCGTCGCTTTCAACAAGGCTTCTGCATCGCGCGCAACCGTTTGAAGATCGCTGCGCAGATCGGAAATGGAAGAGTGAAATGCGCCATTTCTCATGACGGTCTCCTTAGGATGCGTGAATTGGGGCTACAGGGTGCGCCTGTAGTCCCTTAACGCTCAGGAGCCGCCGCGGTTCCTTCCACCTCTCCTTGCGCCCATCAGGAGAGGTGGAGACAGCCGCGTTACCAGTTCACGCTCAGCCGCCCGTAATAAAACCGTCCGTTGAACCCGAATGGCGAGTAGCGCGAGAACCCCAGCGCGCCCGTGGAGTTCAGGAACGGGATCACCGGGTCGGGATACTCGTCGAAAACATTGTCGACCCCGATCGCGAATCCGACGGTCTTACCGAGATCGGCGCGCACCGACAGGTCCACCAGCGTATGTGTCCCGACATCGATGTCCGAAATCACCGTCGAGCCCGGCGTCGCCGACGGCTCGGTAACTTCACCGTAGTACGTCGCTCGCAGGTTGGCCCCGACGCTGCCAAAACCGACCTCGGTTGACCAGTCCACGGAGCCGGCGACCTTCTCGCGCGGCGTGCCTTCTTCGAACGTACGCACATTGATCGGTCCGAACAGCACCGGCGGTGGTTGCAATGCCGACAGCACGGAGGTTCGTGGCACCCGCGTTACTTCCGTCTTGTTGTAGTTGCCGGAGAGCGTGAATTCGAATTTGCCCGCCGAGTCGGTGCGCAGCAGCTGGCGCAGCACCACATCGACGCCTTCAGTCTTGGTGTCGACGCCGTTGATGAAGAAGCGCGCGCCGGTCACATTGAATTGAGCGATGAGCGCTTGCACCGCGGCGGAGTTGAGGTTCTCGGACAGGACGATGCGATCGTCGATGTCGATGCGGTAGGCATCGATGGTGGCTTCGAAGCCTTCGTGACGGAACACCGCGCCGAGCGAATAGTTCACCGATTCTTCGGCGTCCAGATCTTTCGCGCCGAGAGTTCGTGCTATCGCGGAAGTCGCGGGGAACGTGCCGATCTCGAAGGGCACGCCGGCGATGAAGTTGGTGCTGGTGGCGGTGAAATATTCCTGTTGCAGCCCGGGCGCCCGGAAGCCGGTCGATACTGTGCCGCGCAATGCGAAGGCATCGGTGAAGTCGAAGCGCGCGGACAGCTTGCCGGTGACGGCGGAACCGAAGTCGGAATAATCTTCGGCGCGTACGGCGAAGGAGGCGAGGAACTGCTGCGTGATCTGCGATTCGAGATCTATGTAGGCGCTGTAGGCATCGCGATCCTGGTCGACCTCGTTGCTCGGCTGGAAACCGGGGAAGCCCTGCGATCCCGGCGGCGCTGCCAGTTGTCCGCGTTGATAGGACAGGGGTTCGCCGGCCTCGATCGAATAAGTCTCGCGCCGCGCTTCCAGGCCCAGTGCGATATTGAGCGGCAGGCCGCCGATTTCGGTGGCGCGCACGAAACCGAGATTGAACACGAGTTGGTCGTATTCCATGACGCCCGCTTCGAAACGGGTGGGCGAGAGCGTGCCGAACGATGCGTTCACGCTGTTCTCGACGCCGTAGTCCACGGTGTTGTCGCCGTAGACCACGCTCATGTCGGTGTTCCAGCCGAGGAAATCGCCGCGCGCACCGAGGGCCAGGGCAACATCGTCGATATCCGTGGTGATGAGAGGCAGGAAGCCGTTCGGATAAATGCCGACGACATTGCCGGCGTTGTTGAAAGGGCGGAAGTTCGCGGCCGATTCGCCTTCGCGCTGCTGGTACCCGGCCCAGCCGTACAGATCCCACGAATCGCTCAGCGGCACGCCGAGATTCGCGTAGAACGTGGTGTCCTGCGTTTTCGAGTCGCCGTATCTCGCGGTCACACGACTGGGTGTGACGCGCGGATCGAGGTCGCCGCGGCTGGTGGGATCGCGATCGCGGTACTCGGCGCTCACTGTCAAGAATCCGTCCGCGCCAATGGCGAGACCATTCCATGCGGACACGGTGAATGTCTCGCCGTCGGTGACTTTGCGCTTGGTGCTCGCCGTGTCGACGTCCGTATGATATTCGCCGTAAGTGGCCGTGGCGTTGCCGCCTTCGCGCGCCTTGCGCAACTGCAGGTTGACGACACCGGCGATGGCATCCGAACCGTATTGTGCGGACGCGCCGTCGCGTAGCACTTCGACGCGCTCGATGGCGGCCAACGGAATAGCATTGAGATCCACAGCGGACGAGCCGCGCCCGATCGAGCCGTTGACGTTCACCAGCGCCGATTGATGTCGGCGCTTCGAATTCACCAGCACCAGCGTCTGGTCGGGAGCGAGGCCGCGCAACGTGGCGGGACGAATGTGGTCGGAGCCATCGGAGATCGCGGGTCGCGGAAAATTCAGCGAGGGCGCCGCGGTGGAGAGCGCCTGTGCGAGTTCGGTGGTGCCCTGGCGTGCGAGTGTCTCGCTCGGCAAGACATCGACCGGCGCGAGCGTGTCGAGACGCGATCGATCGGCAACGCGTGTGCCGGTGACTACAACTTCACTGATGAATTCGTCATCGGCGCTCCAGGCGCCGACGGCCCAACTGGCGAGAACGGCAGAAACGCAGCAGCGCAGGGCGGGGCTGAATGATTGGCGCACGAAAACTCTCCTTGACGATGGCATGACTCGATGGCGTTGCTGCTCGCGAACGACGTTGCTTGCGCTGTGGATTGCGTAGCAAGACATCCCTGCCGTTCTGTACGAGCGGTCGTTTTGACTTTGACTGTCCCGACTCAAGCGCCCTATGTACGCTCCTGGCCTCGCAGCCGCAAGGGTCTTGCGTGCGTACTTATAACGGGTGCATTACGCGCAGATCGCAGGTCCCGACAGTTCAGTGAGTGAGTGCGCGCGGCGTGCAATTGGGTTGCATGAAGGTAGAAAAATTTACAAGTGCGGTGGCGGAGTGCCGTTTTCGATTTGTTGGTCGATTGGCGACTACCGATGACTAGTCAACAATGGTCCGGCGCGTTGTTCCGGCTTCCTCCCCCGGTCGCCGGGGGAGGATTGAGGAGGAGGCCTCGTCAATCCGAGAGAATGCATCCCCGACGCTTTCGAGTTATGATC
>JBEVKB010000110.1:0-4874 GCA_040509875.1 Steroidobacteraceae bacterium | reverse complement strand
CGGCAAGAATTTTTTGGGTCGAGCCCGTACATGAATCGAGCAGGAGTGGATCAATGAATACCGAAGTGAACACCGACAAACTCATCGAGGATCTCAAAGTGGTGATACGCGACGCAGAAGCCCTGATCAAGGCTACCTCGGCCCAGACCGGCGAGAAGATCCAGGAAGTGCGCGCCAAAGCCGAAGAGTCGCTGCGCCAGGCCAAGGTGCGCCTCACGGCCGCCGAAGCCGAAGCGCTGAAGCAGGTTCGTGAAGTGGCGGATGCCACCGAAGAGTACGTACGCGAAAATCCCTGGCAGTCGATCGGCATCGCTGCCGGTGTCGGCCTGCTCATCGGCGTACTGATCAGCCGTCGTTGAACGCGCAACTGCGTAAAGGATGCGTGAAATAGATGGACGCGCTCCCGGAAGAAGAGACCCGCGCATCGGCCAGCGGCTTGTTCAAGTCGCTGAACAACTTTGCCAGCACGCTGGTGAATATTGCGCACACGCGCCTGCAGTTGCTGACTACGGAACTGCAGGAAGAAGTACAGCGAGCTGCCGAGTTGGTGGTGTGGGCATTCGTGGCGCTGATAGCCGCATTGCTCGCGGTATTTCTCGGCGCGCTGACCATCATCTTCTATTTCTGGGACACCCATCGGCTGCTCGCCGCACTGATCACGTGCGGCGTGTTCGCTTTCCTGGCAGTCGCGGCCGCGCTGGTGCTCACTGCGAAGTTGCGGGTCAAGCCGCCGCTGCTCGATGACACGCTCGCCGAACTGGCGCGCGATCGCGATCAGTTAAGGCGTCACCTGTGAGATCGATGTCGTGAGCCGTCAATGAGCGATCGCAGAGTCGAATTACAGAGCCGCCGGCGCGAGTTGCTGGCGCGTTCGGAATTGCAGCGCCGCTCGCTGTCGCATATGACTCGTGATATCGAAACGCGCCTGCGCGGCGTCGATCACGTCATCGAGGTGGCGCGGCGCTTCGTTGCGCAACCCTTGTTGATTGCGGGAAGTCTCGCTGCCGTCGTGATGATCGGTCCGAAACGCCTGCTCGGATGGGCGGGTCGCGGGCTGATCCTGTTTTCCACCGGTCGCCGGCTGGTGAAACGACTGCGCTGATCTCTCTGAGAACTTCTAGTTCTCGCCGCGGATTCTTCGCAGCAATTCGGCCGCATGCCTGCGGCTCACTTCCAGCACGTCGCCGCATTCGCGTACGCGCACTATGTAATGCCCATCGTCACAGCGCTCGACAGCGGAAATCTGTTTCTCCGCCACCAGCGCGTTGCGATGAATGCGGACGAAGTCCGCGGAGAATTCATCGCCCAGCGCCTTCAACGATTCGTCGATCAGGTTCTCGCCGTTCTTGTGGCGCACGGTGATGTACTTCTGGTCGGACAGGAAATAGTAGATGTCGGCGATGGGAATGAGGCGCAGCTGTTCGCCGAGGCGTGCGCAGATCTGGTCGCGTCGATGTTCGATGCGCGCCGACTGGGCGATTTTCGTGAGTCGCGCCGGTGAAATCCGCGCTGCATGCCGAAGCGCATGCGCCAGCTTTTCCTTGCGTACGGGTTTGAGCAGGTAGCCGACTGCCTCGGTCTCGAATGCTTCGACGGCATACTGGTCGTAAGCCGTGGTGAAGATGACGGCCGGTGGATCTTCGAGTGAATCGATGTGCCGCGCGACTTCTATGCCGGACAGCCCGGGCATGCGAACGTCGAGCAGGACGATGTCCGGCCGCAGCTCCGCGCATTGTGCGAGCGCCTGTTCGCCGGTGGACGCTTCGGCGACGACTTCGCAATCCTCGATCTCGGCCAGCAGGCGACGCATGCGATCGCGCGCCGGCAGCTCATCGTCGACGAGGATCAATCTCATACAGTGGACGACTTCATGAGGTGAAGTGGTGCGCCGCCGTTTCGGTGTAAGGGAAGATCAGCCGGGCGAAAAATTCAGTACCTTCCTGCCGCGTTTCGATTCGTGCCCGGCCCGGCCATGCCAGTTCCAACCGCTGGCCGATGTTCTCCAGGGCCATGCGGTTGCCTTCGCGTTCGACGTAATTATGCTGCACCGGGATGGGATTGCGAACTTCTATCTCGATGCGGCCGTCGTGGAAGGTGCCGACGATGGTGATGGTGCCGCCCGCGGGCAGCATCTCGATGCCGTGATATACCGCGTTTTCCAGCAGCGGCTGCACGATCAGGCCGGGCACCTGGGCACGCATGGGCAGGCTATCCACATCCCAGATGACCTGCAGCCGGTTGCCCAATCGCAGCTGTTCGATGCGTTGATGCGTGCGGGCGATTTCGAATTCGTCACGCAACGGAATCTGCGTATGCGCGTCGCTGAGACTGGCGCGAAACAGGTCGGCGAGATCCTCCACTGCCTGCTCGGCGCGCTCGGGATTGGAGCGAGTGAGTTCGGCAATGGTGTTCATGCTGTTGAACAGGAAGTGCGGCCGGATACGGGCCTGCAGCGCGCGAATGCGTGCCTGCGCCGCCATCTCGACACTGCGCTTGCCTTCCGCGCTCACGTAGAAATAACGCAGCGCCAGTGCGCTGACGATGAAGCCCACGGCCAGGTTGCGTAACAGGAAGCCGGCATGGCCGATCGGAAACATGGTGCGAACAACCAGTTGTCCGGCGCTCCAGAGTTGCCCGACCTGGTAGACCAGTTCCGAGATCAGGCCCACGCACAGCAAAAGCATGCTCAATGCGATTACGGCTGCCTGCGCCACCGGCATTTGTTGCAACCAGGCCCGCGTGCGACACAGGACTGCCGTGCAACCGAGCCCGATCCACAGCAGGAACAGCGAGCAGCCTGCCAGGTCGACCCAGAAACTATCCTGCAGCGACTGGCGCGCGAGCGCGAACATGATGGCGACCAGTTCGACGATCAGTACCACTGCGAGTATCGCGCGCGCGGCACAGAAGTCTGGAAGATGCAGCGTGGGTGCGGGACCGCGACGATCGGGTGCGGTCGAGGCCATGGCTATGGATCCGGTGTCGCAAGAAAGATCGGCATGGCAATGGCAGCCCGTGGGCGATCAGTTCGAGTTCGAATCCAGCGCAGCCTTGGTATCGCGAGCCGCTGTAAACAGCGCGTCCTTGAGACGGAACAGCGTGGAGATGTCCTCGTCGCCGTGACCCTGCTCGATGAGGCGACGATAGTGAACCAGCGTCATCTCGATCAGCGGCAGTTGCACGCCGTGACGCGCTGCCATCGCACGACAGATCTTCAGATCCTTCTCATGCAGGCGTACCCGGAAGCCGGGCGGATATTCATCTCGCACGATGTTGGGCGCGCGATGCACGAAATACCAACTCGAGCCAGCACCCTTGCCGAGAGTCTCGATGAGTTTGTCGAGCGGTAGATCCTGCGACTTGGCGAACGCCATCGCTTCGGCCACTGCCTGGATGACACCCGCGCACATGATCTGGTTGGTGGCCTTGGCTGCCTGTCCGGCGCCAGTCTCGCCGAAGTGAGTGACGGTACGGCCCATTGCTTCCAGTACGGGCTTGGCGCGTTCGAATGCTTCCGCTTCGCCGCCGACCATGATGGCCAGCGTGCCATCGCGCGCTCCTTCGACACCGCCACTGACGGGCGCATCTAGAAAGCGTGCTCCGCGTATGCGCAGTCGATGAGCGGCCACTCGCGCCGTGTCGGCGCTGACGGTGGAGCAATCGATGACGATCTTGCCTACGATGTCGGAGGCGAGCAGTTCGTCGACGACGCTCAACACATCCTCGTCGGCCGAGACACACATCACGATGATGTCCGCCATGTCGGCCAATCTGTTCAGTGTCGCCGCCGCCAGGGCCTCGGTCTGCTGTGCCACTGTCACGGCGCGTGCGTGGGTTCGATTCCACACTGCCGTCAACATTCCGCGTTTATGCAGGTTGTTGGCCATGCCGACGCCCATGGCGCCGAGGCCGATAAATCCGACTCGCAATGTCATTTGCACCAGAGATCCATGCTGGTTTTAGCGTCCGCGCGCGCCGAGTCGAGTTCTTCGCCGGTGAGGTAGCGACGCTCGCCACCGGGCTTTTCCTCGAACAGTTTGCGGGAAGTGATGTACGTATCGTAGCGATCGCGCGCTTTCTTGCAGCGCTCGGCGCGATCCTTCGCGTTTGTCTGGGCCACTTCGGCCTCGTTGGACTTCTGCGTAGACGCTTGCTTGCGGGCAGCGTCTGCATCCTGCATGCGTTTGAGATCAGCGCCGGGTGCCGGCGCTGGCGTCGGCGCAGCGGGACTTGCCTTTGCCGTCTGTACGTTGAGTCGCTGCGCGTCCAATTCGCGGGGCTTGTCCGTATAGTAGACGTTGCCCTTGTCGTCGGTGTACTTGTAAACCTCGGCTGCGCCGGCCACGCCCGTAGTCAGCAAGGCGCCCAGCATCGTCAGCGTAATCGCAGATCGCAACATGACTTACTCCGTCGACGGATGGATGTGGGTCAGATGGCCTGCGAATCGGTTTCGCCGGTTCGGATGCGGATGACGTGACCCAATGACGTCAGAAAAATCTTGCCGTCGCCGATGTGACCGGTCTTGGCGGCGGCGGTGATGGCCTCCATCACGCGCTCCACGTTCTCGTCATCGACTGCCACTTCGATCCGGCACTTAGGTAGAAAATCGACGGCGTATTCAGCGCCGCGGTACAACTCCGTGTGACCCCTCTGCCGGCCGAAGCCTTTGACCTCGGTGACGGTCACGCCGGCGACGCCCACTTCGGACAGCGCCTCGCGGACTTCATCGACTTTGAAGGGCTTGATGATCGCGGTCACCAGTTTCATGAGCGGCTCCAGGGACTTGCAGGCAGCGCCGCGAGCGCTTTGCGAATGTCGCGGGAGTGTAGCAGGAAGGTTGCGCAAGAGTGTGTCGGGAGCGCGCGCTCATGGGG
>JBEVKB010000109.1:0-5088 GCA_040509875.1 Steroidobacteraceae bacterium | reverse complement strand
AAGCCTCGAACCTGAGAGGACATCACGATGAACCAGATGAAAGAGTCGATCGCATCGTTGGAGATCAAGTCATGAGCTTCGATTTGCGACTTGCGGGTATGCGTGCGTTGGTCACTGGCGGCGCTCGCGGCGTCGGTGCGGCGGTAGTCCAGGCACTGGTGGAAGCGGACGTGCGAGTCGTAGCTGCTGCGCTTTCACTTCCGAGCCGCGCGATTGAGAACGTGCACTATGTCGCCGCTGACCTTTCGACGGCAGAAGGGGCGCAACACGCTGCGGACTCAGTGCGCCAGCATCTGGGCGGCATCGACATACTCGTCAATGTGGTCGGCGGTTCTACTTCGCCGGCAGGAGGGTTCGCAGCGCTCGACGATTCGCAGTGGTCGAAAGAGTTGAACCTGAATCTCATGTCCGCTGTCCGTCTCGACCGCGCTTTGCTGCCTGCGATGATCGCGCAACGCTCTGGGGTCATCATCCATGTCACGTCGATCCAGCGGGTGTTGCCGTTGCCGGACTCGACGATCGCTTACGCCGCTGCAAAGGCTGCTTTGTCGACCTACAGCAAGGCGCTCTCGAAAGAAGTTACGCCGAAAGGTATCCGCGTGGTGCGCGTTTCTCCCGGCTGGATCGAGACCGAAGCCTCAGTCGCGCTTGCCGAGCGCCTCGCCGCTCAAGCGGGTACGGACTACGAAGGCGGCAAGCAGCTCATCATGAAAGGACTGGGCGGCATCCCGTTGGGACGCCCTGCGCAGCCACGCGAAGTCGCGGACCTCATAGCGTTTCTGGTCTCGCCTCGGGCGGCTTCCATATCGGGCGCGGAGTACGTCATCGACGGTGGTACAGTGCCTACAGTATGAGCCACGGAATTCAGCTGGAACAACGAGAGTCCCATGGGCCGCGCGCCATCACCGACTCTTTGAATCTGCAACGCGCGCCCGTCTTGCAGACGAACACCGCCTGCAAGTCGGGCCTCGCGTTTCTCGAACTCGTTTCGGGTCGCGACGATGTCGGTACCACCGAACCGATTCGCGACGATGCCTTCCTGATCGCGCTTCAACTGCAGGCCTGTCCGGATTTCGATCTGTACGCAGACGGTCGCTTGATCCGCCCTCGCGAGTTTGAAGCAGGCGCGGTGGCCATCTTCGACCTGCGAACGAACCTGGCGATAGACCGCCGGGATCCCTTTCACGCGGTGGATCTATACATCCCGCGTAAATCTCTCGATGCGCTTGCCGACGATGCGAACTCGCCGTTGATCGATGAGCTTCGCCATGAGCCGGGCAAGGCACTGCGAGATCCCGTTGCTCGCCACCTGTTGCTTTCGATTCGGCCCGCATTGGCCGCGCCTGGCCAAGCCAGCGAACTTTTCGTCGACCATCTCGCCATGGCACTGGCAACTCACGTAGCGCACACCTACGGCGGCATGCGCGCGAGAACGGATGCGAAGATTGGCACGTTGGCGCGCTGGCAAGAGAGACGCGCCAAGGAATTGCTCGCCGCGAATCTCACAGGAGGCATCACGCTCGCGGAGTTGGCGAAGGCGTGCGAGTTGTCGATTCGCCATTTCACACGCGCATTCCGTGGATCGACGGGCATGTCGCCGCACGGGTGGCTGCTACAGCTGCGGATCGAAAAGGCGAAGGGCTTGTTGGCGAGCTCTCGCCGCATGTTGGCCGACATCGCTCTCGAATGTGGTTTCGCGGACCAGAGCCACTTCACCCGCGCGTTTCAGCGTTCAGTGGGTTTGAGCCCAGGCGCGTGGCAACGCTTGCATCGGCGCTAACAACACTCGCGAGCCACGGCCCGATTGTTCAACCAGCGTCCCGTCCGTTCAGGATGGACGAGCTTCATTCCGCGAGCATCGCTTCTCCGTAACAACCTTCCGACGGAGAAGCGTCATGACGAACACTCGAATCATCGCGACCGTCGTGGCAGCGGCTGCGCTGAACACGACGGCTCACGCGCAAACATCAACGGCTTCGCCAGGCGCCACTCCGGCAAAGAACATCGTGCTGGTCCACGGCGCTTTCGCGGACGGCTCTGGCTGGCGCGGGGTCTATGACGAACTGACCCGGCGCGGGTACCGCGTCACGATCGTGCAGAACCCGCTCACTTCGCTCGCCGACGATGTCGCTTCTACGCAGCGCGTACTCGATCGCCAGAACGGCCCGACCATTCTCGTCGGACACTCATGGGGAGGGACGGTCATCACCGAAGCGGGCACGCACTCGAACGTCGTTGGCCTGGTTTACGTTTCCGCGCTCGCGCCCGATGCGGGCGAGTCGACGGCGCAACAGTATCAGGGGTTCGCGCCGACGCCTGAATTCGTCATCGAAACGCACAAGAGCGGATTCGGTTATCTGAGCCTGGAAAAATTCAAGGCCGGCTTTGCCCATGACGCGAGCGACGCGGACGCGGCGTTCATGCGGGACTCGCAGGTGCCGATCAACATGTCGGTGTTCGAGACCAAGATCGAGCACGCGGCGTGGCGAACCAAGCCCAGCTGGGCGGTGATCGCAACCGAGGACAAGGCATTCGATCAGGCAATGCTGGCTCATATGGCGGAGCGCATCGGAGCGAATATCACCAAAGTCTCCGCCAGCCATGCTGTCTTCATGACGCAGCCGAAGGTGGTCGCGAGCACGATCGATCGTGCGGCGAAGGCGGCGGTACTGAAGGCCAAGAAACAGTAGGCAATCACGATGTCGACATCCTCCAATCGAATCCACCCATCCAGGGGCAGCAACGCCTCGCAGCTTCCAGAACGCTACGACTTCATCGTGTGTGGCGCAGGATCTGCCGGTTGCGCCCTGGCGGGCCGACTTGCAGAGAATCCTGGCGTGAGCGTTCTGCTGATCGAAGCCGGCGGCACGGATGACGTGCCCGAAGTGCTCACGCCAGGGCAGTGGCCGCTCAATCTGGGGTCCGATCGCGACTGGCAGTTCGTGGCTCAGCCGAACGTGCATCTCAATCAACGTGCGATTCCGCTCAACATGGGCAAGGTGCTGGGAGGCAGTTCCAGCATCAACGTGATGGTTTGGGCGCGCGGTCACCAGAGTGATTGGGAACATTTCGCACAAGAGGCTGATGACGAAGCATGGGGCTATCGATCGATACTGAATATCTATCGTCGTATCGAAGATTGGCAGGGCACACCCGATCCAATTCGCCGCGGCACCGGCGGTCCAGTGCACGTCGACACGATTCGCGATCCGCAACCCGTGGCGATCGCCATGGTCGATGCGGCCGCGTCGCTTGGCATTCCTGCGTTCGAGAGTCCCAACGGATCGATGATGGAAGGTCGCGGCGGTGTGGCGATCAACGATCTGATCGTGAAGGCGGGGCGACGCTCATCTATCTTCCGCTCCTACATCTTGCCGAAGATGGACCAGCCCAACCTCACCGTTCTGGTGCACACGCAAGTGAGCAAGCTGGTCTTCAGCGGTACCACGGTCATCGGCGTGGAAGTCATTCAGGGCTCGCATCGCACGCAGATCATGGCCGATCGCGAAGTGATCCTGGCGATGGGCGCGATCAACACGCCGAAAGTGTTGATGCAGTCGGGCATCGGCCCGGAGGCGGAACTGCGTCCGCACGGCATTCCCGTGATCCAGCATCTGCCGGGTGTTGGACGCAACCATCAAGATCACGTGTCGTTCGGTTGTATCTTCGAGTCGAGCGAACCGCTCGCGGTGGGTAATGGCGGATCCGAAGCCACGCTCTACTGGAAGACCGATCCGAGCCTCGACGCTCCCGATGTGTTTCATTGCCAACTCGAATTCCCGGTGCCCACACCGGAAACCGCACATCGCGGTGTGCCTCGGCACGGCTGGATGGTATTCGCGGGGCTGTCGCATCCGAAGAGTCGCGGCTCACTGCATCTCACAGGCCCTGACGTGCACGACGCCATTCGTATCGAGGCCAACACCCTTTCGCATCCTGACGATCTGCGCAGCGCTGTGGCGACGATCGAGGTCGGCAGAGAGATGGCTCATGCGCCCGCCTTCAGGAAGTTGCTGAAGCGCGAAGCCATGCCGGGCAAGCTCGGTGCGTCCGAAATGGAAAGTTATATTCGAGATGCGGCGGTTACGTTCTGGCACCAGGCGTGTACCGCAAAGATGGGCCGCGACTCGATGTCCGTCGTCAATGGTCGATTGCAGGTCCATGGCGTCGACCGATTGCGTATCGCGGACGCCTCGATCATGCCCAACGTTCCCAGCGGCAATACGATGGCGCCGTGCGTCGTGATCGGTGAGCGAGCTGCGGAAATCATCAAGAAGGCGCACGGCATCTGATGCGAATCCTTTCTCACATCACTCTGTAATCGCCATCGGGTCGTGGTTTCGGACATTGGACACCAGATCTCGACTCTGGTGTTGTCGCGGTCGGCGTGCTGGAGTGACTCTCCAGCAATGTCTGTTTAGGCGAGCAAACGTCGATATCTCGAACAGGTTTATTTAATGCGAGAGATATCATGCTCAGATCACGACGATGCCTGTTGGCTGCAGGGCTGGCCGCACCTTTGGTGAGCTTCGCGCAAAGCGCTGCCACCGGTCATGAAGGAACGTTGGAAGAAGTGATGGTCACGTCGACCAAACAAGTCGATGCAGTGGCCAGTCAGGATGTTCCGGTTGCAATCACGGCTTTCAGCGGCAAGGAGCTGAAAGAAGGTTTCAATTCGAGCCTTCAGTCGCTGACCGTGAGAATGCCCAATGTGCAGCTCGACAGCATCGGCTCGCAGAAGGCGACCGGCAACTTCACGATTCGCGGACTCGGCCCCAATAGCTCCATTCCTTCCATCGAGCCTGCCGTGGGCACGTTTTACGATGGCGTCTACCTGGGCATCAACTCCGGCTTGATTTTCGATTTCTTCGATACCGCCAGTGTCGAAGTATTGCGCGGTCCGCAGGGATTGTTGTTCGGTCGTAACGTGACTGGCGGCGCCATCGTCATCAACAGCAACAAGCCGGCGGATGAGTTCGAGAGCAAGCTCAAAGTCTCGACGACGCACAAGCTGGATTCCGTGGTGGCCGCGACGCTGTCGGGCCCTTTGATCGACGACGTGTTGAGCGCTCGGCTCAGCGGCTACTA